>NZ_JAUBQN010000011.1:0-137396 GCF_036701295.1 Microcoleus harperi Pol14_C6 | reverse complement strand
CCCGGAATAAATCAACCCGGAATAAATCAACCCGGAATAAATCAACCCGGAATAAATCAACCCGGAATAAATCAACCCGGAATAAATCAACCGCCACCATCGCCAAGCGGTAGATTTCCATTAGATAGAAACCGACTTTTTCCCGATCGCAACCAACCCTTTACTCGCGAACAGCGGCAGAACCAAAATAGAATATTGCGAGATATAGCAAAACCCCGAGACAGGATGCCGCCCGAAAGAATGCACTCTGCCAGAGAACTGAGAAATTTCATCAATTCAAATATCAGAGATTCAGTTATTCAGTCAGCATTTCGCGGCGACATCGGCAGGACTTTAGAGGCAGGAAAAATATCGGAAGCTTTGTCTCTGCTGGACAAATCTTTCAGCCAAGAATTTGGGGAATATTTAGGGATAAACATCAGTGACGAGTTGGTATCCCCAGAGGAAATTCAAAAAAAATTAGCATCCGTGGCCACAGAAACTGGCACGAAACCCAGCTTAATTTATCTGTTTTCGCAGCCCGAAGAATTAAATTTAATGCTGATCACTTCTTGCGGTGAAGTGGTTCACAAAAGTGTGCCTGCTGCGAACCGGGCAGAACTGCTGAAAGTTGTCACTCAGTTCAGGGATGAGATTACCAAACCGGGGGTGCGGGCTACTACGAGTTATCTACCATCTTCCCAACAGCTTTATAAGTGGATCGTGGCGCCTTTAGAGGACAGTTTGAAAAACTGCGAAACCGATACTATTTCCTTTGTTGTCGATCGGGGTTTGAGAGGTATGCCCTTTGCTGCTTTGCACGACGGACAGCAATTTTTAGTGGAAAAGTACAGTCTCAGCCTGATGCCCAGCATTAATTTAACAGATACTCGCTACGTCGATCTCAGAAATTCTCAAGTTTTAGCAATGGGTGCCTCGGAATTTTCCGAGTTGAATCCTTTGCCTGCGGTTCCTGCTGAAATAGCCGCCATTTCTAGAGAGTGGCCGGGAGTTACTTTTCTAAATGAGGGTTTCACTTTGGATAATTTGAAGCGACAGCATCAAAGCCGACCTTTTGGCATTATTCACTTAGCTACTCACGGCGAATTTCGACCTGGATCGCCGAATAATTCTTTTATTCAGTTGTGGAATAGTCGGCTGCGATTGGATCAATTGCGGGATTTGAGATTGAACGATCCGCAGGTGAATATGTTAGTTTTAAGTGCTTGTCGGACTGCGGTGGGAGATGCACAGGCGGAGTTGGGTTTCGGGGGTTTGGCGCTGCAAGCGGGGGTGCAAACGGCTTTGGGAAGTTTGTGGTACGTGAGTGATGAAGGTACTTTGGGATTGATGAGTGAGTTTTACCAGCAGTTGAAGACAGCGCGAATTAAGGCGGCGGCGCTGCGACAAGCGCAAATTGCGATGTTGCGGGGAGATGTGCGTTTGGAGGGGGGAAGATTGCGGGGTTTGAGTCGGGGTGAGGGGGTGGAGTTGCCGACTTCGCTGCAAGGGTTTGCGGATTTAAAGTTGTCGCATCCTTATTATTGGTCGGCTTTTGTGATGATTGGGAGTCCTTGGTGATTGGTGATTAGTGATTAAGTAAGTCGAGGGAAATATTTACAAGTATGTAACGAAGGATTAAGTAAGTTGATGGGAGTTAAATTGAACAGGTTCTGTAGTATACTTTCCTTTTTCTGCTCTAACTTCTACCCCATTAATTACAGCATAAGCGAGCTCTAATTCATCATCAAACATTTTTCCGGCTAGTTGATTTTTTTTGATATATTGCCACTGCCATTCAATTTGATTCATTTCTGAACAATATTTAGGCAAAAAGAAGATGTATTAACCCTGAATTTCCTACTTCGATCATAATTGTTGGACTTTGCCGACATCGGTGTATCGGACCGTTTTCATTTTCATAGCGACACGCCGATCGCGCTGCTGTTCAAATAACCCTAAGACGCTACCAAAAAGCAAGTCTATGCGAGTCATCATCCAGCGAGTAAAATCATCTCAAGTCGAAATAGAAGGTCAAATTGTCGGCAAAATTGGCTGCGGACTTAACTTGCTTGTAGGTATTGCAGACACCGACACCGAAGGAGAACTCGATTGGATGGCTCGCAAATGCCTGGAATTGCGCGTGTTTCCCGACTCTGCCGGGGATACCGGGCGCTGGGACAAGTCCGTACAAGACATCGGTGGCGAGTTGCTGGTTGTCAGTCAGTTTACGCTCTACGGCGACTGTCGCAAAGGTCGGCGACCTTCCTTCGATCGAGCAGCGGCTCCTGAACGAGCCGAAATTCTTTATGATAAATTTGTCGAAAAGTTGCGCCAGAGCGGCTTAAAAGTTGAAACAGGCTTGTTTGGAGCGATGATGCAAGTCTCGATCGAGAATGACGGGCCGGTGACTTTGATATTAGAGAGAGAATCGGGGTGAGTTGGTTGACAGGTCTCTCTGTGCACCGCACCGCACCCTACTTTTCTTGTCTTTCTACCCTTCGGGAACGGCTTCGCCGAACGTGTCCTTTGCATCTTCGCGGTTCGTTCAAAAAAAGCCGTTGCCGTTACTAAGAGCAAATTTTCAGATTAACCGGGTTTCCTAACTGCTGTTGCGTAGGTTCAGAAGACATGGGTTTTCGCTACATTTTCTCCCATCCCGATTCCAGAACTTCAAACCCTTAAAAAACCAGTTTGTAAATCGTCCACTCCGCGGCCCCGAAACACCGTCAATTTTTTTCGCGATCGCCCTACCCGACTAACAGCTCAGAATGCTTGTACAGTAAGGCTTTAACGGCAATAAAACCAATCTTCCACAGCCAGCGCTTAGAATCAGATTCAGCAGCCAAAAACTGTTGGATGAGAGAGTGGAACACTGGCATCACTGCGGTTATCTCTACTTCCGTAACATTCAATGTATAGAGAGTTGAATCAGCACAGCAAGCGAAACCGCCAGCAACTGCCGCCTCACTCTCTAACAAATGTCCTCGCACACCCGCTGTGCCCTACCACCCGATAAACGCCATGACTGTCAAAGCTGCCACCAACACCGTCAACTGCAACACCGCTTCTGACCTCAACTCGATTCCCGAACAAACCGCTGAAATCAATACTGTTCCCAGCATCGATATCCTCGCTTTGGCTAACTTCGCCCTCAAAGAATTGCAAGCGGAAATGAAAACTGCCAGCCGCAGCGCTCAAACAGTGGCGATGCGGATTGCTAAGGAAGTTGAACGGATTTGCCAAAAAAGCGATCGCATCCAAATTTCCGGCGAAGTTGAAGCTTGGCAAATCACCTTGGCCGAGCACCGGTTGCAAAAAATCCTGCAATACTACCGCCTCGGTTCCAAACAAGGCCGCGTCGAACTGCACTCTCACCTCGCGGCTATGATTTACCGCCATGTTGCTTCTTTCCGATCGAACTTGAACTTCCAAGCTCGCTACAACATGATTGAAGACTTTTTGCAAGGCTTTTACATCGAATCTCTGCGAGCTTTCCGCCGCGAACACCAACTCGATGTCACCTACCAGCCCCGCACCCAGCTAGAATTGGCTGAGTACATGGCTTTCACCGAACACTACGCCAAGCGCCAAATCGGTTTGCCCGGCCGCAACCGCCAACGCCTGATCGTGCTGCGCGCTCAAGGATTTGCCAAGGGCCAGCCTCCCGAAACTGCGATCGACATTGAAATGGCTGTAGAATCCGGCAAGGGAGAAGAGGCGGAAATGTACAGCCGTTCTCCGGCGCTGCAACAAGTGCGCGAGCAAATGGTATCGGAAACTGTCGATCCGGCTGATGCAGTGCTGCGCGATCGAGTAGTCTCGGAATTGATCGCCTATCTGGAATCGCAAAATCAGCCAGAATGCGTGAATTACTTAACTTTAAAACTGCAAGACCTTTCGGCTTCGGAAATTGACCGCGCGCTCGGTTTGTCTTCCCGGCAGCGCGACTACTTGCAACAGCGGTTTAAGTACCACGTCGAAAAATTTGCCCGCACTCAAAATTGGAAACTCGTCCACGAATGGCTGGGTGCTGATGTCGATCAAAAGCTGGGAATGACTTCGGACAAATGGGAAGCATTTCGCGCTCAACTTGCGCCCGAAATGCAGCAAATGTTAGAAATGAAGCGGAATCAAGAAAGCGACAAGGCGATCGCCTCCGCCCTCAAATGCACTCCCAAACAAGTCCAAAAACGCTGGGCGCAACTGTTGGAACTGGCTAGCCAGACTCGCAACAGCAGCCAAGCTTAACTGGTGCTCAAATATGAATGCAACTGTTTTCTTGAGACTGGAAAATGCGATCGGGTGCGGCACCTGCACAGGAATGCCCGCCCCGGCGTCCACTCTCAAATCAACAAGGGCTGCTACTAACTTATCGCCGCTTTTTGGCATATTCAATTTATTAAAACAAGATTATTTTTTTTTAACTTTTTCGTTCCCTGCTTAGGCAGGGTAATTTGTTTTTATCAATCATTATTCATTAGTCATCACTTATTGGAAATTGCTTGCTGAAGAGGCGGTATTGCATATATTGATAATGATATTTAAACATAGGGAGGAGTATAATAAAGGCGATGAAGTGGCAGCAACGACAAAAGCAAATATCTCGGTAAACTATCGAGATACCAGAGTTCTTGATGCAACCGAGTTACTCCGTCGGGGGAGTGCTACGGCGCTAATTAATCAAGCTTTGGTTGAGCAAAGTCAGATACAACAACTGTCTAATCATGAGGAAGCTACGAAATAGCTTCCTGCTAGTGCTGCTAAAAACCCTAATTGATTTTTGAACCAGTATCCATCATAAGAGCGATCGCTTCTACATACTGAGTTTCCACCATCAACTTTTTGTCAGCGCTGGCACTACTTTTTCGCTAAACACCTCAATAAACTGCTCTTGTTCTCGGTTAACGTTGTGAAAATTAGTTCATCTAACCCCAATTCAATATCTTTTTGCAACCACTCAATAGGCTGCTCTTGGTCTGCCGAGATGCGGACGTGTTGATATAACTGCTCTGGTTTCACAAACTCCCCGCTGGTATCAAATTGATCTGGTTTTATCAGTTCGATAACATTTTGCTTCTGAAGATGTTACTACGCCATTAATCGTGAGCGCCTTGTAGTGCTTTCTTTGCATTACTGTTATAGGAAAGCTGCACTTTCAAAATCATTGGTTTCCCTTCTCCGCCACCGCGACGAGACGCATCGACAACTTTTTTAACTTTTCAGGTGGGTGAGAAGTAGTAATTAATCCATCTGCCCAACTGCCCAACCATTCTGCGGTTTCTGGGGTAACTGCCGCGCCGATAATTAATGGGAGAATTTTCGCACGGGTATAGAGTTTTACATCTTCTACGCACACTAAACCGCAATGGGTGACGGTTTCTCTAGCCCAAAGGGCGCGGATAATATGGACACATTCTTTGAGGCGTGTGTTGCGCTCTTAGTAGGCCAATTATCCCCAGTAATATTTTCGTTCAACGCTCGACCGCTGCCAACCGTGAGCCAAAAACTATTTGGAAACATTTCTACCAACGTTGCCGCAGCTTGGGCAATAATACCCGGATGATACCGCTGTCTGGGAGCGCAAACAACCCGATAGGAAAGCCTCGGCGTTGCTTGCATTGCTGCACCCAACAAAGACTAAGGAAAACCGCTTTGTCCTTGTCCTTGCGCTTAACTCCAAGGATGAAAGTGATCGGAAGAAAGGGCATGGGTAAAGCCAGCTTGTTCTGCCATTTGGACATATTTCAGCAGTTCGCTGGGCTTAAACTGTTCCTGGGAAGCATGATAACCAATTTTTGCCATAAGTTTTTAGGAGTTTTGAGTTGAGTAAGGGCGATGAATCCTTACCCGCCCTGAGTTGTGAGTTCAAATATCCAGACTTAAAAGCAAGTGATTTAATCAGGACGCCTTGTAAAAGTTTTGAGCTTTGAGTTAGATAAGTTTTTAAGCTGTTCTACATTTAAACTGTGTGTCAAAAATCAATAAAACTTTTGTGGGACGGGCTTCTAGCCTGTCCCGAATTTCCCACTTAAGTGCGTAACAGCTTAATAAAAAAAAAATGTTGTAATCAAAATTCATAACTTTCCGTATAACGGGCAAGCTTATGAACGGAAAATTCGCCGATAGCGAGCTTCAATTACCGAGTAGATGCCATAGGCAATTAAACCCAAAGGTACTAGACCCAAAATCACTGGACTAAAAGGCTGCTGTGCCAGAATTGCCAACACCTCGCCCAATCCTTTCGTTTGACTGGCATCCGATAGCCTTGCTGCTTGAATTAAGAAAAAACCGATTATAACAAAAACAATTCCACGGGCAGCAATTCCGAATCGACCCAACCGTGTCGCCCAATTTTGCTCGGTTTGGCTCATTTCATCTAGCTTGAAATGGCGGCGAAATTTGGCTTTATATGCTTCATAAAAATAAGAAAATCCTACACCAATAACAATTGAGCCTGCCAATCCTACCAGCCATTGTCCAAACGGTTGTGCTAAAATTTGGGCTGTCAAATCTTGGGTTGTATCGCTATTACCACCGCCCGAACCCATTATCAGTTTTACAGCCGTTAAAGCCAAACCTGCGTAAGCTAAAGCACTTAAGGCGTAGCCAATACGTTTGGCAATTCGCTTGGCATCCAATTTGTCTCCTTGGTGTTCTGGGTCTAGAATTGCCTCAACGATACGCAAAAGGGCATAACCAATAATGCCAATCGTTACCAGAAATAGCAGAAATTTACCGAAAGGTTGGTTAACAATTGCTGATAATGCACCGCTAGTATCGGTTGTCCTGCCGCCCATACTAAAGGCTGCTTGTGCTGCTAGAAAACCGACAATAAAGTAAACTAAGCCTTTTGAAGCATATCCCAATCTTGCCAGTCGCTCAAACCAGGTATGAGAAGCTGCTTGTCGAATTGACTGTTTAATGTTGTCGGTGGGTGAGTTCTGCGGTTTCATATCTTTTATACTTTAGTTGTTAACGGTCGCTGGCATAGCCATATGGTGAGTTCCTTCCCAGTTAACTGAGTTTTTAAACAAATAATTTATGTTATTATCTATTGATTTAATAATTAGCTTGTTTAGAATTTTTTTGCATCAGTCTTGAGTGGGAGTGTCAGCGGTTGATTGATTTATAAATTTCACATTTATTACCCTTGACAAATCTAGCTTGATGGGCTATAAGATAGCTTCGATGATGGAGCAGTCGGCCAGGAGTCTAGTATATCTTTGACTAAAACTTCTTTAACCAAAGTTTTAATAACAATTATAATTGACGGCGCTAAAAATAATCCCAAAAAACCAAATAAAAATCTAAATGCTGTCTAGAGTGCTAATGTGTAATTGGAAAGCAAATATCCCTGCTTTTTCATCAGGATAGGGGTGACAAAATTTCCTGCTGTAATTTGTTTAATTAGGAAATATAGCAACAACACCTCACCTGCTTTCCAATGCGAGTCTAATAAAGGCAGCCCTACTAAAATTACGCTTAAAAATTCGCCGACATAGGGGAGAAAACCGCATATACAGCGTTTTTGAGGAATATAAGGTACAATCGATTGAATATTAAAGGTATTAAGAATTACGATGAAACCGTACTCAGTCGATTTACGAGAAAAAATAGTCAATGCTTACGACAGAGGAGACACTTCGGTTAGAAAAGTAGCAGTTCAATTTGGTGTAGCGAAAAGCTATGTACAAAAGCTCCTCCAACTCAAGAAAACGCAAGGTCATCTAGAACCCAAAAAGCAAGGGAGTGCAATGAAGGGTAAATTAGATGGGTACGGTAGCGAATTAGCTGCAATGGTTCAAAGCCATCCCGACGCAACTCTAGCAGAATACTGCGAGTATTTTGGAGAGCAATATAACGTTTGGGTCTGTGCCAGTGTTATGTGCTGTGCATTACAAAAACAACAACTAACGCGAAAAAAAAAACGTTACGCAGTAGCCAAGCGAAGACAGAGCGAGTCCAAAAGCTGAGAATAGAGTATTGGGAAAAGGTAAAACACATCGACCCACTCGACCTGATATTTCTAGACGAAATGGGTGTTTTACTGGGGTTGACGCGAACTCATGCTAGAAGCAGTCGTGGTAGCAGAGTCTATGACTTTAAGCCCTATTACCGAGGCGCGAAAGTGAGTGTGATTGGAGGAATCAGCTTAAAGAAGGTGTTGGCAGTCATGACGCTAGACGGCTCAATGAATGGGGATGCCTACAAAGTTTTTATCAAACATTTTCTACTTCCACAATTATGGGTAGGTGCAGTCGTTGTCATGGATAATCTACCCGCACATAAAGTTAAAGAAATCCAACCTTTAATTGAATCGGTTGGTGCAACTGTTCTGTATCTGTCTCCCTATTCTCCTGAATTTAATCCCATCGAACATTGGTGGTCACAATTAAAAGCGTTCCTGAAACAATTTTCCCCCGCTACCGCGTCTGGAGTTGATGGTTTGATTAAACTAGCACTTCAATTAATGAATCCCGAACATCTCAAAAATTGGTTTACACATTGCTGCTACTGTACCTCATGAACTCCGAATTTGCTGTAAATGCCACAACTCCGTTGAAACACAGCAGTATCACTTGCCAAAAAAAGCAATAATGGTTGTAATATACAAAGCGTAAATCATTTATGAATTTCTTACTGCCTCCCCGAACTCGCGGGGAAGGTTGGGGTGGGGTAAAAGATTTATGACTATTGCAAGGATTGCTATTGCTGCAATAAAATTCATGCTTTATGCAATGCCTGCCAACCAACCCATTAAACCCTCTTCGCATTTTGAGATAATTTGAGCTGCTCGCTGGCGGTAAAAAGCGGGAAAAAGGCTGATAGTTGCGTGGCGGTATGGCACCGGATTGACCGAAGTATCCTCAAGAATATAATTAATAATCTATGAATAATTAGCCTTAGATAGTGGGAATACAACAACAGATTAATATGCGAATTGGTTCAGATATTAATCGTTTTAATTTGTTGGGTTAAATGGTCAATACTCGGAAGGTGATAAAAAATTTGTCCGGGTAATCTTGCTTGCAACGAATAGCTCCCAACTCGCATATGAATGGTTGGGAATCTGGAATAGCTGCCCTAACTAGCTTATGGATGTTGTAAGAATGGATGCGCCCCAGTGCGGGAGTTGGGAATCAAGCATCTATGGCTAATACTCCGATCGCACTTAACTCAAAGCTTTATCATAAATTTTTCCTCAATCATCTTCCATCAGGTGGATATTTTCTTATGGCATCAGACAGATGGCAAGGTTGGGCTAGTTAGATTAAATAGAGATAGAAGCAAGATTTTGAAATGGTGAACACAGACAATAGACATTTTGCCTAAGTCGATTTTTAAGACTCTAAATTCCCATTGTCGCAAGAAGTTGATTGTTCAGAACCGGGAGGATTTTAGGAAAATCAAATCAACCACAACGGCAGTGCCTGTGTTGAGTTCAACCTTTTATTTACCGGAAATTGCCGAATTCGGTACCCAAACATCCGGCATCCTGTCCTGCCCTTAACTGACTTTTCAGGAAAAATCTAATAGCTAACCACAAGCCGATCCCTTGCGACAGGAAGACAAGCAGAACCTATTTCTTACGTCGTTTGCTTTGATGCTCAATTCAGCAATAAGGTGTATATAATGAATCAACTGAATCAACCAGAATCCTTGTCGCAACCGCTGATCCAAAGCGAATTCGTTGCAACTTTTCGCTTGTTTAGTAGATTTAGCTTCTGGATACAGTTATTCTTTGGTGCTGTTTCCGGCATTGTTTTATTATTTGCTATGTTGGGTCGCAACATGAGCGAACAAACCAATAATGCAGGTATTGGTTTCGGGGTATTTTTAGCAATAGTTGGTCTTTTATTGCTGTGCTTTAGAATTTTTTGGGATTTTCGCTATAGGCTTTTAGGGCGACTTTTGCACGCAGAAAATTCCCAGGTATATCCCAGCAAAGAACATATTACTCACACCTTAAGGATTGGATTAGTTTCTAGTTTGGTGGGGGTATTAATCGCGTTTGTGGCTTCTGAAGAAACAGTTGCTGTAGTTCTAGCGAAAACTCTTAGTCAACCGCAAGCGATGGCAGCTTATGCGCCAGAAAATGTGATTCGTTCCCTAGATATTTTTGTGACGATGGCTAACGTCAATCTGATTGGCGCTCACTTTTTTGGAGCGGTTACTTCTCTTGGGTTACTCAATTGGGTAGAAGAGTAGTTGGCAAAATTAGCGATCGCTAAAGGGAAACACAACTCCTATGCCGTCAGGACTTACAAGCGCTGGCCGATTTAACTAAGGTTTTTGGTTTTGCACTGTCTTGGCAAAAGAGAGCGAAGACAGTGCAGCTACAAGCTAAACAAGTTGGCTATTTTGATGAACATATAATCGAAATGAGTAGCGAGCGCTCCCGCTAATGGTAGTCAGCTTGAGCAAATTTTTTTAAAGGTAATTTATTTATTTTCTTGAGAGAGCTTTCATATACCTTTATATTGATAGATATATTTTTAATGGGCACAAAAGAAACTAAGGCTCATATTCCGAAAGATGAGCTATAGGTGGCATTCAACTTCCTAAATAACCCTGTGAGCGGGTTGCTGAACAAAGCCATGTTATACAGTTTCTCTATTAGGAAATGTAGTTAGCAGATTAGGCGAAAAACTCGGTTTCTGGCGCCCATCCGTAAGTCTTATATATAATGAATTTTTAGGCGGCATAAAAAATTTTCCTCTGAGGTAGGGCTGATGTTTCCAGTGTGGTTGCAGGCAGGATTTTGGGGTTTAGTGGGGGGTTCGGCGCTGCTACTGGGAGCGGCGGTGGGTTACTTTGTCAGCATTCCTCAGCGCGCGATCGCGACAATTATGGCTTTTGGCGCCGGCGTGCTAATTTCAGCGCTATCCTTTGAACTGATGGATGAAGCTTACAAGCGCGGCGGTTTCGACTCGACGGCGATCGGCTTTTTGGGTGGCGCTGCTGTCTACACAGCCGCCAATTGGTTTTTGAGTCAACAGGGAGCAAAACACCGCAAGCGATCGGGCGCTTTGCACCCAGCTAAAACAGAGTCAGGCGATGGCGGATTAGCCATCGCCCTCGGCGCGCTGTTAGACGGGATACCGGAGTCGATCGTCATTGGTGTCAGCATGATTTCTGGAGGCGCTGTCAGTTCGGTGACAGTAGCGGCAATTTTCCTCTCCAACATTCCCGAAGGACTCTCTAGCGCCGCGGGCATGAAAAAAGCAGGGAGATCGATCGGTTACATTTTTGGAGTTTGGGGCGCGATCGCACTTATTTCCGGTATCGCAGCATTATTAGGATATACCCTTTTTAGCCACTTTTCTGCGGAAGTAATAGCCGCTACTACCGCCGTAGCAGCAGGGGGTATTTTAGCCATGATCTCAGATACTATGATTCCCGAAGCATTCGAGGAAACTCACGATTTTGCTGGACTAATTACTGTCTGCGGTTTTTTAGCTGCTTTTGTACTCAGTAAGTTAGCAGAAAGATAATTGATAATTAGCAATCGCTAATCACTAATGTAGAATTGCTCATTGCTGAGAGTTATAGTATTTTTGATATAGACACAGATGAATTGGATATGTTGCCAAGCGGTATCGAACCACAAAAAAGCTTATAATTCACCTTAAAGGTCGCAGCCGGTCAAGAGGTGTTGGAAAATTTATGTGCGTCAACTTAGGGCAGATCCTGCACGAAAGCTACAAAATTACCGCTTTGTTGGGACAGGGAGGGTTTGCTAAAACCTATACGGCTGCACAAATAAACCAACCAAATCATCCTCTGTGCGTTGTTAAGGAACTTCCTTTTCCCTCATCGAATGATCGCCACGTCTTGGACATGGCAAGAAAGCGATTTGAAAGGGAAGCTAGCGCTTTGCGTCGTCTAGGGAAGGACTCGCGCATTCCCGAATTATTCGATCGCTTTGAAGAAAACAACCATTTTTATTTAGTTCAAGAATACGTTCAAGGACATCCGCTCAGTCAAGAACTCGCTGCGGGCGATCGGGGGAATGAGAAAAAAACCGTTGCTTTGTTGCGGGAAGTTCTAGAAATATTAAAATGTGTCCACCAAGAAAATATAATTCACCGCGATATTACACCGGCTAACTTAATTCGGCGCGAAACAGATAAAAAAATTGTTCTAATTGATTTTGGGGCGGTCAAAGAAATCAGCACTTTTACCTCTAACTCTACAGGTGAAATATTCACATCGCAGGCGATCGGCACCAGCGGTTATATGCCGGCAGAACAATACAATCCGCGCTCTCTCCCGCAACCCTACAACGACATTTACGCTCTCGGAATTATCGCCATCCAAGCTCTCACCGGGCAACGTCCCACCAATCTGCCGCAAGACCCCGAAACTGGGGAAATTGTCTGGGATTACTCGACGCCCGATCGTCCTGCGGTACAAGTTAGCGACAAGCTCAAAAATATTTTAACCAAGATGGTGCGTTTCCACTTTCAAGACCGCTACCAATCTGTGGATGAAGTTTTGCAAGACTTGGATTTGTCGATCGTCGCAGGGCCCGATTTACCCAAAACTTCGCGGAAGTTGCGATCGGGCTTTCGCTGGCTGCTGTTAGCTGTTGCGGGAATCACGGCTTTTGGGGCGATCGTATTTTTAATCCCCAGAATTTCCCCGCAACCAACGTTGCCTACACCCTCCGCCGATGGTGTAAGTTCCGGCGAAAAACTCTTAGTGCAAACCTCCGCCCTGTGGTCAAAACAAAGGGGAATCAATGAGTTTGCCGACTCAAATTATCCCGAAGCCTTAAAATTGCTCAAACAGTCCTGGCGGGAAGACCGCAGAGATCCAGAAACTTTAATTTACATCAACAATGCTTTGCTGAAGGCAATAAATGCAGAATATTACACGATCGCAATTGTTGTTCCTATCCGCCGCAATCAGGACGGCAGCATTCTCAACGCAAATTTAGCCGAAGAACTGCTGCGCGGTATTGCTCAAGCTCAAACCGAAGTTAATTTAAGTCTCATCAAACCCAATGACAGCAGCAATAAAGATTTTCCCGGTCAAGGATTTCTCGAACCAAAAGCTATTAGAAACAAAGGTCTCAAAGTCATCATTGCTGATGACGGAAATATCAAATCTTACGCCGTTCAAAGGGCTAATTCACTGGTCGCTCAGCCTGATATTCTAGCAGTTATCGGACACTACACCAGCGACATGACTGTGGAAACAGTAGATATTTACAATCAAAATCAACTAATCGCCATTTCTCCGGGAAGCACCACAGAAGAACTAACGCGAAAACCTCGAAAATTTTTCTTTCGGACGGCTCCGACAACTAGCCTAGAAGCTGAAGCTTTAGTAAATCAACTGCTCTTGGTCGGTGAGAAAAAAGCCGCAGTATTTTACAATCCCAACAGTCCGTTTAGCGCTTCTTTGTGGGAAGAATTCAAAAAGCAATTTGAAGCCAAAGGAGGCTCGACTTTTAGGCTAAGTAATTATTACGACTTATCTAAAAATAATTTTAACGCCGAAGCAGCCATTCAAAAAGTTGAGAATACCGGAAAAACAGCCTTACTTGTCATTCCCGACGGTCAAGTCACTAATTCCCTGGAAAATGCGATCGAAATGATAAAAGCTAACGGCGATCGCAATTGGATTGTCGGGCCCTGGACTCTGTATGAGCCGAGAACGTTAGAGGTAGCAAAACAGTTAAAGTCTATTGAAAAACTGGGAATATCCCTGTTTTGGCATCCGCTAGCAAGCTTTGACAAAAAGTTTCCTGTCAACGCGCAAAAATTGTGGGGAGGCCCGGTAAATACTCGATCGGCCTTAACCTACGATGCCGCCCGGACGCTGATTAAAGCCCTAGAAATGCAGCCAGAACCCAGCCGTGAAGGAATGCAAAAAACCTTAGCCGATCCAAACTTTAAAGCCGAGGGAGCCACGGGTATAATTGAGTTTGACTCAAAGACTGGAAATCGGAAAAATCCTCCCAAACGAGTAGCGCATATTGTACCCTGTTCTACAGCAATATATGGCGTTACCTTTGTGCCGATCGAATTTCCCACAGCCGCAGCCGCAGGTTTAAAGTGCGATTGAATTGATATCTTGTAGGATTGTCAACAAACCTGTAGAGGGCGGGCAGGATGCCACCCCACAAGAAAATTTACTCTTGGTGGAATAGGCCGGAAAGCCTGTTGTTAAGAATGATGCAATATGTGGGAGTAATTGATATCTTGCGGCCTTGTCAACAAACCTGTAGAGGGGAGTTTTACCAAATATAATTGCCTAAAATCAATAATCTCATCAACCCGCCCCCACCCGCAGATAAAATGCTGGATAGAGAATTGTGCAAGATGTGCGAGGGAATTGATATCTTGTGCCGAACGCAACAATCCGACAGATGTTTCAATCCTACAGCCGACTATTGCCACAGGTGCAACATATCAATTTATTAGATATATTAAACAAGGTTAGTTTTTTCTATAATAACGCTTATGGCTGTCAATCTCGCTTCCCCAACAAGTTCTAGTCTCAAACCAGAAGCCCAAAATATCTCAGCACTCAAACAAGTCTTTCAGACAATTGATGCCGATAGCTGTCCGGGTTCCTATAATTTTCATATGCACACAGTCTACTCCGACGGGCGATTGCAGCCAGAGAAATTGATGGAACAAGCCATAGCCGGAGGTCTCAAAGGCTTAGCTATCACCGACCACCACAGCACCGAAGGCTACGTTAAAGCTCAAATTTGGCTGGATAATTGGAAATTAAACCATCCCGACAAAAATAGCGAAGCACCTAGTCTCTGGACAGGGGCTGAAATTAATGCCGAATTGCTCAACAATGAGGTACACATTCTCAGTTACGCCTTCGATCCGCAACATCCCAGTCTCAAACCATACCTACGAGGTAAAAGCACTGAAGGCACTTATTGTTATTCAGCAGCCAGGGTAATTGAAGCTATTCATGAAGCAGGAGGTTTAGCAGTTCTCGCGCATCCTTGCCGGTATAGATCGACTGCAGATAAACTAATCCCAGAAGCAGCCCGTTTCGGCATTGACGGTGTAGAAATTTACTATGCTTACGGTAATCCCAATCCTTGGAAACCCAGTCCCATACAAACTGCTTTAGTCAAAGATTTAGCAGAAACTTATGGTTTGCTGGGAACTTGTGGCACCGACTCTCACGGCTTGAGTCTTCTAGTCCGAATCTAGATAGTTCGGAAATAAGAAGTGCTTTATCCTGTCATTACCAGTCTAAGCGTTAGCGGATATATTTCTGATGAAAGCAATCACAATGAGCCGAAAACAAACAGTTTATCAGGTCATATTATGTCCGCTAAAATGACTACTATAAAATTGTTTGGTAGTGAGGACTTCAGTCCTCCTAAAAGTCTGTAAACTGAAGTTTTCACTACTTTCCTTATAACGGCTATTTGACGGGAGGTGATATCATTTCAATCACCACGATGAGCTTTCGCCTTCCAAAAGAAAGCAATTGCCAAACCAGGTAATATGGTTGCAACTGCGAGAGACATTGCGCCCTAAAAACCAGTGGCTCTTCTAGCGTTCTGGGAACAACTGACAGGCCCGGTTAGTTGGCTGATTTGCCCAATCCAAGCGAGAATTCCCAAATCGATCCATCCAACTTTCCAAATAAGCCCGATTAGCCTTCTTTTCCTCTGGATCGCAGGTATTCATTGGATGAGGTGCTAAACCCAAAATAGTCGCCGTCGTCACGCAAAACATCGACTTTTGAAAACTCTGGCAAATTTGCACCCGCAGATCATCTTCACCACGACAGTTAGTGCGATAAACTTCGTGCAAATACTCCGGCAAATAATGCCGCATATCTTGCATTAATTGAGTTGGCGGAATCCCTGCACCTCCAATCGGTAAAGGGTCAGCAAACAAAGCACCGTAAGCAAATTCTCTTTGTTCTTCCGGGATTTGATGAGCTTGAGCATTGTATGAAACTGTGCCAAAAAACGCAGTGCCCCGAAAGAAAACAGCTTCTACATAAGGCACCGCTACATCTGGTAAAAATGTCAAATTAGCGGTGGCTGGCAGTATATCGTAGACTTGAGGGCCAATCTTGACGCTGTAGGTAATCGGTAGGCTGGCCGCGGCGACTAAACCGGCTTTGACAAAATCAACTACATCAGAAATAGACTTAGTTTCGCCGCGATCGTAGGAATCAGATAAGTCCATAAACAAATCGCTCATTACCCGCCAAAACTGACCGAGACCTGTGTAGTAAGCCAGCATCCGCACTTGTTCCGGCAAAAAATCAGGAAATGCTTTGTGTACTCCCTGCATGAAAAAATTGCCTTTCAATTTAGCCGCGATCGCCTTTTCGACTAAACTGCTAAATTCCGGGGAATCCAAATAACTGTCCAAACCCCCGCCGCCGTGCCAAAGCATTGTTCTCATGCAATACTCAGCATATTCAAAATTAATCCTGTCGTGCCATAAATAGCGCATTAATTTGGGCACGGTCACATCTCCGTTGAAATATTTAAAAAACGGGAAAAGCACTAAAAACTGTTCTTCTGCAATATAATTGAGATTCCGAGAATAGGCATCTAAAACAATACCATAACTTTTCAGCACGCCGACAACTTCAACTACATTTTCCGTAGACTCAGGCAGTAAAGCTTTTCCTGATTCTAATAGGTCAATGTATGCGGCTAGGGGATGGGAAGAGGGTTTTAATACGGTACTTTTCATTTTTATTTAACCTTAATTGAAGGAAGGCACGACACGGATTTGAACACGGATACACTGATGAATGGAATAGGTAGGGACAGGGCAGTGCCGTGTCCCTACAGCCGTCTGCTGTATTTCATGGGATTGAAAACTGCCATAGGACTAAAGTCCGATGTTACGAACCTATGGAATATTTTATTTCAAGTTTTGAGCAATCACTTTAACTTGGGGCGGCACATTAGCTACCATTCCGATCGCAGTTTTTTCGCTCAAAGCAACTAAAACTCCCGGCTGCACTCCCATGATGGCGATAATTATTGCTAAAATCAGCGAAGGGATGCGATCGCGCCAGCGGACTTGCGGCAAATTTACCACCACATCCGAAAGGCGGCCGAAAAAGGCGCGGTTGACCATAATTAAAAAGTAAACTGAAGTTAAACCAGTGCCGATCATGCAGAGCAAAGTTTGCACGGGAAAAACTGGCAAACTGCCCCGAAATATCAAAAATTCCGCAATAAATCCAGCCAAACCCGGAATGCCGGCACTTGCCATCACACCGAGGATCATTAAACTGCCAATCATCGGTAAACCGCGATCGGGATTGAATAAACCTTTGAGCACATCGATGTTGCGGGTGCCGGATTTTTTGTAAACAACGCCGACACTCAAAAATAGCAGCCCCGAAATTAAACCGTGGCTAACCATTTGCAAAACAGTTCCCAACATACTAATCGGAGTAGCTGCGGCGCTAGCTAACAAAATGTAGCCCATGTGAGCGATCGAACTGTAAGCTACAATTTTCTTCATATCTTTTTGGGCGATCGCGCAACTCGCCCCGTAAAGCACGCTTACCACAGCCCAACTCGCCAACCAAGGTGCCGCCACCGCCCACGCATCGGGAAACAAACCCAAACCAAAGCGCAGCATCCCATAAGTTCCCAGCTTCAAAAGGACCCCCGCCAGCAGCACCGAAACCGGCGTCGAAGCTTCTACGTGAGCATCCGGCAGCCAAGTATGAAAAGGCACCAAAGGCATCTTAATTCCAAAAGCCAGCAACACCCCTGCCAGCAAAATAATTTGCCTTACC
Organism: Microcoleus harperi Pol14_C6; assembly: GCF_036701295.1. Classification (NCBI taxonomy): domain Bacteria; kingdom Bacillati; phylum Cyanobacteriota; class Cyanophyceae; order Oscillatoriales; family Microcoleaceae; genus Microcoleus; species Microcoleus harperi. Next base: position 119,639 of record NZ_JAUBQN010000011.1, on the reverse strand, counting down.
AAAGGCAAGGGCAATCCTCCTTGCAAATGCGATGCGCCCGCTGCACCAACCATATCGAAACTAGAAGCACCGCTAAGCCAACCAGTCCCCAAGAAAGCAGCCAGTAGCACAATTCCCGAAAATGCAGTATAGATTAAAAACTTAGTAGCAGCATAACCCCGGCGCTCACCTCCCCAAATCGCAATTAACAGGTAAAGCGGAATCAATTCTACCTCAAAAAACAGGAAAAATAGCAGCAAATTTTGAGATAAAAAAGCCCCTGTTACGCCGCCGCTAATTAACAGAATCAAAGAATAATAAAGTCGAGGTCTGCGGATCGACTCATCCGTAGCGTAAATAGCTACCCCTGTCAGCAGAGTATTTAAAATTACCAAAGGCAGAGCCAAACCATCAACACCGAGATTGTAATTCAATCCCAAAACATTTATCCAAGGAATAAATTCCGAAAACTGCAACTGACTGGTACTGGCATCAAACTGAACCGCTACAATCACCGAGAGAATAAAAGTTATACCCGCAATGGCGATCGCGACATTCCGAACTATTTTAGAACTCACTGAACCGGGCCAGAACCCAATCAGGGCAGCAGCCAACATTGGTATCCAGATTAAAGCACTGAGCATCAATTAAAACGTTCCTTTATTAGAGAGCTTTTAGAACTATATTTAACATTAACGCATAGCAACTACATATAGAAGCGATCGGCTAATTTTCTTGTTAACATAGATTCAAATGTCTCTGGAATCCTCCTATGACCTCAAGTCTTACAGATCGAGAAGATTTGCAAATTAAATCCGGTTCTCCTTCCACCCGCCTCACCGTTGCCGACTTGGAAGAACTGCAAGGTATACTCGGCGAAGCACATCTAGACTACCAACTCGAACTGGTAGACGGAAAGATTATCGTTATGGGCCCATCAGACATTGTATCGAGCGAAATTGGAGCAGAGTTTGGCAGACTTTTGCTTAACTAGGTCAAACCTCGCAAACTCGGACGAGTGTTTGACTCCAGCGGCGGGTTTATTCTCCCCAATTCAAATGTTACAGCCCCGGATGTTTCGTTTGTGACAGCCGATCGCCTGAAACAAAGTAAAAGGTATTTTGCCGAACTTGTTCCCGACTTAGTGGTAGAAATCAAATCTCAGTCCGATCGCCTCAAACCCCTCCGAGAAAAAATTTTATCATTCATCGAACTCGGATCCAAAGTAGGAATATTAATCGACCCAGACAAGCGCACAATAACAATTTACACTCCGACAGCGGAGCCAGTGGTATTGAGAGACGGCGACATGATTTCAATTCCCAAACTTTTGCCCGGTTGGGAAGTTCCAGTGACCGAATTATGGCCGATAGATTTTGAATAAAACTAGATAAAAAAGCAGACAAACCCAGACTAATATCATCTGCGTTTATCTGCGTTCATCCGCCCTCATCTGCGGTTAAAAATTAAATAACATCAGACCAAAAGCAGACAAACCCCGAAAAATTCATCTGCCAACCTCTACGGTTTAAAACTGCCAAATAATCAACGCCAGCAACACCGCAACCCCCCCCGCAATAGTCAACACATAAAACTGCGACTGACCAGTGCCGGTGTACTTTAACCCTTCACCGCTGAAAATTGTGGCAAAACCGAACAAATTCACCGCCCCATCCACCACATACCTATCAGTCCAAGCGCTGATTTTAGAAATCAAAGCCACAGCCCAAACGACAGTCAAGCGGTAAACTCGATCGATATAAAAGTCGTAAGCAAACAAATCCTGCAACGCCGGCACCGGCAGCCGTACCGGTCGAGGTAAAACCCCGTACCAATAAATCGCCACCCCAACCGCAACGCCCATCAACCCAGATAACATTAATAGCGGAATATCCAGAGTCTTCAACAGCAAATTTAAAGTATCAAAATCCCCTGTTAGCGACCAAGGACCAGTCCAACTAATTAACAGTTGCCACTGCTGTAACATCCAAGGCACCAATAGCCCCATCACCGTCAAAATTACCATCGGCAAAGCCATCGGCCAACCAACTTCTGGAGCTCTGCGAGTTTTCGGCTGCGGTTTTCCCACAAACACTAAACCGAATATGCGAGTTAAATTTAGCGCTGTCAAACCGTTAACTAAAAGCAGCACAATTACCAGCCACAAAGGCACAGTCCAAAAACCGTTGAGCCAGCGTCGCATCGCCCAAAAGTTGCCCAGAGGCAACAGCGCTACCATCCCCGCAGCGCCTACTAAATAAGCCGTAGTCGTGGCAGGCATCTTCGACCACAACCCACCCATTTCTGTTAAATCTTGAGTGTTAGTTGTAGTAATAATTGACCCTACGCTCATGAATAATAGACCTTTGGCGATCGAGTGGGCGAAGAGCAACAGCAAAGCAATGTCAACTTGATTTAGCCCCACAGCGATAAACACCAAGCCCATAGAAGCGCTGGTAGAATGCGATAGTGCTCTTTTGATGTCGATTTGGGCGATCGCTACCAAGGAAGCGCCAACCGCCGTCACCGCACCCAAAACCACCAGCACCGCATCTGCGATCGGCGAAAGCGCTAAAACAGGCTGAAGTTTAATCAAAACATAAGCTCCAGCGCCCACAACTACCGTATTCCGCATAATCGAAGCCGGGTTGGGCCCTTCCATCGCCTCGTCGAGCCACAAATGGAAGGGAAATTGAGCGCACTTTGCCGTAGGTGCGGAGATTAAAGCCAAACCTAAAAGAGTCGCTACTACAGGAGACAAAGTTGCAGTTTCAGCCCATGTTTCCAAATCTGAAAAATTCAAACTTCCCGCTAAAGTTGAAAGCGTCACTACTCCCATCAGCAGTGGCACGTCTCCTACACGCTTGGTTAAAAACGCATCTCTAGCGGCTGTTACTACCAGCGGTTGAGCGTACCAAAACCCGACTAGCAAGTAAGTTGAAAGCGTCAGCACTTCCAACAAAGCGTAAGTTAGAAGCAGCGAGTCGCTAATGGCAATGCCGCTAATTGCCGCTTCAAAAAAACCCATCAGCCCAAAAAATCGAGCTAGGGCCCAGTCTTTTTCCATGTAGCCTAGAGCGTAAATTTGTGCTAGCAAACTCAGAACACTAACTAACTCCATTGCTCCGACACTGACCGTGGAGATTTCTATTGCAAAAGACAAATCTAAATCTGCTGCTTGCACCCAGTGCACTAGCAACTGTTGGGGTGGTTGATCCCAAGTCGCTGTAAAAATAACTGACCCGTGCAGGAAAGCCAACACAGTCATCAGCAAATTGAAGTAAGCTGCAGGTCTCGGGCCTGTTCTGCGAACGGTTCCCGTAGACCACGGCAAAGTTAAAATTGCGCCTATTAAGCCATATAAAGGTACCCACCAACAGGCTTGGAGGAGAAATTGAGTCATTTAATTTATCCCTTAAACTTCAAATTACGGGCTGCCTTTATACAAAAACAGTCGCGGGCGATCGCGTGATACCCTAAAACTTTGACTAAACCCGATCGTATAGTTCTGGCAAAATAATTTGCACCCAAGATTCACTATACATTAAAGCATCAAAACTGAGAATTCTCTCAACACAAAATTACTTGCTGAGTAGAAGACGCACTCAAAGAAAAAAATGCCTGCTGATGGGCAAAGACTGCCTTTTTTGGCAATTTCCCCGCGATCCCCCTTTTGGAATCCCCAAGTTTCCCGGCAGCGATCGGCTCCGGCTTCACATACCGAACTCTACTTTATCTGAGTATTATTACTTACTTTAATCTCCCTCGCCGTCGGGAGCTACCCCTCTATATATTAAGATTATTAAATAAATATTAAATTATTTTAAATAACATAAAAAAATTTAATTTTTGTTATTAAACATTATGATGTTAGTTTATATTGTCAAGGTGGACAGCTTCCCCTATTCTTATAGGATAGGAAGCTTTACACTGCATTACTAAGAAATGTGGGCCTCCCCGTCCAAATTTTTAGATTTCTCAAAGATTTGTAACGGTAATTTCGCTCATCCTCAAAGGAGATTCAAAAATGTCAATTGCCGTGGGAATGATTGAGACAAAAGGTTTTCCCGCTGTTGTGGAAGCTGCCGATGCTATGGTCAAAGCTGCCCGCGTTACCCTCGTGGGCTATGAAAAAATCGGCAGCGCCCGCGTCACCGTAATTGTGCGCGGCAACGTGTCGGAAGTCCAAGCCTCAGTCGCAGCAGGAGTGGAATCCGTCAAGCGGGTGAACGGCGGAGAAGTTGTCTCTACCCACATCATCGCTCGCCCCCACGAAAACCTAGAATATGTTCTGCCGATTCGATATACAGAAGCAGTAGAACAGTTCCGAGGCTACTAAGTTCTTAGCGCACAAAAATTTCTTTTAACGAAAATTTGTGCAACCGTCAAAAATTAACTGTTTAGTCCGCCAAATATTCAATTAGGAGTAAAACCAATGGCAATTGCAGTTGGCATGATCGAAACCTTAGGCTTTCCCGCAGTGGTAGAAGCCGCTGACGCGATGGTCAAAGCAGCCCGCGTCACCTTGGTAGGCTACGAAAAAATCGGTAGCGCTCGGGTTACGGTCATTGTAAGAGGAGATGTCTCGGAAGTGCAAGCTTCTGTCGCAGCCGGAGTAGAGTCAGTGAAGCGTGTTAATGGCGGACAAGTGATGTCCACCCACATTATCGCCCGCCCTCATGAAAACTTAGAATACGTGTTGCCCATTCGCTATACCGAAGCTGTAGAACAGTTCCGTGAAGGCGTCAGCGGTATTCGCCCTCTCAACAGATCATAAGATAGGCGATTCCCTACGGGATAGCTTCGCTTCACGGCTGTTAGGGGCGTTTGGTAATTAAAAATTAAAAATCGCGATGTTTTTGATTTAGCATTTTTAATTTTTAATTGAGGTGGGCATGGGATATTGGTTATTAGTCATGAGTCATTAGTTACTAGACGAAGCTCTAAAAGACGGACACCGGACATCGGACAGAGCTAATAAAAAAAAAACAAGTGACCCTGTAAAAATGACAATTACCAATTACCTATTACCTATTACCTAAAATGCAAATGGCCAAAGTTCTCGGCACAGTTGTCAGTACCCAAAAAGAGCCGACGCTGAGAGGATCGAAATTTCTCCTGCTGCAATTCATCGATGAGGAAGGTTCGCCAGTTCCCGGCTATGAGGTAGCCGCTGACTGTGTGGGCGCTGGTATAGATGAATGGGTTTTAGTAACCCGAGGCAGCGCAGCCCGGATCGCGCCCGGAAGTGAAAACCGTCCGATCGATGCTCTAGTAGTAGGCATTATAGATACTGTCAATGTAGAAAACCGCCTCATTTACAGTAAAAAAGACGACCCGTACCGCTAGTTGCAACCGTTAGCAGTTAGCAGTTAGTGGAAAAATAACTAACAACTAACACCTAACAACTAACAACTAACAACTAACAAAAAATTTTCAGCTTAGGAGAACTTAATTTATGGCAGTCCGCAATGTTGCGGCTCCCCCGACGCCTTGGTCGAAAAACTTGGCTGAGCCTAAAATTCACGACACCGCCTTCGTACATTCCTTTTCTAACATTATTGGGGATGTGCACATCGGTTCTAATGTGATGATTGCCCCCGGGACATCTATCCGCGCCGATGAAGGCACTCCTTTTTATATCGGAGAAGGAAGCAACATTCAAGACGGAGTAGTGATTCACGGCCTAGAAAAAGGCCGAGTCACAGGAGACGACAACAAGTCCTATTCTGTGTGGGTGGGGAAAAATACTTCTCTCACCCACATGAGTTTAATTCACGGTCCTGCCTACGTCGGCGACGAGTGCTTTATCGGCTTTCGCTCTACGGTGTTCAATGCCAGAGTGGGCAACGGCTGCATTGTGATGATGCACGTACTAATTAAAGATGTGGAGATTCCCCCCGGTAAGTACGTACCTTCGGGAGCCATCATCACTAATCAGAAGCAAGCCGATCGCTTGCCTGACGTTCAAGATTCTGACGTTCAATTTGCAACCCATGTCATCGGCATCAATGACGCTCTGAGAACGGGTTATCGCTGCGCTGAGAACATCGCCTGTCTAGCACCAATTCGCAACGAGAAAAGTGAAAACCCAAATATGACTCAAACCAAATATTCTACCCCTGCCGGCACCCAATTGAGTTCCACTCTTGCCGATAGCATCCGCAATTTACTAGCCCAAGGATACAGCGTGGGAGCCGAACACGCCGACGCACGCCGCTTCCGTACCGGTTCTTGGCGTACTTGCGGCCCGATTTCCTCAACCCGCGACTCAGAAGTGATCGCGGCTTTGTCAGCTTGCATGGCTGAACACCAAGGAGAATACGTCCGCTTGATCGGGATTGACACCAAAGCCAAGCGCCGCGTACTAGAAGAAATCGTCCAAAGACCGGGAGACAATGGCTCTAACGGTTCTAACGGTGCGAAAACTCACCAATCTAACGGTAAAGTTGCACAACAAGCTTCATACCACAATAGCGGTTCCGTGTCGAATGGCAAATTGAGTGCCGAAACAGTGGCTCAGGTTCGCAGCTTGCTAGCTCAAGGCTACAAAGTGGGTACCGAACACGCCGACGCACGCCGCTTCCGCACCAGTTCTTGGCAAAGCGGAGCTTCGCTGCAAGTCAGAAACGAATCTGAGGCGATCGCCGCTTTGGAATCTGTGATGAATCAGTACCCGGGCGAGTACGTGCGCTTGATCGGGATTGACCCGAAAGCTAAGCGACGCATAGTTGAAGAAATTATTCAGCGTCCCGACGGCCCAGTTGCTCAATCGACTAAGCCGGCAGCAACCTCGGGATACAAAGCAGCTTCGACTGGTTCGGCGAGCAGCGGAAGTTTGACCGGCAAGACGATCGACCAAATCCGCAACCTGCTTTCCCAAGGCTACAGAATTGGCACGGAACACGCCGACGCGCGCCGTTTCCGCACCGGTTCTTGGAGCAGTTGCGCGCCGATCTCCTCTAACCGCGAATCTGAAGTGATTTCTGCCCTCGAAAGCTGTCTCCAAGAACACAGCGGCGAGTACGTCCGTTTGCTTGGCATCGACTCCAAGGCCAAGCGCCGGGTGCTCGAGGAAATTATCCAACGACCTTAATTTGCCTGGTAATTAGCTTGTTTCTCCCGTTAAGCCCTCGCACAGGTGTCCACGGGAGAAATCCAAGCGGATTGAAGTTGGATTTGAGATAGTTAAAAAGCTCGATTGAGAAGGGTTGGTCAAAATCTAGAATCGTCTGGAACTTTCTAGAAAACGTTAAATCATCAAGCTTCTCAGTATTAGTAAATAATCGTTTCTTCGATAGACATGGTTAAATTTATTAGTCGAAAAAACCCATAATTTAAAGTCCTTTGATCTAAAAAAAAAGCTCCTTTCATGGTGAAGTTGAATGTATTTATCGCCACTGCAATTAAGTAGCAACTCTCAGATTTTGATGAGTGGCGATGTAGTTGTGAATGAGGGTGCGGCGATCGCCCCTGGAGCAATCCTACAAGCAGATCCGGGCAGCCGGATCTCGATCGCCGCCGGTGCCTGTATCGGTATGGGAGTTATCCTTCACGCCCGTGAAGGTACTCTGGAAATCGCGGCGGGCGTTATTCTGGGTGCAGGGGTGCTGGTGGTAGGTGCGGGAACGATCGGGGAAAATGCCTGTATTGGGGCCGGGACGACCCTAATCAATCCTTGTATCGAAAAAATGCAAATTATGCCAGCAGGTTCTCTAATGGGAGATACCAGCCGCCAAGCCGCCGCAGAAGAAGCAACCGCAACAGCGCCAACAGCAGCGCCAACATCACCCGAAACCCCCGAAGCCACTACGCCACCAGTCGATGGACCGATGGAGCCGATGGAGCCGCCACAACCCGCCCAAACACCGCCTCAAACTGCGCCAGAGACTGCCCCAGAGCCCCCGGAATCCACCGCCCCAGAGCCTCCCCAACCAGGGGAAACGCCAACTATTCTGTACGGTCAAGCTCACATCAATCGGCTGTTGGGGACGCTGTTTCCGCACCGACAAGCTTTTAATCGATCGGAGGAAAACGGCCAAACTCTATCGGGCGGTTCCGGGTAGCCGTCATTTCCGCAAAAGGCAGCTATGCTGAAGGCAGATAGATCAAATATAAATAGGTAATCTCATATTATTGGTAGCTCAGCAATTTGTAAGGCCTTGCCGCAGCAATCTGTGTCTTGTAGCTCGTGCAGTCTGTCTTCTCATCTGAGAAACTATAAACTATCAACAAATTTTTATTTTGGGAAGTTTCTAAGGGTAATAGAAGATGGACGGACAAACGGATCGTAACAGTCACGAAGAACGATCGCAGCGCCAGGAATACTTCAAAGACACTGCTTTGGGTTTGGTATCCACCAAGAGTTTTCCGGCAATTGTGGGGACTGCTGACATGATGCTGAAGTCGGCAGGAGTGATTTTAGTAGGATACGAAAAAATTGGTTCCGGTCACTGTACGGCGATCGTCCGGGGCAGAATTTCGGATGTGCGTTTGGCTGTGGAAGCTGGAGCTCAAACAGCCGAACAGTTCGGGCAGTTTGTTTCTAAGTTGGTGATTCCTAGACCTTTGGCTAATTTGGAAGTGGTTTTGCCCATCGGCTTTCGGCTGACTGAACTTTCCGAAAGTGGCAATTATTCTCGCCTTAGCAGTCAGGCGATCGGTTTGCTCGAAACCCGGGGATTTCCGGCAATGGTCGGTGCTTGCGATGCTATGCTCAAATCCGCAGACGTACACTTGGCAGCTTACGAGAAAATTGGCGCCGGTTTGTGCACGGCAATTATTCGCGGTGCAGTTGCAGATGTAGCAGTAGCCGTAGAGGCCGGGATGTACGAAGCTGAGCGAATTGGCGAGTTGAACGCGGTGATGGTAATTCCGAGGCCTTTGGAAGATTTGGAACAAACTTTACCGCTGGCGAGTTGCTGGATCGAGCAGCGTAAACCTGTGATGATGCCCGTGTCGGTTAAGGAAAAGGAACAAGAATTGATCGAACTTCCAGATTTGGAGAAATTGACTGTTTATGTGGAAGAGGAAATCAATCGGTAATTGGTAATTAGGCAACAAAAGTTTGTAGAGACGTACTGCCGCAAATACTGAGACCCAGTTTGTCAAAAAAATATAGAGTTTACTCAGTAGGACTGCTGGCAACAATTTATACTGAGTAGCGGTATCAAACTTAATTTGGCGATCGAGCCGATCGCCGCCGCATCAAGAGACACAGAGCACCAAGTAAAACTAGACTTTTGAGATCAAGTCGATCGGGTAAACAATCGAACTGACTAATAAGTCAATCCAGCCGACGTGCAGAGCCTTTCAACAGGATTTAACTACTGTTAAAATAAACCAAAAATCCTGTCTAGGGTAGATTGCCGGGAATCATTTAAGAGTTAATCTGACTGCGTGTGGATGCTCTTTCAACAGATTAACGGCTGTCGAACTCAAAACTGACTGCACAGGAATCACCCCCCAGCATCAAGCAATCCTGAAAGTTGACCTATGAACCTCAAACAATTTTACAAGCGTGGTTTGCACAGCGCTAAGAAAGGAAACTATGAAGCGGCACTTGAGGACTTCGATGAGATACTGCAAGTCAATCCCGCCGATGCCAAAGCCTACAACAATCGCGGCTTGGTTTACTATTACATGAAAGACTACCAAAAAGCGATCGCCGACCTCAGCAAAGCCCTAGATATCAATCCTAATTTCTTCGAGGCTTACTTGAATCGAGGCAATGCTTGGCGTCATCTCGGAGAACACGAAAAAGCCATTGAAGATCTCAACTGCGCTTTAGCAAATAAGCCTAACAGCCACGCTATCTACAACAACCGAGGACTTGTACTTGCTAATTTAGGAAATTACGAAGAAGCAATAGAAGACTACGATCGAGCTATATCTATCAATTCCCACAATTATAAAACCTATTACAACCGGGGGCGCGCTTACTACCTTTTGGGAGAAAAAGAGGCAGCAACGGAAAATTTTAACGAAACGCTGCGGTTGAATCCTAAATATATCAAAGCTTACATAAATCGAGGTCTCTGTTACCACCAATTAGGAGACAATACGCAGGCGATCGCCGATTACAACACTGCACTCGGCATCGATCCACAAAATGTTTATGCCTATTATAACAGAGGTTGCGTTCGCTATAAATTAAGACAAATGCAGCTTGCAATTGAAGACTTTGATAAAGCAGTGGAACTCGATCCGAACTATGTTAAAGCTTATCTCAACCGGGGTTTAGCGCTGTATAAACTTGGAGATATTACGGCAGCAAATAAGGATTTCTACCATGTAATGTGCATTAATGCTGAAGCTTATTTATATTACCAAGCACAGAGGTGTACGCCTGATATTAATTCGTACTTCAAGGAAGCGCCACAGGTAGAACTTAATAATGCTGCGGAATACTACAACACAACATTAAATACGATGTCAACTTCCTTAAGTTCAGCAGCATTAAACGCGGTATGGAATCAAGAAGATTTGGAGAACAGAGACTCGATTATCTGTGAAGGTGAATTTATTAATGATTGATTTAGTCAGGAATCAAGGCTCTTCGGTACTTAGTCGGCTAAAATGTTACAATAAGATTCAATTGTACCAAACTAAGTACGGAAGTACGGAAGGTCCATAAACATTAACTGAAACTAAAGGATTGCTATATCATTCTGATTGTTGATTATGCGTCTCTAGCCAACTGTTGGATAACTTGTAACTCTATATCCGTTGCTATACATCACTTATAGCATTTTTATATTTTCACACTTTTATTTTAATACTCCGAGAGTGACAGAAAAGAGGTAAGGTTGGGTAACGCCCTTCAAGTTTTTAAATTCAACCGTTCTCCGGCAAGGGGAACTTCAATTTCTGTTTAACACTTGAACAATTGAATCAGTAAGTTCCTGAAAGCTTGCTCTCCCAAGCCGCGGGACAGCAGCAAGGGCTAGGTTCTCTTCTATATGTTTTGGCGCTTTCATCCCTACAAGGGCACTCAGGAGGCCAGGGGCGCTGCGGGTATATTGGAGCGCCCGCTGGCAGTCTGTTCGCAAACGATCACCAAAAGCAGAAGCAATCTTTTCTGGGATCAGACCGATAACCTGCGCTTCACAGATCGACCTGCTGGCGATCGCAGAAATGCCTAAGCGATCGGCAGCTTCCAATACTGAAACTTGTTCTCCTTCGATTGTTTGAGTTGGGGTTAGCACCGCTTCCGGCATCCCCATATTCAAAGGAAGCTGGATAAACCGAAACCCATTCTCTTTGTTCCCAGCTACTTCCCGAGCAATGGACTTCGCACGCGCCAGATCGATATGGTACTTTTCAGTTGGAGGTACACGGAAAGCATTCCAAGTTGCCACACCGTAATTAGCAATTTTTCCAGCTAAAACCGCACCTTCAAGTACCTCAAAAACCTCTCGCAACAGATTGTAAAAAGTATCGGGTTCAACTTGAGAAAGTAGCTTTTCTGGATTGTGAAGATAGTAGACATCGATTGTCTCAATGCCGAGGTTGGCGAGGCTCCAATTAAGCTGATCTTGAATGTATTCTGGGTGGATGCAGTAACGCTCTTCAGCCAAATCGGCCATGCTGACAGTAGAGTTGCTTGGCTCGACGTACTGCTGAGAAAACCACTCTACATGGTTGGGAGTTGGATGCGGAACAACGCCGCCTTTCGTGCAGATAATTAGTTCATCTCTTGAAGCCTCTCCCGATTCCAGGAGACGCCGGATAGCCTTTCCGACACTCCGCTCTCCGTACTGGTAGCGGTAGTTGATTGCTGAGTCAATTACGTTGGCACCCCGCCGAACCGATTCAACTACAGCGGACGCCACAAGAGTGTCAGTATACTCATCTGGTTCGCCAAGGTAAGTGCCAATTCCAATCGAGCTGGCAACGAGCGAACCAGTTTCTTGGAAGTGATCGGCTGCACAGTTTTTGTTGTGCCGTTCCCTGTAACGCCGCGTTCCTTCTGCGGTAGCTCTGCCTGCGATCGCGATCGCATTACTACTTCCTAACATAAAAATCTTTTGCCTCTTCTTGAATAAACTAATCAGGACTTCCGCAAGTCTAAGTGATGCTTGATGTAAAATTCTCCTCAAATTGAGCGAGGTAGAAGCGCGATCGATCGCGCCTCTATATTTTTAGACCAGATGTTTGGGAGCCTCTATTAACTGGCGATCGGCGAGATAGGAAAAATAAGTCCGAAACAAACTCGCATCCGCTTGCGGGCAGATAATGTCCGTTCCAGAAAGTCCCTTCAACGCATTCTGGCAATCGAATTGCAGCGTGGCCGATTTAGCCATTTCTGCATCCGAAACTTTTTCGGAGAAAAGACTGACAAGCGGATACAAGGCATTTTCTGGAGAATATCCAGCGCGATTGATTATTTCTGCTTGCCAAGTCTCAGAAGAAACTTGTTTGATTGGATAACCCATTGAGCAAATCCAGCCAAGCAATTCACTCATTTGAAAGGACTGAGGGTTGACTAAATGAAAAGTTTTTCCGAGTAATTCTTTTTGGCTCGAAAGATGAACGATCGCTCGGCTCACATAGTCAACAGGCGCTACATTCATCAGCTTATCGTCATCGGGCGCACATCCAAGTTGCACGCAACCAGCGATTAACCTGTACAGTAAATCGCTGGGATTGCAGGCCCCTGTTTGGCTGTCCCCAGAAATGCGGCCTGGCCTGTAAATGCTAACAGGAATCCCGCGATCGCGCGCCACCTCTACTAACTTTTCTGCCACCCATTTAGTCTGAGTGTAAGCGCCTTTGAGACTCTCTCCCGGAGTGAGTTCATCCTCCTCTCCCACGACTTTAATCCCTGATTCTCCCATTGCCGAGAAAACGGAAACCGTAGAAATTAAATGGACTGGTTTTAGCTTACTTTGACTCGCCAATCTCAGAACTTCCTGCGTCCCCAAAACGTTAGCGGGTTTGAGAACCGAGTAGGGATAAGTAAACTTGACAAACGCGCCATTGTGGTAAATGACATCAATTTTACTGGCTAAAACTCGGAACTGCTCCTCGGAAAGCCCCAAAAGTGGTTGAGACAAATCTCCAGCAATTGGGATAATGCGATCGCTGCTGCTTTCATCCCAAATTAAATAGGATTCGAGGCTGCTTTGAATCCGTTTTTTGGCTGATTCTGAATCGGCAGAACGGACTAGGCAATAAATTTCTGCTTGAGTTTGTTGCAAGAGGTCGCGGAGTAAAAAAGCTCCCAAAAAGCCCGTCGCCCCTGTTAAGAGAATGCAAGCTGGTTCAGTTTTTGGCTCGCTCAATGGAGTTGCAGGGCGAATTGCCGGATCTAAAACAACTTCAGCGTTAATATCGAAACTTGCAGTGCGATCGCCCGCAGAATTCGCCCCGTGCTTCCCCTCAATATTCTTTGCTAAAGCAGCGATGGTAAGCCCTTCAAAGAAACGACGCAAGGGCAATTCCTTTTGGAAAGAATTTCTTACCTTTGCTAGCAACTGAGTAATCAGTAATGAATGTCCCCCCAAATCGAAGAAATTGTCATAAATTCCCACTTTTTCTAGCCCTAGCAGCTCGGCCCAAAACTCAGCCAGCATTTTCTCAACGGGAGTGCTAGGAGCGACAAAAGTATCTGCTAAATTGGCTCTCGCCGCCTCCGGCGCTGGCAGCCCCCGCCGGTCTATTTTTCCATTAGCAGTGAGGGGCAATGCTTTGATTGCGACAAAAGCAGAAGGAACCATGTAGTCGGGCAGTTTTTCTTTTACAAATGATCGCAGCTCGTTAATAGCGATCGCTGATTCCCTCGCGGGTACAACATAGGCAACTAAGCGCTGGTTCCCCGGTTCATTTTCCAGTAGCAAAACTACTGCTTCCCGCACAGCGGAATGTTGAGATAGCGCTGCTTCTATTTCCCGCAATTCAATGCGGAACCCTCGCAGTTTAACTTGGCTGTCGATCCGCCCTAAAAACTCAATATTTCCGTCCGGCAAATACCGAGCCAAATCTCCGGTTTTATACAGACGCGCTCTTGGTGTGGCGTCGAAGGGGTTGATGATGAATTTTTCTGCGGTTAATTGGGGTTGGTTTAGATAGCCGCGAGCTAAAGAAGCACCGCCGATGTATAACTCGCCGGACACGCCAATGGCAACTGGCTGCAAGTGCGAATCAAGTAAATAAATCTGCGCGTTATTGATAGGGCGACCGAGAGGAACTGTCTCAGAAATGCAATTTTCTCGGTCTTTGATGGGATAAGCAAGCACGCCTACGGTTGCTTCTGTTGGCCCGTAATGGTTGAAAACTAAACAGTCTTGGGCGTATTTCTCAATAGTTTCGAGCAAATTCCAACTTAAGGCCTCGCCGCCAAGGATTAATCGCTTTTTCGGCAAAACCTGCGCCGGATTAGAAGCAGTTAATAAAGCTTTTAGATGCGAGGGAACGATTTTGAGACAGTCAATAGAATGCTGCTGAAAGTAAGCAGCGATCGCCTCTGGATCGGTGGTGCGTTCCTGGGAAATTATGTGAAGGGTTCCTCCCGTACATAAAGCTGGAAAAATTACTGTATTTCCTAAGTCTGCTGCCAAGGTAGAAACGGTTGCGAAACTGCCACCTGATGGCAGGTTGAGCTGTTCCTGAATGCTGTAGAGGTAATTGACGAGCGATCGGTGTTCAATTGCCACTCCCTTTGGCGTGCCAGTGGAACCGGAAGTGTAAATGACATAAGCTAAATTTTCACCAGAGAGAGGGGGAGAGGGAGAGGGGGAGACAGAGGGAATTTCTGCGTCTAAGCAAACGATTTTTGCCTGAGTTTTTGGCAATTTTTCGATTAGCTGTTGTTGCGTTAATAGCACAGCCACTTCGGCATCCTGCAACATCAAGGCGAGGCGCTCTTTTGGCATGGCCGGATCGAGTGGCAAGTACGCGCCACCTGCTTTGAGAGTGCCGAGCATTCCGGCGATCGCATCCACAGATCGCTCAGCACAAATTCCGACTAATTCTTCGGATTTTACTCCTAAGTGTTGTAGATAATCAGCGATTTGGTTGGCGCGGGCGTTGAGTTCTCGGTAGGTGAGTTGCTGATTTTCACAGATAACCGCAAGGCGATCTGGTACGCGCTCCACTTGTTGCTCAAATAGCTGGTGAATGCACTTGTCTTTTGGGTAATCTTTCTGTGTTTGGTTGAACTGAAATAAGACTTGGTGGCGGGCGATCTCGCTCAGAATTTCCAACTCGCCGAGAGCGGTTTCTGGGTGATTAGCTGCACTTTTTATTAAGGTGTAGAATTGCTCTGCTAAACATTGGAGCGCTTGTTCCCCTATCAAGGGCGGATCGTAGTGAAACTCAGCGATGAGAGCATCCTCTCGGCGCACGCAGGAGAGTTTAACTCTGAAGCGATCGCCGCAGACATATTGCTGGTAAATTGAAAAATCTACGCCAGCCGCCGCATACTTTTCTAGTTGTTCCTCAAACTCAAAACAAAATGGAAATCCAACCGATCCGTTTATATCTTCCCGGTTGAAATATTCCTGCCATTTATAAGCATCGCTTTGGGATTGCTGAATTTCCTGCCAGAATTCCTGAAAGGTAAAATTTTCTTGCAGTTGGCTGCGAAGCGGTAAAAACTTGGCAAATAGACCGAGTGCTGGCTCTAATTCTTCATATTTGCGATTGTCGAAGGCGGTGCCAATAATGATTTCTGCCTTTCCCAACCGCCGCCAGAGCAACGTTTTCCAGCAAGCTAGAAAGAAAGCAGATATTGAGGTCTCGTAGCGGCGGGCGATCGCTTCTATTTCCTCTAGTAAACTCTGTTCTATTTTAACCTCAAAAAGTTTCGGTTCAAAGGGAGCAGGCGCGCTGCTATTTTTATTTTCAAAAGGCAATTTTAAACTGGCTAGCGCCGAGTAATCCCGATCGGTCCAATATTGTTTGCCCTCTGCCGCCTCTTCATCCTCAATCAATTCATTCTGCCATTCCGAATATTGGACATATTGCACCACTTCGTCGGCCATTTCCTCACCTTGCAAGCAGGCTGCATAACACTGGCTAATTTCTCGAATTAGATTTTTGAGGGTGCGGGAATCGGCGCACAGGGAAGGCAAGCTAACAAGCAAAATGTGCCTGTTTGCTGATAGAGAAATTAAGGATAAGCGCCAAATTGGATTTTGCTCAAAGTTGAAAGCTGAGCGCTTTTCGCTTTGAAAAATTTCAGGGATTTTAGCCGCTTGTTCTGGCGGGTTCAAGCATTCGAGATTAACGATATGCCAGGAAATTAAGCTGCGATCGCCGATGACTTGAATCGGAAATTTAATCCCAGAACGTCGCTGAAAGCTCGTCCGCAGAATTTCGTGGCGATCGCTGACTTTTTGCAGCGCTTCTTTTAAGGCATTTGCTTGGAGATTGCCCTCGATCGAAATCGCACATTGAGCGCGATAAGCGGGACTATCTTGTTGCAACAGCCACAGATATTTTTGTTGAGGAGAAAGCCGAAACCCATTAATTGTTTGCATTGGTTATATTGCTTTATGTTTTAGGATCGCCAGGGACTTAAGTCCAAAGCTTATAGATCGAGTCGGTTAAAACTCACATCTTGCACCATTCTCAAGAACAGGCAAGATGCCTGTTCCACAATAAAATTTCTCTCTTGTGGAACAGGCAAGATGCCTGTTCCTAAACAAGTAATTGAGAATGGTGCAACATCTCAGTTAAAACAGACTGTGGGAAAGGCGTTGAAGTGGCGACTACTGGCAATTATAAATTCATACCAGAGTCAGATTTAGCCGACTTTTGCGAGAGAGAAGTCAGCTTTTAAAGCTCTGCTTCACCGATCATTTCGCCCATCGCTACCACAATTTTGCGCGGCCCGACAAAGGGATTGCGGCTGTGAGCCGCCAACATATTATCTAACATTAATATGTCGCCCGCTTGCCAAGGGAAACTAACGGTTGCCTGCTGATAGACTGCTTGAATTTCTGCCATTACCGAGTCTTCAATGGGACTGCCGTCGCCGTAATAAACATTGCGAGGCAGGTTTCCTTCTCCAAAAACAGATAATAAGGAGTTGCGGACGGCGGGATCTAAGCAGGAAATGTGGTGCAAAGGAAGTTGGTTAAAAAATACCATCTCTCCAGTTTTGGGGTGCTTGCCGATCGCCGGCCTCCGCTTGCAAGTTCTGAGCTTATTTCCGTCTTTCCACTCAAATTCTATGCCCGCTTGACGGCAATATTGTTCCACCTCTGTTTTATGCGCCGTTTTGAAAAATTCTTGCCAGCTTACATCGAGTCCGTCGGTGTAATTGCGGACGTACATCAGTTGCTTTTGGGCAAATTTTTCTCGGAGTTTGGGGTCGAGCAACTGGTAAACTTTCCGACAATCAACGATCGGGGTTTCGCCGCCTGACTGCGCGGGTTGAACGCAGAAAAACCAGATTTTCATTGGCCAGCGGTGCAGGTGCGAACTTTCGTTGTGAAAGAAGATGGTTTGGTCGGCAGGATAAGGGGTCGAACCGTAAACTTTGCCACCCATTCCTTCGCGCGGCAAATCTCCGTACTCGCTGAACAATTCCGGACAAATCCCCAAGGCAAACTGCTCGAAAGTAGAAACTAAGGGCTCGGTGAAGCCTCGAAACAAAATTGCACCGTGTTGCTGCAATTTGGTCTCGATCGATGTTCGGTTGTTTTTCGCCCAATCAATGAGATCGACATCGCTGGCAGCGGGTTTAATGACTAGCGGGAATAGTTCTCCAGGCTGTAGAAATTCGGTTTTTATCAACTCGCCGTCTGGCAGAGTGACTACTTTCGGTTTAACACTCTTAAACTTGCTAAAATTAAGCTTTTCGCGCTTGACTTCTTGCATTGCTTGTTGTTCTTTTTCCGCTTGTGTGAGAATTTCTAAGTTATTTAAGCGAGTCTCAGGCTCCGCCACAATGCTGTTGAGTAAGGTTTCAAAACGGCTGGACATTTGCTCGATGGCGGCGGCATCGAAAAGGTCAGTGTTGTACTTCCAAGTACCTGCAATTCCTTGCTCGGTTTCTCCTACGAAGAGAACTAAATCAAATTTGGCGATGCCGCTGTCTTGTTCTAAGGGTGTCAAAGTTAACCCGCCTAGCTCTAAAGCAGGCATGGGCATATTTTGCATGACGAATAAGACTTGAAAGAGCGGTGTTTGATTCAGGCTGCGATCGGGCCGCAGTTCCTCCACCAATTTGTCGAAGGGTAAATCCTGGTGAGCGTAGGCTTTTAAGGTGACTTCGCGCACGCGATCGAGCAATTCAATGAAAGTAGGATTGCCGCTGAGATCGCCGCGCAAAAGCAAGATATTGACAAAGAAACCAATCAGAGCCTCTGTTTCTAATTGGGTGCGGTTGGCGAGGTCGGTTCCCACCACCATGTCATCCTGATTTGTAGAGCGATATAGCAGCGTTTCAAGAGCAGCTAGCAACGTCATAAATAGGGTGACATTTTGTTGGCGGCTCAGCTTGTTGAGCGCGGCAGAAAGGTTTGGGGAAAGCTGGAAAGGTTGAAGGGCAGCGCGATAGGTAGAAACAGCGGCGCGCGGTTGTTTGGCAGGCAGTTGCAGCACTGGTAAGTGATTGCCTAAGTGTTGCTTCCAATAGGCAAGTTTTTCTTCTAAAACTTCCCCAGAAAGCCAGTTTCGCTGCCACACGGCATAATCGGCATATTGGATTGGAAGTTCGGGAAGTGGGGAGGGTTTGCCAGTGCAAAAAGCTTCGTAGAGGGTTGCCATTTCTCGCACGAGTACCCCTAGGGACCAGCCATCTGCCACGATGTGATGGATGGTTAGCAATAAGATAAATTCTGTGTCGTTTAACTGTAGCAAAGTGACTCGCATTAATGGCCAGTTTGCTAAGTCAAAAGGTTGTTGCGCTTCCTCGGCGGCAAGCCGCATAGCTTCTGCTTCTCGCTGAGATTGAGGAAAGTGCTGCAAATCTATAACTGAGAGCGCGAAAGTAGGTTCGGGAATTATCAATTGAATGGGCCGCCCTTCCACCGCGCCAAAAGTTGTCCGCAAGGCTTCGTGGCGATCGATAACTGCTTGGAAACTGCGCTCTAATGCTGTTACGTCGATCGCACCTTTCAAGCGCACGGCAGCGGGGATATTGTAAGCCGGATCGCCCGGTTGCAATCGATCGACGAACCAGAGGCGCTGTTGGGCGAAAGAAAGGGGCAATTCTGTGCCTCTCGGTGCGCGATCGATGGGGGGTGCTTCCAGTTTTTGCTCGCTGCTGCTGATTTGGGAAATGCGATCGCTCAAACTTGCCACTGTTGGCGATTCAAATAAGACGCGCAGGGGCAATTCAATTTTAAACGCTTCTCGCAAACGCGCGATCGCCTGAGTAGCTAATAGGGAATGTCCTCCTAATTCAAAGAAGTTATCCTCGCTGCCAATTCCCTCGACGCCTAGCACTTCACTCCAGATGCCAGCAACCATTTCTTCAAGGGGCGATCGCACCGCAGAGATCGCGCTTTTTTCCGGTGCAGGCAGCGATCGGCGATCGACCTTGCCATTCGGCAAAAGCGGCAGCGCCTCCAGCAGCACGAAGGCTGAAGGCACCATATATTCCGGCAATTTTTGTTTTAAATCGCTGCATAACTCAGTTACAAGGCTCGACGATTGAAACTCTGAAAAACTATCCTTGTACGCAGCGATATAGGCGACTAGACGCTTGTTGCCCGGACTGTCTTCTCTGACAATAACCGCCGTCTCCCGCACCGCTGGATGCCGCTCCAATACAGCCTCTATTTCTCCTAGTTCGATGCGGAAACCGCGAATTTTGACCTGGCGATCGATGCGCCCTAAAAATTCGATCGTTCCATCGGAAAGCCACCGCCCTAAATCTCCGGTTTTGTACATTAAATCTTTGTCAATTCCTGGCAGCGGTTTTGCGGTATTTGGAAAGGGATTTTCAACAAAGCTTAATTGAGTATTCTTTTCATCTTTCCAATAGCCCTCGCCGACGCCAAATCCCGACACGCAAATCTCTCCCGGCACTCCGACGGGCACTAACTTCATCTGAGAGTCGAGGATGTAAAGATTTAAATTGGCGAGGGGTTGGCCGATGGATAGCGATCGCTGATTTTCCGGCAAAGGTTTTTCAATAATTGCCTGCGTAATATCGTCAGCCGCTTCTGTCGGGCCGTAAGCATTGACAACGCCGATAGAGGGATACAAACGCAACCACTGATTCGCCAACTCTACCGAGACGGATTCTCCCGTTACCATCATCCATTTTAAATTCGGGAACGCTCGTTGCTGCGGCGATAATTTTGAAAGATAGTCTGTCAATCCTCGGACAACGGTGGGAACGAGTTCGACGAGGGTTAATTTGTGTTTTTGAATTACCTCAAACAATTTTTCGGGATTGCAAATTGTTTCCGCGCCGGCAATTACGGTTTTTCCGCCAATTAAAATAGGCGCTAAAAATTGCCAAACCGAAATATCCGATGAAGCGGGAGCGCTTTGCAAAAAAGTAAATTTTTCAGTCAATCCCAGCGCCTCAAATTGAGCGTAAAGGTGATTGATCGCGCCGCCGTGTCGGATAATAGCTGCTTTGGGCAATCCGGTGGAACCGGAGGTATAAATCGCGTAAGCTGGATCGGTGCCGCGATTGCTAGTTTCTAGATTGGCTGCGGGCAGTTTATCGAAATCGCGGCGATCGCATATCTGAACCTCGGCGGCGGAGCTCGCCGCGCCCTCCGGCTTGACATCTAAACAAGCCAAATATTTTAACTCAGGGCAATACTCGATTTGGCTTGCCAAACTTTCTAAAAATGAAGCGTCTGTTAAGAGAATCCGCACTTCGCTGTGAGAAAGCATATAGCGAATTCTCTCCGGAGGATAAGTGCTGTCAATGGGAACGTAGACTCCCCCCGCCTTTAAAATAGCGAGAATAGCGATGAGAAAATTCGGACTCCGTTGTTGCAGAATTCCCACCAGTTGTCGATTTTTGACTCCTAAACTCTGCAAAAATCTGGCGAGTTGATTCGCTTTTTCGTTCAGTTGGCGATAAGTTAACTGAGTTTCTTCAAAAACAACAGCTATGCGATCGGGCGTTTTTTCGACCTGGCTTTCAAATAAATCGTGAATCGTTCGCTCGACAGGATACTCTCTAGCATTGTCGTTAAAAGTTTCTAAGAGCTGGCGGATTTCAGATTGGCTTAAAAAACTAATATCCGCAATTTTTATGTGAATGTTGTTGGTGACGTTTTCCAAAAGATTGACATAGTGTGCCGTCAGTCTTCTGATAGTTTCATCTTTGAAAAGCAAGTCGCTGTACTCAATTTTGCCGACAATCCGATTGCCATCGACTTTCAAAGCAATTGTTAAATCATTGCCGAGTTTCGCGAGTTCGCTTGCAGAGTGAATGTTTTCCCATAAGACGGCTACGTCAAAAATTGGACAGCGGCTCTGAGTTTCGGAAATTTTTAACAACCGCACTAATTCAGCAAACGGATAATTTTGGTGGCTGTAAGCCGCGATCGCAGTGTCTTTGACTTGCAGCAGAAACTCTTTAAAAGTCAGTTGAGGAGTGACAGTGGAGCGCAGCGGAACCACTCGATTAATTAAGCGATCGCTTTTTTCTGGGTTGTAAACTGGCGAGCCGACAATAACATCCCTATTGCTAGTATATTTGTGGAGCAGTATTTTAGCGGTAGCGAGGAGAATTAGATAAATTGACAAATCGGATTTTTTAGCCAACTTAAAAATCGCTTCAGAGAGTTGGCTCGACATTTCAAATGCGACCTCTCGCTCTTTCCCACTATCTAACACAGGTCTTACATAATCGGCTATCAAATTTGTCTCCGGCAGTTCCCCGGATAGCTTGTTTAACCAATAAATTTTTTGAGACAACAAGTTATCTGAAATGGGGGTAATTGGTCTGATTTGATTGGCTACGGCTATCATCGATCGTCTCCTGACATTTTTAAAATTGGAAAAAATTAGAGCAATTAGGACTTCAAGCAATCGGACAAGGCTTGTTGCAAAATCGCACAGCCTTTTTGCAAAATTGACCATTCGATAGTCAGGGGAGGCAATATTTTTATAGCCGTATCATTTCTCCCAACTCTTTCCACGATTAATCCCAACTCGAAACACCGCGAAGTGACTTTTTTAGCAAAACTAGCACCGCCAAATTTTTCAAAATCGATGCCCCAAATTAAACCAATTCCTCGGATATCGATTTTTTCGTCGATCTGGGCAATTTCCTCCGCCAGGAATTTTTGTAAAAAGAACTCTTTCAATTGGACTTCGCGTTCGAGATTGATATTTTCTCGATACTCTAGAGCAGCGGTAGCTCCTACGAAAGCGAGTTGATTTCCCCGAAATGTACCCGTATGTTCGCCCGGTTCCCAAATATCTAACTCAGGTTTAATCAACAAAAGCGACATCGGAAATCCGTAACCGCTGATCGATTTGGAAAGGATTACCATATCGGGAACGATATTAGCTCTTTCAAATGAGAAGAATGGCCCTGTGCGCCCGCAACCCACTTGAATGTCGTCGCAAATTAATAAAATGTCGTGGCGATCGCACAAGTCTCTGAGCTGTTGGATCCACTCGACGGGCGCGACAATTACTCCCCCTTCAGCTTGCACCGTTTCAAAAATAATTGCCGCTGGTTTTTCGATGCCAGAATTGACATCATTTAGGACTGCTTCGATATAACCGATAGTATTAAAACTTTCCATGAACCCATAGGGATAGGGCATAAAAGTTACATTATTTGAGGTTACGCCTGCCCCCGCTCTCGCGGCAATATTGCCAGTCGCAGCTAAACTGCCTAACGTCATGCCGTGATAGGCTCCCATGAATGAGAAAATGCCCGGTCTTTTCTTGATTTTTCTGGCTAATTTCAAAGCTGCTTCAACGGCATTCGTTCCCGTTGGGCCGCAAAACTGAACTTTATAATCCAGCTTTTTCGGTTCTAAGACAGACGAAAAGAATTTTTCTAAAAATTCTTTTTTGGCTGAGGTGTGCATATCTAATCCGTGCGCGATCGCGTCCGATGCCAGATACGCTATTACCTTCTGCTTGATATAGTCATTGTTGTGCCCGTAATTCAGCGCCCCTGCCCCTGCTAAAAAATCGATATATTCCGCTCCTGTTTCGGAATATATGATAGAATCTTTTGCCCGATGGAATATATCAGGAAAATTTCGGCAATAGCTTCTGACATTAGACTCGCGACTTTCAAAAATATTCGCTGGCTGACTTGGCTTTTGTAGGGCGATGCGACGCATGGCAACTTTCTCACTCTAGTTAATTTGTTAGTTACGCGGCGGACAATTCAAAACTAAACGTTACTTCTCTTTCCAGACTTAACGTCATGGGATACTCGCGATCTATCGGCAACAGCAAGTCCTTCAGGAGCGCGTTTGGTTGCGCCAAGATGCCCTTAATCAATCTCTCAAAATCCTCCAGAATCTGAGTAATTGTGGCTACCTCGAAGCGGCGGAAATCGTAATTGATGCCGATGCAGAACTTGAGATCCGGATACACGGCAACGGTCAGGGGATAGTTAGTCTTGTAAAAATTCGGCGCATTGGAGAAAATCGTCGAGTTCGAGACTTCTAGATCGCCTTCCCATTTTTCCAAGAGTGAATCCACTGGCGCGTTTTCATACACCAAGATACTCTCGAACAAAGGACTGCTTCGCGGCACTTGACTCCACCCTTGAATATCAACTAGCGGACTCCATTCGTACTGGCGCATTTCCAGTAATTGTTCTTGAAGCTGCTTCAGCCAAACTAGCAGAGATGTGTCAGAAGCTACCTCGATCCATACGGGCAAGCTGTTAACAAATAGCCCAATTAGCGGCTCGTCTTGTAGTAATTCTACTGGGCGTCCCGCCACCGTACATCCGTAGACGACTTTGCGATCGCCGCTGTAGTAACTGAGCAGCATCGCCCATGCTCCCTGAAATATCGTACTCAATGTAAGCTGGTGCTGCCGTGAAAAAGATTGCAGCGCTGCTGTAGTTTCTGGCGATAAATAGATTCTCTGTTCGTCGTATTTTTCCTCGGAATTGAAGGCGCTGCTAGCATCTAGATTGGTGAGGGAAGTAGGCGATCGCAATTCTCCGATCGCCTGCCGCCAGTACGTCTGGGCTTTCGCTACGTCTTGTTTTTGCAACCATTCGATGTAGTCTCGGTAAGGAATGCTGGGCCCTAAATCTACCTTTTTTCCCTCACAAATGGCCTCGTAAATTTGAAGCACTTCTGCGAGGATCGTGGGGATTGACCACCCATCCATCACGATAAAATGTCTGCTCCAAATAAATTGGTAACAGTTGTCAGCGAGGCGAAACAAAGTCAGGCGCATCAAACACTCTTGGGAAAGGTCGAACCCTAAGGCGCGATCGCTCTCCAGAAAAGTATTTAATTGCTCCTCCTGTTCCTCAGGATTTAGCCCCCGCCAGTCGCATTGCTCTAAGGGAACTGTTACTTGCTGATATACAACTTGTAACGGTTTGTTGATATCTTGCCAGAAAAAGCCTGTCCGCAAACTCGCGTGCCGGTTCGCTACTTGCTCCCAAGCGCTAGAGAAAGCGTCAACGTTGAGATTGCCCCGCAACAAAAAGGGCATTTGGAAAAAATACAGTCCCAATTCCGGAGCGAATAAGCTATGAAAGAGAATGCCTTTCTGAATCGGCGAAAGTTCGTAAATATCCTCAATGTTTTCTACTTGCATGAATTTTTACCTGCGTTGGTTGATTTTGGTTAAGAAGCGATCGAGGTCTTTTTGACTCAAATTTGCTTTTGGGAAGTCAGAAGGCGTGTAGGTTCCTGCTTCGGCAGACTGACAGTGAGCAGCAAGCGATCGCAAATTATCCACAAAATCTTTAGCTAGTTTTTCGATGGTGGTTCGCCGGTAGGCTGCTTCGCTATACCTCCACTCTAGTTGCAGCCTATTTTCTCGCACGCCTCCGTCAACTTCGATCGGATAGGGCCGATTTCCTGGTAGGCTGCTGCGAGAACTTTCTACTAGCTCAAACGCAAAAGATTCAGACAAAATCGGATCGAATTGCTCGCGGTAGTTAAATCTCACCTGCGATCGCTCCAAAGCTTGCAGGTGCGCCGCTACTTCTGCGTCATCGCCCAAATAGCGCAGTACCCCGTAGCCAGCGCCTCGATTGGGTACGCCCCGCACCTGCTCTTTAATCGCCTTTAAAGCTTCCCCAGGCTGTGAGATGCCCTTGAGCACGAGCTGCACCGGGAAAATCGCCGTAAAGCAGCCAATAGTGCGCGACAAATCGATATCTTTGCCAAAAATTTCTCGCCCCGAAGCCTCCAAATCCACCAGCAAGGAATCCGCTTTCGTCCATTGATTAAAAGTTTGCACCAATGCAGTCAGCAATACTTCCCTCGTTTGGGTTCCATAAGCTGCTGGCACTTTTTGCAGTAAAGTGCGAGTTTCTTCAACATCGAGCAAAACTAATACAGCGTTTGCCCGATCATTGCTTGGAGAATCAACGGGCAGTTTCGAGACTTCTTGACGCGCAGCGAGCCAGTAATCTCGCTCTTGCTGAATTTGTGGCGATTTGGCGTACTCTTGCAGAAATTCTGACCACCGTTTAAAAGTTGCTGTTGTGGGCGGTAATTCTACGGATTGGCCCTGACTGAGCTGCGCGATCGCCGCCGAAAGTTCCTCTAGCAAAATTTGCCAGGAAACGCTATCTGCCGCCAGTTGATGAATCGTTAATAGCAGGCTATTGTGTCGCTCCTTTCCCTGGTTAAACAAAGCCGCTCGCCAGAGAATTCCCTCGGCTGGATTCAAACTTTCTTTTAGCTCGGCGGCAGTTCTTTCTAAAGTAATTTCTCCTTCGCTCGCTGGCAACGCCGATAAATCGATGTATGAGAAAGGTTTTGTTTTAATTTCATCTAAACTACCATACATTTGCTGCCAGCCCGATTCTGTATGGAGAAATCGCAGGCGAAGAATGTCGTGGCGATCGAGCAATTTTTGCACCGCTTGCTGCCATAGTTCAGGAGCGATTGCCGAGTCGGTTTTAAATAAAAAGCTCTGGCATTTACCGGAAATTTTTTCTTCTAAAAATTCCTGCTGTATTGGGAGAATAGGCAGCAGTTTTTCAGTCGTCTCAATTCGGTCTGCAACGGCTGCCAGCTCCGCCACAGTGGGACACTCAAACAGTTGTTTGGGCGTCACGCGCAAGCCGGCTTGATTGATTTTGGCGACGATGCGAATGCTTGATATCGAATCTCCGCCTAACTCGAAAAAGTTATCATAAATTCCTACTTTTTCGACCTCTAGCATTTGCCCCCAAATCTGGGCGATCGTTTCCTCGGCAGGCGTGCGAGGTCCTGCGAAAGTTCCTTCTAATTTCGCTCTGGCACTGTCGGGTTCTGGGAGCGATCGCCGGTCTACCTTTCCGTTAGGAGTTAAAGGCAAACTTTTGAGCGTTACAAAAGCCCAAGGCACCATGTACTCAGGCAATTTTGCCGCTAAAAAACGGCGAATTTCGCTGCTGCTTGGTGCTTGTTTCTGATTAGAAACCAAATAAGCCACGAGGCGCTTTTCACCAGGCGCATCTTCCCGCGCCACCACTACAGCCTGCGCGATATCTGGATGCTGCCCTAATGCTGCCTCAATTTCTCCCAATTCAATGCGGAAGCCCCGGATTTTTACTTGATTGTCAATTCGCCCGATGAATTCGATGTTTCCGTCTGGCAAATAACGAGCCAAATCCCCAGTTTTGTACAGCCGCGCTTCCGGCGCACCGAATGGGTTCGGAATAAATTTTTCTGCCGTTAATTCGGGGCGGTTGAGATAGCCCCGCGCTAGACTGCTGCCGCCGATGTGCAGTTCCCCAGGTACACCTACTGGCACTGGCTGCAAATGAGAATCCAGTAGATAAATCTGGGTATTTGCTATAGGTCGGCCGAGTGGAACAGTCTCGGAAATTCCTTTCAATTCTTCGCCATACACTTGATAGGTTAGTACGCCCACCGTCGCTTCTGTTGGCCCGTAGTGATTGAAAATCAGGCAATCTGGATTGATTTTACGAACCTTTTCAATTAGCTCCCAACTAGCAGCTTCACCGCCTAAAATTAGCCGTCTTCGCGGCAAAATAGACTCGGCGACAGAAGAAGTTAAAAGAGCAGCAAGGTGCGAGGGAACAATCTTGAGGCAATCGATAGAATGGCGGCGGAAATATTGGGCCAGTGCTTCTGGATCGGTGGCGCGTTCTTGGGATACTATATGCAGGCATCCACCGGAACAAAGTGCCGGGAAAATTGCTGTATTGCCCAAGTCTGCCGCGAAGGTGGAAACGGTGGCAAAATTGGCACCCGCAGGCAAGTTTAATCTTTCCTGAATACTGTGTAGGTAATTGAGGAGTTGCCGGTGTTCGATCGCGACTCCCTTGGGCGTGCCAGTGGAACCGGAAGTATAGATGACGTAAGCTAAATTGTCAGAAGAGGCGCGAGGCGTGTAAGAGGCAGAAGTAGTGGGAATGTCTGTATCGATACAAACAATATTTACCTGAGTTTTCGACAAGCTTTCAACGAGTCGCTGTTGCGTTAGCAGCACCTGCACTCGGGCATCTTCTAGCATCAGTGCCTTGCGATCTGCTGGGGTTGCCGGATCGATGGGTAAATAGGCACCACCGGCTTTGAGTACGCCCAGCATTCCTACGATTGTTTCTAAAGAGCGATCGACGCAAATTCCAACAATTGACTCTGATTCAACTCCCAAGTTTTGCAGGTGATGGGCGAGTTGATTGGCGCGATCGTTGAGTTCTCGATAGTTAATTTGTTGATTTTCAAAAACGACAGCAATATTATCAGGAGTGCGCTGGGCTTGTTCTTCAAAAAGCTGGTGAACACATTTGTCTGTCGGGTAATCTTTCTGGGTTTGGTTGAACTCGACGAGAAGCTGGTGACGATCGCGATCACTGAGTATATTTAATTGACTGATGGGTATTTGTGGATTTTTTAAGGCACTTTCTAACACAGCCTGGAAGTGTTGTGACAAGCGCTTGACATCTTCAGCTTCAAATAAAGCCGAATCGTAGCGAAACTCGGCGATTAAGCAATTGTCTCGTGAAAGGCCCGAAAGTTTAAGTTTGAAGGGCTCCACGCAGGCATCTTGCCGATCGAGGAAAAATGAAACGCCAGACTCGCCATATTTCTCTGGCTTTGTTTCATACTCAAAGCAGATGGGCAACAAAGCGTTACTTTTATCGGATTCTAGAGTTTCTTCCCAGGTGAAATATTCTTGCCAAGTGTGAATATCTTTGAGATTTAGCTCAACTTGCTGCCAAATTTTGGCAAAACTGAATTCGTCTTGCAAGTCGCATTGTAGTGGTAAATAGGTACTCAACAGCCCCAGCGATCGCTCTAATTCTTCATATTTCCTGGCGTTTCCAGTTACGCCGACGATCGGGTTTGGCTGTCTGGTAAACCGCCCAATCAGAATTTGCCAGCAAGTCAGCAGAAATGTACAAATATCGCTTTGGTGTTTTTGGGCGATCGCTTCCAGGCTGTCGAACAAATCACCCCGAATTTCCACCCTTTCTACTAGCGGCTCAAATTCCGCTTCTGAATTCTTCTTTTCCCAAGGAAGCGTTAATAAATCCAAAGATTCAATGTTCAGCTTTCGCCAGTATTCTTGGCCGCTTGCCGTTTCTTCTGATTCGAGTAACTCATTTTGCCACTCAGCAATATCGGCATATTGCATTGACTCATCAGATAACTCTTCCCCGCACGCGCAGGCTGAGTAGGAAAGACTGAGTTCGCTGGTGAAATTTTTCATAGTGACACTATCTGCAATTAAGGCAGAGAAGTTCGCCAGCAATAGGTGCTTTTCTTGGGCCAGAGTGACTAAAGAGATATGCCAAAGTGGGCCGCGCTCAAAATCAAAAGCAAGCAGGTTTAGTTGCTCAAAAAGCGCGGCGATTTTAGCTTCTTGTTCTTCGGGAGACAAACCGCTCAGATTGTGTTCCGAGATAGGAACTTCACCAGTGCTGGCGATCGCTTGCAGGGGTAGTGTCATCCCAGGCAAGCAGTGAAAGCTAGTCCGCAGAATTTCGTGCCGACTTACAACATTTTGCAGCGCACTTTTAAGAATCTCTTTATCGAGGTTTCCTGTAATTAAAATTGCACCTCGAACGCGATAGGTCTGTTCGCGCTTATTTTGCTGTAACTCCCACAGATGCCGTTGCTGCGGAGAAAGTCTAAACCCTTCGATTGTTTCCTTTTGCATATCTACTGTTCCTTTCATGGGTCTAAATGTCTTGACAGCTAAACGGTTCTGCCATCCCGACAACAACTCGACGCGAACCAGAGAATGGGGTACGTCCGTGCGCGGCTAGCATATTATCTAGCAGCAAGACATCTCCTTCTTCCCAAAGGAAAACATTTGTTTCTTGCTGATAGCAGCGACGAATTTCGTCTAATATAAAATCTTCAATGGGTGAGCCATCGCCGTAATAAGCATTGCGGGGTAAATCTTCCTGTTTAAAAGAAGTTAAAAGCTCTTTGCGAACGACGGGATCGAGATTGGAAATGTGGAAGAGGTGAGCTTGATTAAACCACACCATTTCCTGCGTTTTTGGATGCTCAGCGACAGCTTGACATATTTGCCGAGTTCTCAAGCGATCGCCACTTTTCCATTCTAACTCTATTTCCGCTTTTTTGCAATACTCTTCTACCTCAATTTTGCTATCAGTATTGAAGACCTTTTGCCAGGGTAAATCTACGCCACCGCCGTAATTTCGCACATACATAACCTTTTTTTGGGCAAACTTTTCTCTAATTTTTGAATCCAGGCTTTCAAACACTTTGCGGCTGTTGGCAATCGGGGTTTCTCCTCCCTGTTCAGCTTTCTTGACGCAGAAAAAAGCGATCTTTAGCGGCCAATTTCGAGAATAAGCCATTTCATTGTGCAGTGGGATGAATTGCTCGGCAGGATACTCGGTGGAAGTGTAGATATTTCCGCTCACCTGACTGCGCGGAGTTGAGCGAAAAGAATATTCCAACAAGTCGCCAGCAATAGTTTGAATAAACTGCTCGAAACCATTCACCCCGCCGACTTCAAAGCCTCGAAAAAGTATTCCTCCATGCTTCCATAACTGCGTTTCAATTGATGAGCGATTGTTCTGTGTCCAACCTGCGAGATTTAATTTTTCTACTGTTGGCTGAACAACTAGAGGTAGAAGGTTTTCGGGCTGGAGGTAGGCGGTTTTGACTAATTCCTCTGAGGACAGGCTGACGGCTTTGCGCCTAACAGAGCCTAACTTTTGGGAATTGAGATTCTTTGTTTCTGTATTTGTCATAGTTTTTGATTTTGTGAAAAATTTTTTCCTTTTTCCCGAAAAAAACTGAGAGATTGAGCCATCATTTTAAACTTTTCATAACTTTGCGTTTAGCCATTTTTAATTTTTGAATTCCCGAAATCTGAATTTGTTTTTCCTGCTCGATTTGGTGCTGCCTTTCTGCTTCAGCAAGAATTTCTGCCAAGTCGTCGATTTTGATATCTGGCTGGATGACTACCTGGTTGAGGAGGGATTGGAAACCTCTCACCATTCGGGCAATGGTCGCAGCCTCAAATAAGTCTGTTTTGTAGTCAAATAAGCCTTGAATTCCTTCTGAAACCTCCCAGAGAGTGAGGCTTAAGTCGTGTCTCGACATACCGACATCGAATTCCAGAATGCTCAAGGTCAAACCTGCTAACTCCAGGGGTGGCATGGGCGCATTCTGGAGTACAAACCACACTTGAAACAGCGGGTTATAGCTGAGATTTCGCTCCGGCTGCAATTCCTCCACGAGCTTTTCAAAAGGGACATCGGGGTGAGCGTAAGCTGCTAACGCTACCTCGCGTGTTCTACCGAGGAGTTCGCGGAAAGTTGGATTACCTGCGGTGTCAATTCGCAGCACTAAAGTATTGACAAAAAATCCAATCAGTTCCTCTAATTCAAGGCGGTTGCGATTGGCTATTGGAGAGCCAATAGCGAGGTTATCCTGCTTTATGTGGCAGGATAGCAAGGATTGAAATGCTGCCAACAACGTCATAAATAGGGTGACATCTTGTTGCTGGGCGAGCGTTTTCAGCCTTTTAGTTAAAGAAGCAGAAATCACAAAAGATTGCTGCGACCCTCGGAAAGTTTGCACGGGAGAGCGCTGCTTATCTGTTGACAGCACAGCTACAGTGCC
This sequence comes from Microcoleus harperi Pol14_C6, assembly GCF_036701295.1. Taxonomy (NCBI): domain Bacteria; kingdom Bacillati; phylum Cyanobacteriota; class Cyanophyceae; order Oscillatoriales; family Microcoleaceae; genus Microcoleus; species Microcoleus harperi. The sequence goes on along the minus strand of NZ_JAUBQN010000011.1, from coordinate 88,491 downwards.
ACCCAGTTGCTGTTTCCAATAAGCGAGCTGTTTTTCTAATTTCTCTCCCTGGAAATGCTGCCGCTGCCAACTGGCGAAGTCGGCATACTGCACGGGAAGTTCAGGCAGCCCAGAGGGTTTGTCAGTGGAAAAAGCTTCATAAAGTGCGGCTACTTCTCGCACCAACACCCCCATAGACCAACCATCAGAAATAATGTGGTGTATCGTCAGCAGCAACACATACTCTGCCGAACTAAGTTGCAGCAGAGTGCTCCGCAGTAAGGGCGATCGCGTTAAGTCAAAGGGGCGTTGGGCTTCTTCAAGAGTACGCTGCTCAATTTCAGCTTTCTGCTCAGTTTCTGGTAAATGTCGCAAGTTTACCACCGACAAAGCGAAATCCAAGGAAGGAGAAATCAGTTGAACAGGTTCCCCGTCCACTTCTGCAAAAGCAGTCCGTAAAACTTCGTGACGCCTGACAATTTCATTGAGTGTTTGTTGCAGTGCCGACAAATTCAATTGTCCTTGCAAACGCACAGCAGCAGGAAGGTTGTAGGCAGGGTTTTCGGGAGACAATCGATCGAGAAACCACAGCCGTTGCTGGGCAAAAGAAAGGGGAGCCGAATTTTGCTGCGATCGCCTGGGAATGCGCTGAGATTGCTCAGCCTGTACTGCCTGTTTGCCCAATGCTTTGATGAGGAGCGCTCGCTTCTGGGGCGAGAGGTTTTTCAGTCGTTCTGAACGATTAGTAGACATCATAATTCACCTCCTCGCAGTGGTCGCTGTTTGTGATAGTTAAGGAAAGCTTTGCTGCTATTTTTAGCTGGTCGTTTAAAACAACGTTGATATCTGCTTCAGTGGTGAGGGGGTTGGCAAGGACGACTCGAAAAGCAACAATGGGAATGGTTTTGCCATAACAGGTGTTTTGCAGGGTTGTTCGCGATACGAAGGTGTGACCGGCTCGGCGCTGGGCCTCCTGAAGGCGCTCGTTAAATTGATTGATGAAGTGGTTGTCTGCTTCGGCTAGTTGTTTTTTGGCTGCTTTTTCCCTGAAGGTTTCTGGAATGTAGCGGTATAAAAGAATATTAATTTCTGGTTCTAGCAGCAATTCAAATTCTGGATTTTCCCGAATTAAATTGGCGAAGTGCTGCGTTTTATGGATGCCTGCATCTATCAAAAATTCATAGCCTTGATGGCCGATGATATTCAAGGCTGCTTGCAAGAACAAACTCGCACCTGGTCGAGAGCCTTCGAGAGAGCGCTTGCCTAGATCGATGGAGTCTTTTCGCACCGTGTAGGGTGCGTGTTTTTCAATAACTTTGGCGGTTTGGGGATTGCGGAATAAAACCAGACCGATTCCCATTGGCAAATACATTTGTTTGTGTCCATCTATGGTGACGGAATCTGCTAGTTCAATGCCTGCGAATTTGTGCCGGTGACGTTCGGAAAAAAGCACGGGGCCGCCCCAAGCGGCATCGACGTGAAAGTGAGCGTTTGCTTCTTGGGCGATCGCGGCTATTTCTGGAAGCGGATCGATACTTCCCGAATCTGTGCTGCCTGCAATACCGATAATTGCTAGAATGTGCAGGTTGCGATCGCGACATTCGGCTACAGTTTGGCGCAGCGCTGCCAAATCCATGCGGTGATTGGAATCGGTGGGGACTTTTAGGAGACTGCGATCGCCAATGCCTAATAAACCGGCAGCCTTTTCAAAAGAATAGTGCATCAAATTGGAGCCGATTATCACCATTCCCTTGTAGCCGTAAAACTCTAAAGCTGCGTACAACCCTTCTTTTTCAATGCCACTAAAGTTATTTTTTGGCCCTAAAGAAGTGTTGCGAGCGCACCACAAAGCTGTGATATTAGCTAGGGTGCCACCCGTTGTCATGATACCGAGCGTGCTGTCACTTTTTTGAATGTGCTGGTTATAAAAATCCTCAGAAAAATCGTAAATTAATCGGTGGATCATTGCCAAAGTCTGGCGCTCGCAGGGGCTTAAAACTTTGGCCGTTTCCATCTTGACTAAATTTTGATTCATCGCGGTTAACAGCTTCGCGATCGGGCGCACAAAATAGGGAAGTGCGCTCGTCATGTGACCGATATATCGGGGGGAAGATGTGTGAATGGAATGGGCAACGAGGGTTTGGGTCAAATCATCGATATAATTGCCAACATCTGTAGGAAGGGCGGGAATTTTGTTTTCCCTAAACTCCTGAATAATTAACTCTAAGTCAATATCTGTACTAGCGGTTTTTGCGTACAAAAAGTCTTGAACTAGGGCAGAAATTCGCTCCTCCATTGCTTCTTCTGCCACAAATGACTTTTCTGAGGCACTGAATAGCTCCATTAACTTTTCTTCAAGTGGGGTAACAGAGGCTTTTAATTGCTGCATTACATCTTGAGAGTCTTTGGCTTTTACTGTTAGTTTACTCATCCGAATCAATCCTGTTAAATTAGCTTTTTAAATCTCCTATTTCCTACCCAAGCCTTAAGGAGAAAAAGGCTTTTTGTGTTTTTTTACCAACCCTATATAGCGGTTCGATCGCGTGGTGAGGTATGGGGGCGAGTCCTATGCCCTATGCCCACACCAGGCCTATGCCCTATGCCCGCCAGAGCACCTCATGTTACGCTCGAAAGGCTATATTTACTCAGTCAGCGACACAGTTTGTGCTGACTCTCCATCACTCTTTTCTAAGAGATCGAGCAATTCATCTATCTGGTTAGAATCGGCGTTTGCCAGAATTTCTTCCTCGACCAGTTCAGCTAAATTCTGAATGATGGGAGCGGCAAAAAAATCGCACAGCGCTAACTCTACCCCAAAGCACGATCGCACTCGCGATATTAACTGTGTTGCCATCAGAGAGTGACCGCCGAGGTCAAAAAAGTTTTGGTTAGTTCCTACTTTTTCTAGCCCTAAAAGAGCAGTCCAAATCTCAGCAATTTTTTCCTCTGTGGGCGTTTGTGGCTCAGTGAAGGCTGTTTCATCAAAAACGTAATCGCACCTTTGAGATAAGGCGAGGCGGTCAATTTTTCCGTTGGGCGTTAATGGCAGCGCATCTAATAGCACAAAAGCTGAAGGCACCATGTAATCGGGAAGTTTGTGCTTCAAAAATGAACGCAGTTCGGAAATAAGTTCTGGGTGCTGATTTCTGAACCCTGAGTTAGGAACTAGGTAAGCGACTAGGCGTTGACTGCCTGGTTCATTTTCTTGAAGCAAAACAGCAGCGGTGGACACAGAAGAATGTTGAGAAAGTGCTGCCTCTATTTCTCCGAGTTCGATGCGGAAACCGCGAATTTTTACTTGGCAATCGCCACGGCCCAGAAATTCTATATTACCATCCGGCAGGTAACAACCGATATCGCCTGTTTTGAACAAAACTTTTTGATGAGAATTACCGAGAAAATCTAATTTTTCTTGCCCAAACGGGTTAGAAATGAATTTTTCCGAGGTTAAGTCGGGGCGGTTTAAGTAGCCCTGTGCCAATCCATCGCCGCCGACGTAAATCTCGCCGGGAATTCCTATCGGAACGGGCTGCAAATTGCGATCGAGCAGATAAATTTGCGTGTTGGCGATCGGGCGACCGATTGGAACTTTCTCGACACAGTTAGTTGCATCGTACCACGTCACGTCCGCAGCTACTTCCGAAGAGCCATAAAGATTGATTAATACCCGCTGGGGCATCTGCTCTCGAAATTGCTGGCAAAGTTCCATCGGCAGAGTTTCTCCGCTGCAAATCCAATATTTTAATTGAGGCAAACGCCTGTCTAAATCAGGGAAGGAATCTAAGATAGCGCGCAACAAAGAAGGAACTAGCACCAGTCGCGTTACATTTTGCTTTGATAAGGTTTGAAGGAATTGGTTAATATCTTTGACGGCTCGATCGGGAATAATCACAGTTGGCAACCCATGCAGCAAAGGAGCAAAGATTTCCCAAACCGAATCGACAAAGTTTAAGGACGTTTTTTGACAGCAAATATCTTCTTCGATCAAAGGGTAGGGGTTCCAAAAACAGCGATTGACTGTGCCTCGGTGGGTGCCGAGTACGCCTTTGGGAGTGCCTGTCGAGCCGGAAGTGTAGAGGACGTAAGCGAGGTTATCGGCTTCCACTTTAACAGCGGGGTTGCGATCGCTCTGGCGGGAAATTTCCTGCCATTCGGCGTCGATACAGACGACTTTAGCGCTGTGTTCGGGGAGGTTTTCTAGGAGGTTTTTTTGAGTCAAAAGCACCGGAACTTTTGCGTCTGCCAGCATGAAAGATCGGCGTTCTTGGGGATAAGCAGGATCGACAGGAACGTAAGCTGCACCGACTTTTAAAATGCTCAAAATAGCTACCAGCATTTCCAGCGATCGCTCTAAGCAAATTCCCACCAAAACTTCGGTTTTTACACCTAGAGATTGCAGGTAATGCGCGATTTGGTTGGCTTTGGCATTCAATTCGCGGTAAGTCAATTGTTCATTTTCGCAAATTGCAGCCACTGCATCCGGGGTTCGCTCTGTTTGCGCTGCAAATAATTCGTGAATTGAGGAATTTTTGGGGTAATCCGCTTGGGTGTAGTTCCACTGGACAAGTAATTGCTGGCGTTCGGCGGCGCTCAATAGGGGCAATTCTGACAGTTTCCGCTCAGGATTGGCAGTCATTCCTTCGAGTAAAGTTTGCAGGTGTCCGAGCATCCGTGCGATCGCACTGTCCTCAAAGCAGCTACGATCGAAAATAATTTTCAGCGTCAATTCCGCACCCGGCATCGCCATCACCGTTAGAGGATAATTCGTTGTTTCCAAGGAGCGAATATTCTCTACTTTTAAGTTGTGAATCTTCTCCTGCAAAGAAGCATCCGAAGGATAATTTTCAAAAACGACCAAACTCTCAAATAGAGGCAAACTCCGAGGAACTTCACTCCACCCCTGCACCTCAACGAGGGGGCTGTACTCATACTGCCGCGCCTCAACTTGTTGCGCTTGGAGTTCTTTCAAGCAGGATAAAATAGAATGCTTTGGGTCAATTTTTACGCGCACTGGCAGAGGATTTACGAACAGCCCCACTACCAATTCAGCACCCATTAACTCTGGCGGTCGCCCGGAGACAACCGTACCAAAAACCACATCTTCCTCGCCGCTGTATCGGCTCAAAAGTAGCGCCCAAGCTGCCTGTACGAGGGTATTTAATGTTAGCTGATGCTGCCGCGCGGCAGATTGCAGTGCGGCGGTGGCTGTTGCAGAAAATATCACCTGCTGTTCGCCACTATTTTCTAAACGGTTTCCCGCGACAATATTGCCGCGGGCGATCGCAGTTGGAACTGCAAAACCTTTGAGAGTTTGCCGCCAAAATGACTCAGCCGCCGATAAATCTTGCTGGTGCAGCCACGCGATGTAATCCCGATAAGGGCGAGGGCGTTTGAGGTGCAATTCCTCGCCCTGGGAGAAGGCTTGATAAAATGCAAAAACTTCCTCAAGAACGATCGCCAGCGACCACCCATCTAAAACTAAGTGGTGGTGGCTCAAAATAAACTGAAAAGTATCTGTTTCTAACTGCGCCAGTGCAATGCGAATTAAGGGAGCTGATGTCAAGTCAAAGCCCTGCTCTCGATCGGCTTTGAGGAACGTTTCTAGCTGCTGTTGTTGTTTCGATGCAGAGAGCGATCGCCAGTCCATCTGCTGCCAAGATAATGCAGCCTGTTTACGCACCGCTTGCACGGGTTCTTTCAATTTTTCCCACACGAAACAAGTCCGCAAAATGGGATGTCGCTCTACAACTTTTTGCCAACTATTTCTCAACGCAGAAACATTGAGATCGCCGCGCAATACGCACAGCAGTTGCCCGAAATATACGCCCGATTCTGGCTGGTAAAGGGAATGAAAGAGAATGCCCTGCTGCGCTGGGGAGAGGGGATAAAAATCTTCGATATTGCCTTTGGTCATATTAAAGCTCTGCCAAAATTGCGGTAATGTTGTCTAAATCGTCCTGGCTCCACTGGCTCCACTTAAACTCTGCAAAGTCAGAAGGAGTGCAGCCGCCGGCGTCGGGGGACTGACAGTATTGAATTAGCGATCGCAGGGATTCTATAAAGCCCGTTGCCAAATTTTCAATGCTTTCTCGTCGGTGAATGCTTTCGCTGTACGTCCAATCTAATTGCAGCTTGTTGCTGGCAATAAATCCGTTAATTTCCAGCAAGTAACGCCGATTTCCGCGCGGGCTGCGAAGGGGGCCACTAGGCTCGGAGGACAGCATGAATAAAGAAGATTTCGGCAGCACTTGGTCAAACTGTCCGAGATAATTAAAGCTTACCTCAGATTGCGGCAATTTGTGCAAATTTTCAGCAATTTCTGGGTTTAAATATCGTAGGACACCGCAGCCAATACCGCGATTTGGCACTGCGCGTAACTGCTCTTTCACTGATTTGAGGGTAGCCCCTAGATCGGAAGGTTGTTCTAAATTAAACAGAACGGGAAAAAGTGCTGTAAACCAGCCGATGGTGCGCGACAAATCTACTCCTTCAAATATATCTTCGCGCCCGTGACCTTCTAAGTCAAGTAAAAGTGAGTTATTGCCTGTCCAGCGTTCAAATGCTTGACCTAAAGCAGTTAGCAATACATCATTAATTTGAGTGCGGTAAGCGGCAGGTACTTCTTGTAAGAGCAGTTTGGTTTCTTCCACACTCAAAGCAACGGATACTGTCTTTTCAGATGCAACTAAATTGGCTGCGTTTGGGAAATCCACCGGCAAGCGAGAAGTTGGTTTTTGAGAAAGGGCGAACCAGTAATCGAACTCTCCCTGCAATTCGGGCGATCGCGCCCACTCCTGCAAGCGTTCTGCCCACTGCTTAAATGAGGTTGTTTTGGGCGGGAGTGCGACTGTTTCGTCGCGGCTAATCTGCCCATAAGCTGTCTGGAAATCGTCAATTAAAATTCGCCATGAAACCCCATCAACCGCTAAGTGATGAATGGCAAATAACAAGCGATTTGGCTGATGTTTGCCCAAGTCAAATAGGGCAGCGCGAAGTAATGGCCCCTCTGACAAATTCAAACTAACTTGCAACTGAGTGGCGGCGGTTTGGAAAGCGGCTTCTCGCTCCTCTGGAGGTAGCGACGACAAATCAATGCAGGTAAACGGAGCAACCTCGTCGGGATTGGCTATCGCCTGATGCCAGCCAGATTCTCCTCGCGCAAAACGCAGGCGCAGCGCGTCGTGGTGCTTCAGCAATTCTTGCAAAACTGACTCAATTAATGCAGGTTCGAGAGGTTGCTGCAACTCTAAAAGCACCGCCTGATTCCAGTGGTGTGGATCAGAGAGATTTTGCTCTAAAAACCAGTGCTGAATCGGTGTCAGAGGAACTTCGCCAACGATTAATCCCTGTTCCAATTGTTGAATCCCAGTTGTATCGGCGACGGTGGCTAACTGTGCAATAGTTTGGTGCTGAAACAGTTGTTTAGGAGTGAGGAGCAACCCCGCTTGATTGGCTTTAGAAATGACTTGAATGCTGAGGATAGAATCGCCGCCTAATTCAAAGAAATTGTCGTCAATTCCCACTTGTTCTAACCCCAATACTTGCGCCCAAATTTCCGCTAGGATTTTCTCAATAGCTGTGCGAGGCGCGGCGAATGCCTCTTCGAGTTCTGGCCGATCGCGATCCGGTGCAGGAAGCGCTTTGCGATCGACTTTGCCGTTGTTTGTTAAAGGCAGCGCCTCCAGCGTCACAAAAGCAGCAGGCACCATGTATTCCGGCAATTTTTCTTTCAGAAAGCAGCGCAGTTCGTGAATCAGTATTGAATGCTTATTTTGTGTTGAGTTAGCAATGATATAAGCTACCAAACGCTTATCGCCCAGTACATCTTCTCGCACTACCACCACAGCTTGGGCGACATCTGGATGCTGTCCTAGGGCTGCTTCAATTTCTCCCAATTCGATGCGGAAACCGCGCACTTTTACTTGGTGGTCAATTCGTCCCAAGTATTCAATATCGCCATTTGGCAGATAGCGAGCTAAGTCTCCCGATTTGTACAACTGCGCTTTCAAACTGTCATTAAAGGGGTTGGGAATAAACCGATCGGCCGTTAATTCTGGCTGATTGAGATAGCCCCGCGCGACGCCCGCGCCGCCAACGTAAATTTCCCCAGGGATGCCGATCGGAACGGGTTGGCAGTTGCGATCGAGCAGGTAAACTTGCAAGTCAGGAATTGAACGGCCAATAAGGCTGGCATTTTTACTTAAATCAGCGGCAGTCAGCGGCCGATAGGTGACGTGGACAGTTGTTTCTGTAATGCCATACATATTGACAAGTTGGGGGTGCCGATCGCCGTGCCGGTCGAACCAAGGTTTTAAGCTTTGCAAGTCTAAAGCTTCCCCCCCAAAAATTACTAAGCGCAGGCTTAAATCTTCGCCAATTCCGACAGATTCTTCTGTCTTTATCAACTGGTAAAATGCAGAAGGAGTTTGGTTGAGAACTGTGACTTTTTCTTTGCACAGCAAGCTGTAAAAATCTTGGGGCGATCGGCTGACTGAATAAGGTACGATCGCGAGTCGCCCGCCGTAGAGTAAAGCGCCCCAAATTTCCCAGACTGAGAAGTCAAAGGCATAAGAGTGAAACAGCGTCCACACATCTTGCTCGTTGAAGTTGTACCGCGAGTGGGTAGCAGCAAACAGGCGGACGACGTTTGAGTGAGGAACTAAAACGCCTTTGGGGATGCCAGTTGAGCCGGAAGTGTAGATGATATAGGCGAGATTTTCGGCAGTAGTGGCGCTGGCGGGATTTTCTTTGCTGTGTTGGGAGAAAGCACTTCGCTCCGCATCAAGGCAAACGATTTTGGCGCTGGATTTAGGAAGGGTTTGCAACAACTTTTCCTCAGTCAGCAGCACATTTACCTGCGCGTCTTCGAGTATAAAAGCAAGGCGATCGCGAGGGTTGGCTGGATCGAGCGGAACGTAAGCGCCCCCGGCTTTTAAAGTTCCGAGAATACCGACGATCGTATCAAGCGATCGCTCGACACAAATTCCCACCAAAACTTCTGGCTTGACGCCGAGTTTTTGCAGGTAATGCGCGAGTTGGTTGGCTCGTTCATTCAGCTCGCGGTAGGTGAGTTTTTGCTCTTCAAATACGACGGCAATGGCATCGGCAGTTCGCTCAACCTGCGCTGCAAATAATTGATGAATGCAGCGATCGCTCGAATAATCGGCGCGGGTGTCATTCCACTCTACCAACAACTGATGCCGCTCTTTTTCCCCCAGCAACGGTAGCTCTTCAATCCGCCGAGCTGGGTTGGCAGCTATGCCCTCCAGCAACGCGATCAAATGCCCCGCCATCCGATTGATTGTGGCCGCATCAAATAAATCTGTGCTGTATTCAAACTGACCGCTTATTTCTTCCTGCTTTTCTTCTAAATGCAGCGTTAAATCAACTTTTGCTGTATGATTTTCAACATCTAAAAGAGTGAGATTGAGCCCGCCGATTGATTCCGCAGCAACAGGTGCAGTTTGCAAAACAAAAGCAACTTGGAACAGTGGATTGTAGCTCAAATTGCGATCGGGTTGCAACTCTTCAACCAGTTTCTCAAACGGCAAATCCTGGTGAGCGTAAGCTTCTAAACTCATCTCCCGAATGCGATCGAGCAACTGCCGGAAAGTGGGAGCACCTGACAAATCAGTTCGCAATACCAAAGTATTGACAAAAAACCCGATTAGCCCTTGTATTTCCGCTCGGTTGCGGTTGGCGATGGGAGAGCCAACGGGGATATCTGCCTGTCCTGTATAGCGATAGAGCAACGTTTTAAAGGCTGCTAGCAGCATCATAAACAGGGTGACATTTTCCTGGCGCCTGAGCTTTTTGAGGGCTTCAGTTAGCGTTTTTGGGATGAGAAATGATTCTTTCCCGCCCCGATAGGTTTGCACCGGGGGACGGGGGCGATCGGTTGGCAATTCGAGCAACGGAGGAGCGCCGCTGAGCTGCTTTTTCCAGTAGTTAATTTGAGTTTGCAAGTGTTCGCCCGCAAGCCATTCCCGCTGCCAAATAGCAAAATCGGCGTACTGTATGGAAAGTTCGGGAAGTGGGGATGGTTTGCCAATCGAAAACGCTTCGTAAAGTGCTGCTAATTCTTGCAGAAAGACTCCGATTGACCAACCATCAAAAATAATGTGGTGTAGCGTCAGCAGCAAGACATATTCCTCAGCATCTAACTGGAGCAAACTCGATCGCAACAGCGGCCCTTTGGTTATGTCAAAAGGTTTACTAGCTTCTGCTGCTGCTAGTCTTTTTACTTCTACTTCTCGTTGAATTTCTGGCAATTTTTGCAAGTCTAAAACTTGCAGCCCGAAATTAAATTGCTGACGAACTACCTGCACAGGTTGACCGTCTACAGTGGCAAATGTCGTCCGCAAACCTTCGTGACGGCGCACAATTTCCTTGAAACTTCGTTCTAGCACTACTACATTTAGCCTGCCTTTGAGTAACACAGCCGCCGGAAGGTTGTAAAAAGGGTTTCCCGGTTCAAATTGATCGATAAACCACAGTCTTTGCTGGGCAAAAGAGGTGGGAAAGGCAAATACTTCTTCTTCGGCAGTATTTGCCGATTCGCGAGTATCTGTTAGAGGTTTTTCGGAAAAATGCAGCGTCATGGGATTAGTAACTGGTAATTGGTAATTGGGATTGCAGCCGATATTTGGGGATTAGTTATGAGTTATTGGCTGCTCACCCATGACTCATCACTGATTTGTGTTTAGCGCAAAGATGACAGTTTCATGCGGTACGCCGATCGCGAAACTGGCGCGATCGCGGGTTCTTCAACGGCCGCATTTTTATTTTTGGCTTCAGCAATCTTTTCTGCAAGTACGGCGAGCGATCGTCCTGCAAAAATCTCGCACAAAGGCAATTCTATCTGACAATATTCTCGTACCTTAGCTGCTAATTGAATGGCCAGGAGCGAATTTCCTCCTAGTTCAAAAAAGTTATCGGCCATGCTTAGCTGTTCGATGCCGAGAACCTCACAGCAAATTATCGCTAACATTGCCTCAATAGGAGTGCGCGGTGCAACAAAAATCTTTGCTTCTGGAATTGCGGCATCCGGTTCAGGCAGTGCCTTGCGGTTAACTTTGCCGTTCGCCGAAAGCGGCAGCGCGTCCAAAACTATAAATGCAGACGGCACCATATAATTTGGCAGTTTTTCGCTCAGGAATTGTCGCAATTCTTCAACCGCAAGGACAGCCTTTTGTTGTGGAACGATATACCCTACTAAGCGTTTTTGACTGTGATTTTCTCCGAATGCGGTGACAATGGATGCTTTGACTGCTGGGTGCTCGTTCAAAGCAGCTTCAATTTCTCCTGCTTCGATGCGGAATCCTCGAATTTTAAGGCGGAAATCTTCTCGTCCTAAAAATTCGATATTGCCGTCAGGGAGATAGCGCCCTAAATCTCCCGTTCGGTACAAGCGATCGCCCGTGACGGGGTGCGTGACGAAGCTGGCGCGAGTTTTTTCTTCATTCCGCCAGTATCCTTTTGTCAGTCCAACCCCGGCACAGCACATCTCGCCGGCAACCCAGACGGGACAGTCTTCTAGCCTTTCATTCAAAATGTAATAGCGTGTATTGGCGATAGGCGATCCGTAGGGAATGCTTTTCCAAGAAGGGTCAACAGTTTCTACCTGATACCAAATATTCCAAAGGGTAGTTTCGGTTGGCCCGCCGACACTCACAACCCGACATTCTTTGACGATCGCCCTCAACCTCTGAGGCAGCGTTATCGGTATCCAATCTCCGCCGAGAAACGCCCAGCGCCAGCACTCCGGCAACACCTCAGAACGTCCGGCAGCGTAATCGAGCAGCATTTCCATCATCGGGGGAACCGAGTTCCAAATGGTGACGCGCTCTTTTACCATCAATTGAGTCCAGTGAGCGGGGTCTAGCCGTTGTGCGGCATCGGGAATGACGATCGCTCCCCCGGCTGCTAGGATGCCGAAAATATCGTAAACCGACATATCGTGGTGCAGTGCGGTGACTGCGATCGCGCGATCGCACTCGGTCACATTAAACACTTGATTTGTCTGAGCGATCGCATTGACTGCACCTCGGTGCGCGATCGCCACGCCTTTCGGCAAGCCAGTTGAGCCGGAAGTATAAATCACATAAGCTAAATCTTCCGGTTCCTGGACCGACTCCAAAGGTTCGCCGCTTTCGGCCGCCAATTCGTCGGTATCGAGACAAATTCGCCGCACATTTTCCGGCCATTCCAATCGCTGATTTAAGTGAGATTGCGTCAAAACAATCTCAACTTCGCCATTTTCCAGCAAATACCGCAGCCGCTCTTTTGGTAGCGCCGCATCTACGGGCAAATAAGCTGCCCCGGATGCGAGAATGCCCAGCACAGCGACGATTTGCTCCCATCCTTTTTCCATAACCACGGCAACCAACTGGTTGGGGCGAGCTCCCAGCTTCCGCAATCGGTGAGCGACTTGATTCGATCGCAGATATAGTTCCTCGTAGGTGAGGGTGCGATCGCGCGTAATGATGGCCGGTTCGTGCGATCGCGACGCGGCTTTCTCAGCAAACAATTCGTGCAGCAATACATCGGGAATGGGTGCCTCAATGCTGTTAGTAAAGGCTTGCTGAAACTGCACCGTTTTCTGCCAAGTTTCCTCTTCATTGGCGAGGCGTTGCAATAGGCGACAGTAGGCTTCAAACATATCGTCAATCATCCCTGGCCCGAAGAGTTCTTCCACCGCATCCCAGCTAAAAGAAAGCCCGTCAGCAGTTTCGGTAAATTGCGCGTCGATCCAAACTTGCGGCGTTTGACCGATAATATGAACCAGTTCTCCCAATTCTTGAATGAGAGAAAAGATAGAAGTATCTTCCCCTGGCGCGTTTTGCGGATCGATCGTAAACACAACTGGCATCAACGCTGCAGTTGTACCTTGCGCTTGGGCGAGTTCTCGCAAAACGCGCACGCCGCTGACATATTGGTGTTCTAAATCTTGCCAAAGTTGTTCTTGCAGTCGCTTGGCTCGTACTTCAAAACTTTCTGGCTTTGAGTTGTCTATTTCTAACAGAGTAAATGAGGCAAATTCTCCGATAATTTCCTCAACTTGAGGATGGAAGGGAAGCCGATTAAAGCGAGGCACGTTGAGGGTAAACCGAGGCGTTTTGCTCCACAGGGAAAGAACTTCGGCATAGGCAGCTAGCAATAAACCCGTAGGAGTGAGGCTGGCGCGAGCTGTGCGCGTTTTGAGGCGCTGCCAGGTTGGCAAGTCTAGGCGATCGCTCCAGCGTTTAAATCGCGGCTGCGTTAAGGAATTCGGCTGTTTGGCGAGGGGCAATTCCGGCGCTGGCGGCAGGGTTTTGAGGCGAGTGCGCCAGTAATCTAAGGATTGCTGGTAAAATGGGGAGTTTTCTAAGGCGATCGCGGCTAATACGCAGTCGCGGAAAGACAGTTGCAAGGGCGCGATCGCACTATTGGGATTGCGGTAAAATTTTACCAAATCTTGAAATAGAATTTGAAAACTCCAGCCGTCTATGCACAAGGCGTCAATGCTGATGTGGAGCCGGATGCGGCGATTGTTTATTTGCGAAGCGCAAATCTCGAACAGCGGCCAGCTATCGAGCGGCAGCACTTGGTGAGAAAGGCGATCGCGAATTGCTTCGAGTTTTTCACCGGCAACCTCTGGATCGAGCGATCGCAAATCCAAAACCTCAATTTTATAAGCGGGCACGTTTTCCAGAATTTGCTGCTGTCCGTTCGGAAGTACGATCGCGCGCAGCATATCGTGGCGCTCTACAACTCGCTGCCACGCAAGGCTAAACCGCTCTAAATCTAACTCGTCGCTCTCAATTTCTACATAGCCGTGAATGGCAACATTGCCCATTTCAAAAAAGCTATTTCTGCCGATCCAGTACGCCTGCTGCATTTCATTGAGCGGAAATGGTTTGTAGCGGTTTTGAGGATCGGGGGCGATCGCGGGCAGTGAAATCAGGGGTTCGCGCGACTGCTGGCTCTTAGCTTGTGCGATCGCAACTGCCAGACTGGCGACAGTAGGGGATTGAAACAAGCAGCGCAATGATAGCTCGACTTGAAAGCGATCGCGCACCTTGGCAATCAGTTGAGTTGCCAGCAAAGAGTGACCTCCCAACTCGAAGAAATTGTCATTGATTCCCACCTGTTTTAAACCCAGAACCTCAGCCCAAACCTCAGCTAATACTTGTTCTTCTAAAGTTTGAGGTGCGATAAAATCTGCCTCCGATCTGTTGGTTTCCGGTGCAGGAAGTGCCTTAAAATCTACCTTGCCGTTTGGCGTCAGCGGCATCGATTCTAAACACACAAAACTGGCAGGAACCATATAATCTGGCAGTTGTTCCCGGAGAAAAGAACGCAGATTTTTAATCAGTGCGGAGTTCCCAATGCTGAGTGCTGAGTTTAAAACGAGGTAAGCAATTAAGCGCTTTTCGCCTGAATCTTCCTCACGCGCGAGAATGACTGCTTCTTGCACGTCTGGATGTTGGCTGAGTGCGGATTCGATTTCGCCTAACTCAATGCGGAAACCGCGAATTTTCACTTGGCGATCTGTGCGATCGAGAAATTCTAAATTCCCGTCGGGGAGATAGCGGACTAAATCGCCTGTTTTGTAAAGGCGATCGCCTTGTTTGCTGCTAAAAATATCGGGAATAAATTTTTCTCGATTCAGATCCGAACGGTTTATATATCCTCTCGCAACCCCCGCACCTCCGATATAAAGTTCGCCGGGGACTCCGATCGGAACTGGTTGCAAATTAGCATCGAGTACATAGGTGCGGGCATTTGGAATCGGGCGTCCAATCGGCAGCGATTTTGCAGTAGGAATATTCCCAGATAACTCGCACCAAGTCGCGACAATTGTTGTTTCTGTGGGGCCGTAAGTATTGACGAGCCGCACTTTTTCTGATACGCACTTTTGCCACTGATCCAGGGATGCTGAAAGCGCTGCTTCTCCGCCAATAATTGTCAAGCGCACTGATGAGGGAAATTCTGCGTTTTCGATGCTGAGTCTGGCAGTTAATTCGCGCCAGTAAGCTGTCGGCAAATCCAATACAGTGATTTCCCATTCCCGGCATTTTTGCAGGAAAGAATAAATGCTGTCTAACATGGAATTTCCGCGCAGTACCAAAGTTGCGCCTCGCGTTAAACAGGGATAGATTTCTTCGGCGCTGGCGTCGAAGCTGAGGGAAGCAAATTGGAGAATGCGATCGCCTGGTTCGATGCCATATTCTACACTTGCAGCCTGCGTATAATTTGCCAAAGATGCGTGTTGAACCATCACTCCTTTTGGCTTGCCGGTAGACCCGGATGTATAGATGATATAAGCGAGGTTTTCTGGCCCAACCGCGCTATCAAGATTTGACTGATTTTCTTGATAAATTATCTCCCATTCTGCATCCAAGCAAATCGCGTAAATATTGGGTACTAGCAAGTCAGCGGCTAATTGTGCTTGCGTTAGCAATACCTGAACTCCAGCGTCTTCTAACATGAAATTAAGACGTTCTTTGGCATAGTTCGGATCGAGGGGCAAATAAGCGCCGCCTGCTTTTAATACGCCTAAGATTCCGACGATCGCATCGAGAGATCGCTCCATATAAACGCCGACTATGGCATCGGGTTTTACGCCGAAAGAGTGCAGGTAATGTGCGAGTTGATTCGCGCGGTTATTTAATTCTCCGTAGGTCAAACTTTGGCATTCAAATCGCACCGCCACCGCATCAGGGGTTTTCGCAGCCTGCGCTTCAAACAAACGGTGAACGCACTCATTTTGGAAGTAATTTGTCCCAGTATTATTCCACTCAAATAGAAGTTGCTGCCGCTCTGTTTCTGCCAGCAGCGGTAAATCTGATAAACGCGCGGAGGGATTCGCCACGATGCCTTCTAATAAGTTCTGAAAGTGTCCTGCCATTTGCGCGATTGTAGCCGCTTCAAATAAGTCTATGCTGTACTCAAACCAGCCTCTAATACCTATTGCTGTGGCTTCTAATTCCAGGGTTAAATCGAAATTTGCTGTGTCGCTGTGAATCTGTTGGCAGTTCAAGCTTAAATTCGGCAATTCTAAGGCGAATTCAGAGGCATTTTGAAAGGCAAACATCACCTGAAATAAAGGCGAGTGACTTAAATCTCGATTCGGCTGCAATTCTTCTACCAACTTCTCAAACGGTACATCTTGATGCGAGTAAGCACCTAATGCAACCTCTCGCACTCGATTCAGCAATTCTCGAAAAGTTGGATTTCCATTTAAGTCAGTCCGCAGGACTAAAGTATTGACAAAAAATCCAATTAATGATTCGGTTTCGCTGCTGTTGCGGCTGGCAATTGGTGAACCGACGAGGATATCTTCTTGCCCCGTGTAGCGGTAAAGCAGGGTTTTGAATGCTGCCAGCAATGTCATAAAGGGAGTGGTTTTTTCGCGGCGACTCAATTGCCTGATTGCCTCGGTTAAGTTCTCTGGCAATTCAAATAATTGCCGACCTCCCTTGTAACTTTGAACAGCGGGACGAGAAAAGTCGGTTGGTAAATTTAGAACCGCTGCACTGCCACTTAACTGCTGCTTCCAGTAAGTAAGTTGAGTTTCTAATATTTCTCCCTGCATTTGTTGGCGCTGCCAAGTTGCAAAGTCTGCATACTGAATTGGCAGCGGTGGAAGCGAGGCTAAATTATTTTTAGTAATACCTTCATAAAAGGCAGCTAGTTCCCGTAAAAATACGCCCAAAGACCAGCCATCAAAAATGATATGGTGGGCGGATAAAAGCAGAGTATGTTCAGTCTCAGATAGACGCAGAAGTTTGGCACGAAGCAGATTTGGGTGAGTTAAATCAAAGGGCAATTGTGCTTCTTCAGCACACAGTTTTTGTGCTAGTTTTTCACGTTCATCCGGGGAGCGATCGCTCAAATCAATCAGCGGTAATGGGAAAATTATTGCCTCAAAAATAACTTGTATCTGTTGTTTCTCACCACCAGCAAACGCAGTTCTTAAAATCTCGTGTCGCTCGATAATTTTCTCAATACTTTGCCTGAGTGTTTCTGCATTGAGTTGTCCTGTAATCCGAACTGCACCGCAGAGGTTATAGAAGGGGTTTCCTGGTTCCAATTGGTCAAAGAACCATAAGCGCTCTTGAGTAAAAGACAGGGGGAGGTTTTGTAGGCGAGAAACGGTTTGAATAGACGCAATTTTCGGCGCTTGTACCAGTACCAATTTTTCTAAAATTTTGGCAGCCAGTTGAGCAAGGCTTAATTCCTGGAATAAATCTTCTATTGATAAAGCTATTTTTAGATCGGTTTCGATCTGATTTCTAAATTCAAATACCGCCAATGAATCCAAACCAAAATTACTAAAACCCTGTGCCGAGTGGATTTGGGAAACGCTGACTTTCAGCACCCTCGCTACCTGCTGTCGCAAATAGATTTCTAACTGTGCTTGCTGTTCTTCTAACTCGGCTCTCAGCAGAATTTCTCGCGTGAGTTGATTGTCGATTTCCACCGAATCAGCTAACTCTAAAATGCTACTGGCGACCACTTCCAAATTGTCAGCTATAAAGTCAGCACAGGCGGCGCGACGTTGAATTTTACCGCTGGTCGTTTTCGGAATGCTTCCCGGCTTAATCAGCACTACTCCATAAATTTGCACTTCATATTCTTGAGCAATGCTAGAGCGGATGGCGCTGATAATTTCCTCGGCATTATCCGGCGCTTTGCGAGATTGCAATTCTTGCACGATAACGAGCTGTTCTTCGCCTGCGACTTCCACCGAGAATGCCGCGATCGCCCCTTGCCGCAAACTGGGATGGCTGCGCTCTGCCGTTCTTTCTATATCTTGGGGGTAAAGATTGCGACCTCGGATGATAATCAAATCTTTGAGTCGCCCTGTAACAAACAGTTCGCGATCGCGTAAAAAGCCTAAATCTCCTGTTCGCAAAAATGGCCCTTCGCTGGTATCAGAAAGATACGCTTGGAAAGTTTTTTCTGTTTCTTCTGGGCGATTCCAATAGCCTCGCGCAACTGTTTCGCCAGCTACCCAAATTTCTCCGACTTCCTGCGGCTGGCATTGCATCAGAGATTCGGGATTGACGATCGCAACTTTAGTGCCAAATTCAGGGAAACCGCAGCCGACTAAAGTTCTCGCGCCACGATCGCCTTCGGCAACTTCTACAATGTGATTATTTTCCAGCGCCCCAGCGTCAACAGGTAAGAAAGTCGGTGTTGTTCCGCTGCGAACCGTGGCAATTTTTAGCGTGGTTTCTGCCATTCCGTAAGCAGGACAAAAGGCATCCGCCTGAAAACCGCAGGGTTCAAAAGTTTGGGTAAATCGCTCTAGGGTTTCTTTGTGGATGGGTTCTGCGCCGTTATAGGCGACGCGCCAACTACTCAAGTCGAGCATTTTTTCGCCATCGCCCAACATTTTGCTTATTTTGCTAGCACACAAGTCGTAAGCAAAATTTGGCCCGCCGCTGTGGGTAGCTTTGTAGCGCGAAATAGCTTCCAACCAGCACATCGGGTTCTGAATAAACGCCGCTGGCGGCATGAAGTAAGAGGGAATTCCCAGATACAAAGGTTTGAGCAATCCGTCAATTAACCCCATGTCGTGAAAGTGGGGGAGCCACGTTACCGCAACGCTTTCGGCATCGTGGTCAAAGCCTCGGTGAATGTATTCGATGTTGTACAAAACGTTTGCGTGGCTCACCATTACGCCTTTGGGGGTGGAGGTTGAGCCGGAAGTGTACTGAAGATAAGCCACGGAGTCGGAATGGATGGGTGGCTGCTGCCACTTTTCGCCGTCATCGGAAAGCGCCTCTGCACTCAGCCAGCGCATCGCTTTGAGATCCGGCGCTTGCTCGCATAGCTGCTCTAAATTTTCCAAGTGTCGCGCGGGAGCGATCGCAACTGTTGCTCCTGCATCTTTGGCGATCGCGCTAATTTTCGCTAAATTCCGTTTCAGCTTCGGCGGATAGAGGGGAACCGCGATAACTTTGGCGTACAAACATCCAAAAAAGGCGGCGAGATAGTCCAATCCTGGCGGGAAAAGCAGTAAGGCTCGTTCGCCAGTGACTCCCAATGTCTGAAGTCGCACGGCGTGCGATCGGGCGATCGCATCTAACTCTCGATAAGTCAAACTGGCGGTTTCAGTTTTTCCGTCTAACAGAAATGTATATTTCTGCTCTGGTTGGTGTAGCGCTCTGTTTTTTAGGAGTTCTACTAAATTGGTACAACTTTCGGTGAGTTGGTGTCCCTTAATGTTTGCGTCACTCATCGATTCTTTTTACCTATAAATCTTGTTTGCAGTACGCCAACCAGTTCCGCCAAATTCTTTCCACATAGACGTTCTGTGAACAGTTGTCGGGCGTTACGAGTCTCCCATCAGCGCGTTTGAGTCTTCAATCCGGGTATTAGCGCTTGTTTTCACGTTTTTTGTCGATCGCGCTGTTCGGCAATGGCTCCGGGGCGATTTCAGTCCGAGCCAGCTTCGATATCAGCTTCAGGGGCTTTACGGCTATCGACTTTAAGCATCCTATGCTAGATGATATTTATTGTCAAGAGCAGTTGAGAGATTTATTGACTCCTCTCATTACCTATATGAGAATCTTTTCTAACTTTTGCCATAGCATTTTAGGCGGTAGTTTGTCTAGCCCTGACAAAAAACCATAATAATCAAGTGGTAACTCACTAGTGTGAGGGGTTAAACCCCCTATTTTAAAATGCAATTAGTTTTCATTAGTTAACTCTTGACAGATGCAAGTGCTCTGTTATCTAATTAAGGCACTTTCTCATTAAGCGTCCAGCGACTACTTACTTTAACCGAGGAAGATGCCAACCGTGGGCGATCGTCCAGAGCGCCACCGGACTGAGGAGTTCGCCCTCACGCGCCTGCTGTATTCCCAGACAAATGTCACTAGCGACGGGAGAATCGGATCGAACTGCGCCCGACAACTGGGCCGGATCTTCTGCAGGTCAGTTTCAGGAACAAGAGAAGAGCAGCAACGCTGCCACAAATCATGTTGTGCAAGCAACGCAAACCACATATCCGAAGTTCCATTAATTGTTGATTTAAGAGTAATGAACAGATCGCAGAAATTACTAAGTAGCCTTGGGCTGGCAGGAGTCGTGTCGGCGGTAGTCGCTCAGTCGGCGTGCGCTTCCAACATCGCGCAGGTGACGGGCGTTCGCCTCAACCCCACGTCAGAAGGTATTGAAATCATCCTAGACACTGAAGATGGAAGACCCCTGCAAGTCTTCAGCGCCAGCTTTGGCGAAACTTTACAAGCTGATGTCATCACCGCTCAACTGCGATTGCCGGGGGGAAATGAGTTTCGTCAAGACAAGCCGGCGGCGGGAATTGCTTCTGTCACCGTTACTCCTTTAGATAACAACAGCATCCGAATCAAAGTCATTGGCGAGAGGGGCCAACCAGTGGCACGGGTGATTCCGGGTGCTGCGGGTCTGATTCTCAGCTTAAAACCCACTTCGGAGATGACTGCTCGCCCGCCTGCACCGGCTCCTACAACACAGCGGCCGGGGACACCCGCAGCACCCTTGCCATCGACAGGGCAGCAGGTAGAGATACCCGCAGAACCTTTGCCACCTACAGCCCAGCCACCAGGGACGCCCGGAGAACCCTTACCGCCTACAGCGCAGCCGCCAGGAACTCCCGGAGAACCCTTACCGCCTACAGCACAGCCACCAGGAACGTCCGGAGAACCCTTACCGCCTACAGCACAGCCGCCAGGAACGCCCGGAGAACCCTTACCGCCTACAGCACAGCCACCAGGAACACCGACACAGCCACCCGAAACGCCAGAGGTGGGGAGAAACCCGATTGAAATCGTCGTCACTGCAACGCGAACCGCAGAAAGAGTTACGAACGTACCGCGCTCTATAACGGTGGTAGACTCACAAGAAATTCAGCAGCAGATTGGGTCATCGAGAAATACCGGGGAAGCTCTGGCAAATCAGGTTCCCGGTTTCGCGCCCCCGACTCAAAGTACGGCCACTTATGGACAAACTTTGCGGGGTCGCGACGTTTCCGTTCTGATTGACGGCGTGCCACAAACGACTAATCTTCAATCTTTTGGCAGAGAATTTAGAAACATTGACCCCAGTGCGATCGAACGCATTGAAGTAGTGCGGGGGTCTACTGCAATCTACGGCGCTCAGGCTACGGGTGGGGTGATTAATATTATTACTCGTCGGCCAACTGAGGAAAGGCTAACTGCTGTTACTGAAGTAGGAGTCAGTAGCGCTTTAACAAACACAGATGATGCTCTAGGCTTTAACGCTCAGCAGACGATTTCTGGCCGAACGGGCAATTTCGATCTGACCGGCACTGTCTCGCTAGCCAGAAGTGGAGCTTTTTACGATGCCAAAGGCGATCGTATTCCCTTTTTTGAACTCGGCGGAGATAGCAGCACCCTCTTCAACGTCATGGGCAAAGTCGGGGTAGATTTGGACACCCAACAGCGGCTGCAACTAACTGTCAATCACTATCGCGAAACCCAAGATCCCAATGTGATTCCAGATTTTAGGGTTGACGACCAGGAAGGACGGCAAAAAGCCCGCGCCATCCGAACCGGAAATTTGGATATTGACGGAGAAACACCGGGAAATAAAAGTACACAGGTCAACCTAAGTTACACCAACCAAAACCTTTTTGGCAGCAGCGTTCAAAGTCAAATCTACTATCGAACAAATTCCAATTCAGGTGTTCCTTCAGATTACCGCACGTCCGAGTTCTTTGGTCCATTTCTCGGCGTTACTCGTTCGCGAGCCGAGAACGAACAGATAGGAGGTAGACTGGCGATCACCACTCCTTTATCCCGCGCCGAAAATCTTCGATTAACTTGGGGTTCTGACTATGTTACTGAAGATAGCAGACAGCGTTTCGACTTGTACGACACGGAGAGATTTGACGCAAGTGGCGGCCGGGTTTACCGGAAAATCTCCGAGCGTCCTTTCGTTCCTCCTTACACTTACAACAGCCTTGGCCTTTTCGGTCAATTGGAATGGAATATTGACGATATCGTCATTCTAAGTGGCGGGATACGTCACGAACGCATCGGGTTAGAACTCAATGATTATATCACTTTTAACGATCGCCAGATCCAAGGAGGCGATCGCAAATTTAACGCCACCCTATTTAATACAGGGGCTGTCTATAAAATTAATGACACCTTCAACATATTTGGCAACTTTTCTCAAGGTTTCTCAGTTCCAGATTTCGGCCGCATTCTCCGCGAACCTCCCGACAATTTTGTCGGAATTGAATCTTCGTTACAAGTAACTCAACCGCAAAAAGTCAACAACTACGAAATTGGGATTCGAGGAGGGTGGCAATCCGTACAAATGTCGCTTGCCGCTTTTTACAATACCTCCGATCTAGGAGTGAATTTTCAACCAGTTGGCAACACAGGTCGCCTGGAACTAATCCGCGCCCCAGAACGCATTTACGGCTTAGAAGGTACTGTAGATTGGCAACCTGCACGAGCATGGTCACTCGGCGGGACGGCTACTTATATTCAAGGCGAATATGACGAGAATGGTCGTTACATCGCCCTCGATAGCAGCCGAATTCCACCGCTCAAGCTAACAGCTTATCTCCAAAACGAAACTTTGCAGGGATGGAACAATCGGTTACAGTTTTTATATTCTGGCAATCGCGATCAAGCCTTTAAAGACGGCTCAGATGGCGGCCCAATTAGCAGCTATCTCACAGTGGATTACATCAGCACAATTCAACTGGGAAAAGGGCTGCTACAAGTCAAAGTGGAGAATTTATTGAATAATCAATATTTTCCCGTGCTGTCGCAATACTTAGCTGGATTTGGCGTGGACAGCTCTAATTATGCAGGAAGAGGTTTGACTCTCAGTGTTAATTACCGCCTTAACTGGTAATTACAGCAGATTGCAGGTTTATGAGGTAGATTCGAGATCCCCGTAGGGACGCTCCAAGAACCCATTGGTGTCACTTTAAGCTGTTAGTCTGCCAGTCCTCGCGCCCACCCCCTAGTCCGCCAGTCCGCCAGGGGTTAAAACCCGGTCGGACTATCGGTTTTACCTTAATGAGAAAAGTTAACGGTTTCGAGGAAAATTTCGAGATGAAGTTCCGTAAACTCGCATTCAAACTGCACTTGTATTTGGGGTTGGTGGTAGGAATATTTCTAGCAGTAATTGCTTTAACCGGTTGCTTGCTGGTTTTCAGCCCCGAAATCGAGCGGTTCTTCAATCCCCAACTCCTGCAAGTCATTCCTCAATCTGAACAGATACCGCTGGAAAATGTCCTGCAAATTGTCGAAAAAGCATATCCGCAAAATCAAGCTCTTAGTATCTTGCTGCCGCGATCGGCGAAGGAAGTTTGCCAAGTTTGGATGCTGTCAAAGAGTGAGGAAATAGTTAGCGTTTATGTCAATCCTTACAGCGGAGAAATTACGGGTACGCGCCTTGGAAAACAAACTTTTACAGGTTTGATTTTGACGTTACACGCGGAATTAGCGGGAGGAGAATTCGGTCATCTTGTTGTTGGTATTTGCGGTCTAGTAATGCTAGCACTGACTTTTACGGGTTTGGTATTGTGGACTGGTTGGCGCAATTTGGCTCGCGGATTTTCTATTAATTGGCAAGCTCACTGGCAGCGGACTGTATTTGATTTACATAACGTTTCTGGCATTGTATCGGTCGCTTTTATCATACTCATCTCTGCTACAGGGACAGCGATAATTTTTTACGCGCCGGTTGAAGCCACTTTGTATTGGCTAACAAATGAAAAGCCACAGCCAGCATTGACTTCTCATCCACAATCTAGCAGTTCGAGGCAAAATATTGACGAAATATTACAGCAAGTTAATACCGTTTTGACAGAAGCTAAAACCACTTTTATTTCTCTGCCTTTGACACCTGAAGAAACTTTTAAGGTACGGAAAAAATTTCCCCATGACCCGCACCCAAACGGGATTAGCACCATTTATCTCGACCAATATAGTGGCAAAATATTGCAGGCTGACAGTGTAAATTCAGCTTCTGTAGCCAATCGAATTCTCAACTCGCTTTATCCGCTACATATTGGCAGCTATGGCGGAATTTACTTGCGGCTGGCACACGCGATCGCCGGATTAGCAGCGATTGTACTGTTTGTTACGGGTGTAATGATGTCGCGGCAGCGGCATTTGGCGAAATTTTACCGCGAGGCGAGACAGCAATATGAAAAATTATCGCCACTTAGCCAGCAATGGCCTTGGTTTTAATGAGAGCGGCGTGCGGTTTGAGGCGGGTGTGATATCAAATCTGTTAGCATCGGAATTATTCCTATCTCTCCTCTCTTAATCTGCGTTAATCAGCGTCAATCCATTCTCATCTGCGGTTCGAGAAATTCTCTTTTTTTGACCGCAGATACAGGCAGATTAACACAGATTAACGCAGATGAATCCAATCGAGTCCGGTTGCACCATCCCTCGGAAAGTGTTTACTGTTGACTGGATTTGACTATTTAGAGGCAACCGGAATTGATATGATTATCCTGCCTAAAAAAACAGATTTTCTGAATTTTAAATCCTATCAATCGCCTATTTAATGCAAAAATTTATTCAACTCTGGCTCGGACAAACGGCTTCGATGATTGGCAGCGCTATGTCCGGGTTTGCCCTGACTATTTGGATTTGGGAGTCCACCAGTCAAGCCACAGCTTTGGCTTTGTTGATGCTTTTTATTCAATTGCCGCGCATCTTGCTTGCTCCGGTTGCTGGCATTCTCGTCGATCGCTGGAATCGAAAATTTTTGATGGGAATCGGTGATGCAGTTTCAGCTTTGTTAACGTTCACTATCCTATTACTTTATATCAGCCAAAACCTGCAAATATGGCATATATATGTAGCGGCAGCGATTAACGGAATTTTTGACCAACTTCAGCAGTTAGCTTACTCGGCAGCGATCGCCACAATGATGCCAGAAAAGCATTACAGCCGCGCTAGCAGTTTAAGTTTTTTGGCAAGTTACGGTGCGAGTATTATTGCTCCGACGCTGGCAGGGATTCTCTATTCTGCGATCGGGTTGAGCGGGATTTTTACGATCGACCTGGCAACATTTACAATAGCGATCGCCACCCTAGTATCTGTCAAAATACCACAGCCCGCGATCGCCTCCAATCCCCAGCCGACTCGCCCCCACCTATTGCAAGAACTCAGCTTCGGATTCCGCTACATCGTCGAGCGTCCCAGCCTGCTTGCCTTGCTGGTGTCGGTTTCGCTATTCTGGTTTGCTCACGACATCGGCGCGGCCCTCTACTCACCGATGATACTGGCACGCACCGGCAACAATGCCAGAATCCTCGGTACTATCCTTTCAGCCGCCGGCGCCGGCGGCGTTTTAGGAGCATCAATCGTCAGTATTTGGGGAGGCCCCAAACGCCGAATCCGGGGCTTTCTGCTGGGCATGGCAGGCGCGGGCTTGAGTAAAATAGTCTTTGCTTTTGGTCAGGCGCTTTCCATCTGGATTCCCGCTCAATTTTGTTCGTCTTTCAATTTCCCCATCCTCGGCAGTTCCAACGAGGCAATCTGGCTGGCGAAAGTCCCACCAGAAGTACAGGGGCGTGTTTTTGCTACCAGAGCAGTTATCGTGCAATTGGCCTCCGCGATCGGTTTATTGATCGCAGGCCCACTTGCCGATCGCGTCTTTGAACCCGCCATGCAACCGGGAGGTTTTTTAGCAGCTATTTTTGGCGGAATTATCGGGACAGGTGCCGGTGCTGGCATGGCTTTGTTATACGCTATCACCTCGCTGGGCTTATTGCTCGTTGCAGTCGGTGGGTATGCTTGCCGACTGCTGCGCGATGCGTAAAGGGGAAATGGAAAAAGGTCTTTTAACTTCTTACCTCTTCCCTCTTCCCTCTTCCTTCTTCCTTCTTCCTTCTTCCTTCTGCTATAGTTTCTGGCGCGAACTCAGGTGAGCTTCAATTTCTGATCGCGATCGCCATACAGGGCGCAATTCCTTGCGAGCAAAGAGCTGCAACTGATCGCCGGCGTGGGGCGAACCAGGTTGAGTGGCGTTGCCGTAACTGTTTAGCGCCATCGCTTTCACCGGATTGGAGAACTCAATCGCAGCGACAAAAGAATCCCCCGCCACCGCTTGAAAGCGATCGTCCTTCCCAGGAGCGAACCATACTGAGCGAAATACACCCAAAGCACCGTCAGCTCCATTTGCAGGCAGATTCGCCTCCCCAGGCAATCGGAAGACTTCCCCCCATGGCACATCTAACGCGCCATAAGTTACCTCAACTTTGGTTGCTGCCGCTTCCAGCACCCGCACCGCCTCCGCAGGATTTGCCAACCCGTCTGGCGTCGTTAGCGGCGCATCTTCGCTCCAAGGTTTAGCGAATAACCGATCGGCATCCATCGCTTTTTTCCAAAAGGCAAACAGCACCGCACCGCGACTGTCAGCATCGACTTTGCGATCCCAAGTCGCGAGAACTTGCGCAGCGCGGCGCGCTTTTTCACTGCCTTGCCGTGCGACGGGAATTAAATCATCGAGGAGGCGATCGGCGAGTTCTACCTGAGTGGAATGTTTGTATTGCATCAATTCATCGAAAGAGATTTTTTCATCTTCTAATAGCATTTTTGCCGAGCGCTGCGATCGCAAATCCATCGGGCCGCGGGGTGCCATGTAGGCGGGATAATTATCCGGTGCGATCGCGCTGGGAAACGTCGTTGTCCAAGGCGGATCGTTGGTATTTTGCAACCAACCGCTGGGCGGATCGACAACGCGCGGCAAATCCGCATAGGGATGATTTTTGCTCCACAAAGTCTCTGAAGTATTGCCTGGAATCGTGCCTGACCAGTATTTAAAATCTCCGTTTTTGCGTATGGGGACTTGACCGTTAAACAAGTGCATGATATGCCCCTCACGATCGGCATACATGACGGTAAACATGGGAATTTCCAAGCACCTTAAAGCGGCTTCAAATTCAGAAAAATTCTTTGAGCGTGCCATATCCCACCACTGCTGAAGGGCTGCTGGTTTATCGAGTCCGACAACGCGCAGGGCGATCGCTTTGCCCTGTTTTTCTGTGACAATCGGTCCGTGAACAGAACGCCGCACGACTAGAGATTCCGATCGGAAATTCCCATTCTTTTCTTTGACTTTTAAAACCTTCTCTTCCCTGTCAAAACTTCGGATTTTCCCATCGAAGCGATAGCCATCGTTAGCGAGGGGCAATTCGTAGGCATCCCAGCCATCGTGAGTGTTGACAGTATGAGTCCATCCCAAATTGTCATTAAAGGCGATCGTTAATACAGGAAATCCGACGAGAGTCGCTCCGTAAGCGTTAATTTCTGGGGCAATCAGTTGCGCTTCGTACCATAAATATAAATCCGACCAAGGAAGGTGAGGATTTGCCAATAGCATGGCATTGCCGCTTTCAGAACGGGAAGGAGCGATCGCCCAACCATTAGAGCCTTTGGGGGTGTCATTTTCAGCAAGATTTTCAACGCTATCTGGCTCGACTATAAAAGTAAAATTAATGACACGTTGCTCGTGTGCCAATACATCTGTCGGTTTGAGAGGCAATGCTATCTTTAATTCTTCGGTGAGCGCCTCTGGGTGTTCTTTTGCATAGGCATTCATTCCGCCAACAAAAGCATCGAGATAGTTGCGAAAAATGGGATTTTGTGATTCATACCACGCATTGGCGCGATTAGGAATTCCCATCGTTTGCACCCAGCGATCGGATTCCAGATAATCTTCGCCCCAAAACTCGGCAGCTTGCCCGCGAGCTTGCCCGTAAAGACGCAAAATCAGATTACCGTGACTTTGCATCTGCGCCCACCCGAAAGCGTAGAAAAGGCTTTTAGTATTCTCTCCATAAATATGTGGAATTCCATAAGTATCCCAAAGAATTTGATTGCCCATTTCAGGCGCTGATTGAGTCTCATTATTGAGGACCAAAACTAAAATAAAACTCATTAATAACGAGACAATCCGTCGGCTTTGTTTTTTTAGTTGTAGAAACACGGGAAATTAATTTGCTAGGGTTAAACTGATGAGACATAACAGCATTTTTAATAAGCTGCACGAACAAAACGCCGAGGATTTAAATCCCTTTTATGGAGAACAAGGGAGAAATTTATACCAAATCCGATGCCCAAAAACGTAACCTATCTGCGTCTATCTGCTG
The DNA here is from genome assembly GCF_036701295.1 of Microcoleus harperi Pol14_C6. Lineage (NCBI taxonomy): Bacteria > Bacillati > Cyanobacteriota > Cyanophyceae > Oscillatoriales > Microcoleaceae > Microcoleus > Microcoleus harperi. The sequence continues at coordinate 60,377 of NZ_JAUBQN010000011.1, read as the reverse complement.
TTAAAAAAATAACACTTCTTTGATAAATCCAGAAAATCAGAAAAAAGACCCTATGTACATCGGATCGGGTATTGAAAAACCTCACCTACGCTCACCAGATTGAAAAGCGCTATAAAACGCCGGTTTGTCGGCTGTAAAGCGCATAACGTCATTGGTGAGGAGGGGGGTAAACAAGTAGGGCGAGATAGGTTATAGGATTATTTTTTAAGCTGCCCCTGTTGCCAAGTTCCCTCTACTTTCGTTCCATCTGCATATAGATAAGAACCTTGACCGTGTTTTTTCCCGTTGAGGAATTCACCTTGATAGCGATCGCCATTGGCGTAAATGCAGGTACCTTTGCCGTTGAACTGACCATCGCTGAATTCGCCTTCACAGCGATCGCCATTCGCAAAAATGAAAACTCCTTTCCCGCTCATATTACCCTTGACAAAAGTGCCTTTATAGCTATTTCCATTGGCGAACTCACGGACACCTTCACCACTAAATTCTCCATTGTCAAACAGCCCTTTATAACGTCCCCCTTCTTTAAAAGTAAACAACCCCTGACCTTGAAGGTTGCCCTTGACAAACTCTCCTTCATAGCGGTTGCCGTTTGGATATTCGCGAACCCCTTTACCGTGAAACTGCCCTTCACTAAATTGCCCATCATAACGGCCTCCTTCAGCAAAGGTATAAATTCCCTGCCCGTGAGGTAGATTATTCAGCAACTCTCCTTCGTAGCGGTTCTTATTCGCATATTGACAGACGCCTTTGCCGTTAACTTTTCCTTCTTTAATATCTCCTTCGCAACGAGTGCCATTACTGAACGTAAAAGCCCCTCGGCCGCTGGGAGAACTATTAGTAAAAGAGCCTTCGTAACGAATGCCGTTAGTTGAGGTAAAAGTTCCTGTACCGTCGAACTCACCGTTTTTGAAAGTTCCTTCGTAGCGGTTGCCGTTAGCAAATTCACGGACACCTTGACCGTTGAATTCACCCAAGGCAAATTCTCCTTGGTATCGGCCTTCTTCTTTAAAGGTATAGATGCCTTGACCGTGAGGTTTGCCGTTGAGAAATTGGCCTTCGTAGCGATCGCCGTTGGCATATTGACAGATGCCGGGGCCGCTGAGTTTTCCCTCACTCAATTCTCCCTCGCAACGTCCGCCATCGGGTAAAGTAATTACTCCTGCCATTGCGCTGTGAGGGTTGGCAAACAACACAGCGATTCCCAAGTTGGAACCAAGTAATAGAGCGAGTCCAAATCGCTGAAGTTTACTTAATATTGCTGACGACATTCCCAAATTCATAATTCACAAAAAATTCAACTTTTAACTTTGCTATTCTTTGGACAGTGCTATAGAATTCCCAGCCAAATTGCTAGAGTCTCAAAAAAATCCCTAGTCAGTGAGATCGAAGATAATGGATATTTTTTCTCCTTGAAAGCCACTCTCTGATGGGGCATATTTCCTTTCTTCTACTGTTTTCATCGCTGCGCGATTCAAATCGTTGTATTTGCTAGGAGTCAAGATCTTGATGTTGAATGTCTTACCGTTGGGGTCAACGTCACAAATGAGATCCACTCGGCCTTCGCGCCCTTCTTCTCTGGCTGCGATCGGATAGTTAGGTTTACCGCAGCCACTAATGCAAGTGCCTCCAGGCGTGCCGGGAGCGCGCGAAGGACTCCCCCCTCTTCCTGGATTTGTCGGTTTTTGCCCTGACCCCGAACCGCTTCCAGAGCCTCCGCCTCCACGACCTCCGCCTCCAGAACCTCCGCCTCCAGGGCCTCCGCCTCTAGGGCCTCCGCTTCCAGAGCCTCCGCCTCCAGAACCTGGTAAGCCAGCCGTCGCAGATCTTCCCAATCGCCCCGAACCATCCCCAAATGGCTCTGAGGAAGGTAGGTCGCCATTTTCGCTGGCGCCAGATGGTGAGTTCGAGGCACTTCCTCCAGGGCTTCCACCTCCAGGGCTTCCGCCTCCGGGACCACCAGAGGCAAGGTTTCCTAAACCTCCGATCGCATTTCCAGAATTGCCACCGCCTCCTGGCCTAGTAGCTGTGACTGGCGAGCCAGCCCCGGGCGATCGCTGTATGGGTCCGGAAGAAGGATTTAATGGCTCTGAGGAAGGTTCCCCGCTACCCTCCGAAGCAGATGGCAAGGAGAGCGGGTTATTTTTTTCAGGGCTGTCGGAGGAGTTGGGATTTCCAGCATCTTTTGTAAAGTCTGTGGAACTTTCAGCACCCTTGGGGCGAGAGGCGGTAACGGGTGGTTCGCTTTTTGGAGGATCGGGCGAAGGGGTTTCGGGTTCTTTGGCGATCGGGGTTTTAGGAGTTTCTGGGGAATTGACATCCTGTTGAGGTGGGGGGGAAGGCTCGATAGGAGTTGGTGGCGGAGTTTCCGTTAAGGGCGGCTCTTTCTTAATCTCTGGTGGTGGCGTTACCGCTACGGGTGGCTCTTCTGGAATTGGCGGTGGCGTTACCGCTACGGGTGGCTCCTCTGGAATCGGTGGTGGCGTTACCGCTACGGGTGGCTCCTCTGGAATCGGTGGTGGCGTTACCGCTACAGGTGGCTCCTCTGGAATCGGTGGAGGCGTTACCGCTACCGGCTGCTCCTCTGGAATCGGCGGTGGCGTTGCTGCTACGGGTGACTCCTCTGCGGGAGTTGGCTCTGGTGGCGGTTCTGGTTTGAAGGTCTCAGGTGGGGGAGATACCTTTTCTGGAATAACTGGCTCTGGCTGGGTTTCCTCTACTTTGGGCTCATCAAGCAGAACAACTTCAATGGGATCCTCTGCAAATTCAGCCGGTTTAACCAACTTGAGGCTCAACGGCAGCGCGACACCGTGCAGTAAGGCTGAGCCTAACAGACTGATCGCCAGAACTTTTTTGAGAGCTTCTTCTTGTTGTTGTCTTTGCGTCGCCGAAATATTTGAAAAACTCATGCCTTATCAATCTCCTTGATGGATGGGTTGGCAACGTCCTCGCTTGCTCCCCCACATAACCCGAAACAAGCTACCCACTTCCAGTTGAGCTTGCTATCAATGATGAACCTACCCATCCTATAAGAAGACTGTCACCCTTTTCAAGACTCTTGCAATTAATTTTCATTATTTTATTTTGATATAGCGAGTAGACGCTACCAATCAGCATTTCCTTTGGGTGCGCCTACGTCGCTCTCGTGGGTGCTGTCAATGTTCTCACTGTGGCAGGGCAAGCTTCCACAATGCCTTAAATACAATACTTTAGCCCGGACTCTAGTAACAAATTTCAAACTTTTCCAGTTTTTCAGAGAATATTCAGTTATTAATTAAATTAATTAAGTTTAAATATTTAAATAATATATAGTTATTAAAAAGTATGGATGATGGCTTGACAAAGGCTGAATTTTGTGGAAACCTAGTTGAGAATCTTTTAAGTTATTGAAGATTTTTGTCAAGTTCTAACGCAAATCTTTAGCAAAAAAGGACTGGCAGAAAAATCGGTCGCGATCTCGGTCGCGATCGCAGTAGAAGCATTTTGGGTAAAGACGAAGATAGTCACATACAGGTAGTGCGATCGTGCGATCGCGCTTGAGTGAAACAATTCTCCGTCTAAATCACTTGTGCCGACTTGACGCAGAAACTTTACCAGCCTTCGAGCATCGGGCTAATTGCAGCATTAGGGAGCTTGCGATCTTTCAACAGAGCTAGCGAGAGTACAAACCAATGGATAGTCTCATTTACATTTTTAAGGCCGCAGGCATTGTTGCTTGGCCGCTATTTGCCTCGTCAATCGCAGCAGTCGCGCTGATCATAGAGCGTCTTGCCTTTTGGTTTAGGGTAAATCGGCGGCAGCGGCGAGTCGTGCGGGATGTGCTACAGCTCTACAGTCAAAACCCCGATTCCGCCATCAAAAAGTTACAAGTAAACGGCGATTTGCCCCTAGCCCGGATTTTTTTAGAAGCTTTAGAATTAGACTCGCCCAACATCGAAGAATTTCGTTTGGCCCTAGAGAGTGCGGCTCAGGCAGAAATCCCTATCCTGAAGCGATTCAATACAATATTTGACACCATTATCAGCCTTTCCCCACTATTTGGGTTGCTAGGAACAGTTTTGGGGTTAATTACTACCTTTAGTTCCCTCAAACTGGGCGATGCCACGGGTACCAATGCCGCAGGCGTTACCGCTGGGATTAGCGAAGCCCTCGTCTCTACGGCAATAGGGTTAGTGGTGGCAATTTTTACGCTCCTATTTGCCAATATGTTTCGCGGGTTTTATTTACAGCAGATAGCTTTTATTCAGGAAGCCTCCGGCCAGTTAGAGCTATTGTACCGTCACCACTACGAAAAACTACCAAGAGAATCTAACTATGCGCCTACCCGATGAACCTGATAATATTCCCCAGATCAACATCGTGCCAATGATTGATGTGGTCTTCGCCATATTGACATTTCTAATTGTTTCCTCTTTGTCTTTATCCAAATCCGAGGGTCTGCCCGTAAATTTACCGAAAGCATCAACCTCTCAAGTTCAGGACTCGCCTGCTAAAATTACCGTCACTATTGATGCTCAAGGAAAATTAATGGTTGATAAAAAGTTAGTCAACTTAGACCAGATTGAGAGTACGGTGCGACAGGTGATGGGGTCAAATCAGAGTTCCTTAATTGTGTTGAATGCGGATAAAAGCGTCAATCACGGAAATGTGGTGGAAGTTATGGATAGATTACGCCGAATTAAAGGAGCTAAGTTAGGGATTGCTACCGCAAAGTAGAGAGATTCTATAATTCTAATTTGTAATTTCCTCACGCCTTTAAACTGAAATTACCCTGTGCAGATCTAGTAAAAAAGACTGTAAACCTGATTAAGAGCTAGTCCTGAATAGTCAGTACGATTCAGGACTTTATTTGATAAAGCAGTTAAAAATTAAAGTCCTTACTGCCAATAAACAGCAAGGACTTTAATTATTTATTCCTGAGTTTTAAGAACGAACATCCTTACTGCACACGTTAAATACTTGCCATCACTTCACGCGCTGCAGCCAAAGTTCGATCGATATCTTCGTCAGTATGAGCCAAAGAAGTAAATCCCGCCTCAAACTGCGAAGGAGCAAGATAAATTCCGTGTTCCAACATTCCCCGGTGAAAGCGGCTGAACTTCGTCAAATCCGACTTCTTCGCATCCTCGTAATTGTGAACCGGGCCAGCCGCAAAAAACAAGCCAAACATCCCACTAATTTGCCCGCCCCAAACCGCGTGTCCGGCTTCCTTAGCAATTTTTAGCAATCCGTCGGACAGTTTTTTGGTAATCTTATCCAACTGTTCGTAAGTGCCGGGTTTTTGCAGCAATTCCAAAGTCTTAATCCCAGCAGTCATCGCCAAAGGATTTCCCGACAGCGTACCCGCTTGATACATCGGGCCTGCAGGAGCCACCATCCCCATAATATCCCGCCTTCCCCCGTAAGCTCCCACCGGCAAACCGCCACCGATAACTTTACCCAAAGTAGTCAAATCCGGGGTGACACCGAATCTTTCCTGAGCTCCGCCGTAGGCGATGCGGAAACCGGTCATTACTTCATCAAAAACTAACAAAGCACCGTTATCTTTAGTAATTTCCCGCAAACCTTCGAGAAAACCTGCATCCGGGGTAATAAAACCGGCATTCCCCACCACTGGTTCGAGAATTACACCTGCTATCTCGCCGGGATTTTCGGCAAATAAAGCTTTGACTGCTTCTAAGTCATTGTAGGGAGCGTTGAGGGTATTGGCAGTAGTGGCTTTCGGGACGCCTGGGGAGTCGGGAAGGCCCAGAGTTGCGACGCCGGAACCGGCTTTTACCAAGAACATATCGGCGTGCCCGTGATAGCAGCCTTCAAATTTAATCAGTTTATCGCGTCCGGTGAAAGCTCGCATCAGCCGCAAAACGGCCATACAGGCTTCGGTGCCGGAGTTGACAAATCGCACCATTTCAATGCTGGGAACGGCATCGATGACCATTTCGGCCAGTACGTTTTCCAACAGCGATGGTGCGCCGAAACTCGTACCTTTTTCTAAAGATTCGTGCAGGGCTTTGATGACTTCCGGGTGGGCGTGGCCGCAGATGGCGGGGCCCCAAGTACCTACATAGTCGATGTATTGGTTTTCGTCAACGTCCCAAATATAGGCTCCTTTGACTCGATCGAATACAATGGGCTGTCCGCCTACAGATTTGAAGGCGCGGACGGGGGAACTGACGCCACCTGGCATCAACTTTTGGGCAGCGGCGAAAATTTCTTCGGATTTGGTCGTTTTCAAGGTTGTGGAAACCAATGTTTTCTCCTTAGTGAAGGTCTGTTGTTGGTAGGATACTTTTATAGCGACTTCAGGATAATGGTTAGGTCGATTCAAGGAAACTATGTTAATAGATTTTAGGGTACAAACCAATGAGTAGCAATACTAGCTTGGGTTTTTCAGGCTTTGTAGCACCGGCATCGATCGCCCTAAAGTGTAATATTTTGTAAAATAGTTCTTGACAATTTGTCCATCACTTCCTCAATCTTCTCTCTTCTCTTGCTTTGCGTCCTCTGCGTTCTCTGCGGTTAATTAAAAAAAATCTCCGACAGGAAAGCGTTAATATATATTACCAAGTTGAAAAAAAATTATGTCTACTACTGATTTATCGAGTTTGAGCCGATCGATCCCAATTGAAAAGATTCGTTACGACGATCGCGGTTTAGTGCCTGCGATCGTCCAAGATTATTTGGACGGTACGGTGTTAATGATGGCCTGGATGAATCGGGAGTCGCTGCAAAAAACGCTCTCTACCGGGCAAACTTGGTTCTGGAGTCGATCGCGCGCCGAATTTTGGAACAAAGGGGCGACTTCGGGACACGTTCAAAATGTCAAAGGGCTGCGTTACGACTGCGATAGCGATGCTTTGCTAATCACTGTCGAACAAGTTGGAGATATTGCTTGTCACACAGGAGAAAGAAGTTGTTTTCACCAAGTTGATGGGGAAATTTCACCGCCGCCTGGGGATATGTTATCTCAATTATTTGCGGTAATTTGCGATCGCCGCGACAATCCTAACGAAAGTTCTTATACTTGCAAGTTGTTTGAGGGTGGCGACAACAAGATTCTCAAGAAAATTGGCGAAGAATCGGCGGAAGTTGTAATGGCTTGCAAGGATGACGACAAAGAGGGGATTGCTGGGGAAGTTGCGGATTTATTTTATCACGCTTTGGTTGCTTTGGCTCACCATGAAGTTGATTTGAGAGAAGTTTACCGCAAATTGGGCGATCGCAGAAAATAGTCAATAATTGATTGTAGGCTTGTAGTGAGGACTTCAGTCCTCTTCCTCAAAACTCGATCTAGAATCTGCAAAACTAAGATAACAGACACGACACCCAAAGCCAAACCAACTAAAAATTATCCACCTTCAGCAGGCTAGGGGCAATTCATCAATTGCCCCAACAGAGATGATTCTCGCGACTCTAGAAACTAAAAGTAGTGCGAAGAACTCCCACCCCTACAGTATCATTATCCTTAGTACCTTCAGGATTGAACAACACAAAAGCACCCGGTGTAATGCTGATATTATCGTTAACTTTGAAACGATAATAAGCTTCCAAATGATAAGGAGTTGCCTTATTTGCCTGAAAACGAGCACCGCCACTTACCGAATCCCGATCCAAAGGCTGTCCAAACAGAATACCTGCATTATTGCCCTGTGCGAACAAATCTCGGAAATGGAAACCTACCATCCAACTGTTAAAAGTTGTAGAAGCATTGCTTCTTTCAGCATCAGCAATTATCCAACCTCCATAGGTAGAAACAGCTAATTTCGGAGAAAGTCGCCAAGTTGCAGTACCGCCAAACGAATTCATCCTCACCCCGCCGGTAACAGGTTGTCTATCTCTTCCCAAAATAGAACCCAAATCCGCATCAGATAATCCTGTGGCAAGAATATTCAATTGGTGGCGGCTGTAAGCGTAATTCAGACCAATGTCAATGCTGCTAGTTGGTTTAATCGTTAACTGTGCCGCAGCAACGGTACTCCCATTAAATAAACCCGCCCCCAACGGAGTAGCTGGAAAGCCTAAATCGTTGGGCAAAGCAGCATTTACACTGCCGTACAAAGCTGTAAGATTGACTTTTTTGGAAACGTTCCAAATAAACCCACCTGCCGATGCCAAGCCACTGCCTGAAGTGCCGCCGGATACGCGCACTACAGGGTTGTAACCTCCAAACCTAGAAATAGATTCTTGCCCTTCTCCAGCGAAAGGAGTGATGGCTTGAAAAGCATCCGAAGTTTCAGCTTTCGGGCCCGCGAATAGAGTGATGCTGTTAGAAACTGGAAAAACGTAAAGCAGTTTGTAAAGTTCAACAGTATTGGCGCCAATGCTAGATAAATTCTGAGGATTGATTCCGGGGAATTGCGGCTCAAAACTCAGCCTTGCCTGACTGTCAGACAAACCGCTAAATGCGCCCGTTGACAAACCCAAATCAGGCCCGAAGCTGCGAATGTTGTAAGCTTGCAAGCCTGTGATTAGGGTATCTTTGCCCGTGAAACTGGTCAGCAGATTCAGCCGCAGTCGGTAGTTAAAGACTGTCTGAGTATCGCTGTGATTGTTTTTGGTAGTATCGGCAACACTAAAAATAGCTTCGCCTTTGAGTTTAGTTGTTGTCGAAAATTGATTGGCTTCTAATTCAGAGGTACGGGCTTCCAAAGCATCGACTCGGCCGCGCAAAGTCGCTAATTCTGCTGCAAATTCTTCTTGCAGTCTTTGGAGTTTTGTTAAGTCTTCTTTTGTCGCTAAGTTACCTGTACCTCCTCTAATTAGCTCGGTAACTTTATCCAAGCAAGCATTTAAACCGGCGGCAAATTCGTAACGAGTCATTGCCCGATTGCCTCGGAACGTGCCGTCAGGATATCCCGCTATGCAGCCGTATCTTTCGACTAAAGATTGCAGGGCTTGAAATGCCCAGTCGGTCGGGCGCACGTCGGAGAGTTGAGATACAGATGTTACTTGTTGTAGTTCGCTGGATTCTGAAGTTTCGCTGTTGGTTGCTGCGGGTTCTAAGGAAGCGCTGTTTTCGATTTCAGCTAACTTTTCGGAAGTAGAAGTTTCTGTTTGGGCAATTACTGGTGCAGGGTTAGGGGTGGGAATGACAGATGTTTTTTCTTTGACTTCTGCTGGTGTCTGCGAGTTTTGGGAAGGGGCAACAGATACTTGTTCTGTGACTTCTGCTGGGGCTGGGTTAGCTGGTTTTTCGGCTAAGTTTAATGAGTTTTCCCCGGGATTTTCTGCGCTTAATGCTGCTGTTTCGGGCAGATTCAGGCTGGCAGTTTCTTGGGGGAGATTGGCGAGTGGATTGGTTGTTGAGACGGTGTTGTCAACTTGCAGACCCTCAACTAATTTTAACTCGGATGTTTCAGGGGCTTTGACCTGATTTTCAACAGTTGTATTCAGGCTAATTTTAGCCTCTGACTCTTTTAACTCTTCAGTACCTAATGTTTTTTGATCGGCAGGAGGCATGGCTGCCAATGGTAAAGAACTGGCAAGTATATACAGTAAACCTACTGCGCCCGCACTAAATAGTAGATGTGTTTTCACTAGAACTCCTCACAAATTTGATTGTAAAATTGCTATTAGCTTTCTAGGAATTGTAAAACTATTTGGTATCGCCAACCACAAAGTTTTGAGTTAATATTTTTTATAGGTCTAATAAAATAAGTAAAACAACTGCCTGCTATCAGAGCTTAAGACCGCTAGGCATTTTTTGCGAGTTATTTATCTATCGGGTGGGTTACTTTATCACAAAAGTTGTATTTTAGCAATTATTTTTTCAACATTCGATCGAGCTTTTGCAAAATAACCACAGCCGCAATCACACTCAAAGCCAAACCCAACCAAAAATTATCCGCCGCCCATTTACCTCTATCCAAAGCCAAACCGCCCAGCGGCGGCCCGATTAAATAGCCGATCGCCCAACACTGAGAATTAACCGCCAAATACACGCCGCGTAAAGAATCGGGCGCTAAATCCACCACCAAAGCCGAAGCAAAAGGCGTATAAGCAACAGTCGCAACCGACAAAAAGCTCAAGCCTAAAACAGCTAAAAATAGATTGCCAGTTGCAGCCATTCCCGTCAAGCCGATCGCAATAAATCCCATTCCCCATAGCAGCGCAGAAATCATCAAAGCTTTCGGGTGGGAAAACGGCCTCAAAGCTTTAACAACCGGCAGTTGCAAAGCCACAGTTAAAAACGTGCTAAAAGCAAACAAAACGGTAATTGTACCTGTTGAAAAGCCTTTTCCCGATGTCCCCACCGCGACAAACTTGCTAAAGTACAGCGGCATTGTGGTTTGGATTTGGGAAATATATAACGTGAACAGAGTATTTACTAAAGCATAAACTAGAAGACTTCGATCGCTCAGCGCCACCATCCAGCCATTTTCCCGATTTTTTTTGCCTCTATCCGCTGGATTAGCTGGTTTGTAGGTTTCGGCGATCGCGATCGCCACCACCGCAAACAGCACTAAAAACGAGATACCATCAATAATAAAGAGCGATCGATAATTACCCGTTACCGCAATCAACCAACCGCCCAAAATAATCCCAACTTGCAAACCCAAATTATCAGCCAGCCGCGTCAAAGCAAAAGCTTCCTGGCGCTGTTCACCTTCCGTTAAATCCGCCACCATCGTCTCGGTTGGAGGCCAATACAAACCCACACCCAAACCCATCAGTAAATTGCCCGCAATTAAGCCAACGAAATCATTAGTCGCCGCCAGTACAAAAGAAGCGGCAGCCGAAATAATTGCCGCCAAGAGTAAAGTTCGCCGCCTTCCCCAAAATTTTGAATCACAAAAAGAACCGCCCAAAATTCTGCCGAATATTCCCGAAACTGAACCGCTACCCAAACCAATCCCAACAGCAGTAGCAGATAAACCGACGCCATCGACAAAAAATATCGGCGCGTAAAATAAAGTAAAACCGGTGCCGCTTTGGGAGAGGAATCTGCCGGCGGCAAGAATCCAGACTTGAGGGGGGAGACGGGGCAACCAAGAGGATAATTGAAATTTAGGCATATACAGTTAAATTAGGAGTTATTTCTGGACGCAGAAACCTGGTTTTTTATAAAAAATACGTTACCGTGTTTAATCAGAGTCAAAAACAGGTGTCTTTGGTAGCAGTGCATAAGTCCTGTGAGTAATTATTAATTTATTCCGTACTTTTTCCGAATTAGTATTAGTTAACCGATGTGATGACAAACATAAGTGAGCTTAACAATTCTTCAGGGTATGTTACACAAAAGTTACCATTAATTTAAAAATACTTAACAGAATTTGAGAAAAAAGTTAGTTAAACTCTAGAAAAGGCAGAAGAAAATTTTAGAGGGTCTAATTATATGACAGCTATTACAACATCAAGAGTGGAATCAATCAAACCGCGCTGGCAAGCAATTGTCATGGTGGCCCTAATTTTCTGGCTCAGCGGTAGCCTGATTTTGGATTTAGTAATTATGCCCAGTCTCTACGTATCTGGCATGATGACATCTCCCGAGTTTGCAACAGCCGGAAATTTAATGTTCTGGGGATTCAACCGCGTTGAGTTAATCTGTTCAGGCCTGGTGGCAACGGGTTTGATGGTTTTGAGCAATTTAGTCAGTGACTTCGGCAAGCGCAGCCGCACAGCAATCTTACTATCATTGGTACTTCTAGCGATCGCCCTGGTTGACACCTACGCCCTGACTCCCCAAATGAGCGCCTTGGGAATGCAGCTAAATCTGTTCGATTCCGCAGCAGAAGTACCCGCCGGGATGAATCTACTGCACCAAGGCTATTTTGCATTGGAAGCACTGAAGTTGGCTGTCGCCGGTACCCTGATCGGCTGGTGCTACCAAAACCAAGCGTAATTGACACAATACTCAGAGCTTGAGTTGAGAAAAACTCAAGCTTTAGCAGCGGGCATGAATTCACGCCCGCTGCTAATTTTTGAAATTTTGACGTGCTCGTAAACTAGGCTGGAATTGCAGGCATTAGCTCTCCTACGGATTTAATACTCATCGGCGTTAATCTGTGTTTATCTGCCCTCATCTGCGGTTAAAAAAATAGAATGTATTAACCGCAGATGACAATGGATTGACGCAGATTCACGCAGAGATCTAGAAGAGAGATAGGAATAATTCCGATGCTAACAAATTTGAGATAACTATATTTGCGAGTTTTTTGACCGCCCAAAAACGGATACTTGCGAACGACTCCTGTTGTGGAGAGAGCAAAATTTTAGACTCTTGTTCAAACTCCCAGATTCATCTGTGGAATAAATCTAAAATCTAAAATCGACTGACGCCACGCCCTACTCGGATGCTTCCGGTAAATCTGCTTTTGGCCACAGCAAGCGCAAACCCATTACCGCAAATCCGATCGCCGCGAGTCCCTTTACCAGTCGTTCCGGCAACACCTCTGCCGTGCTGAAGCCGATCGCCACGCCGATTAAACTCGCCAGCAGCAGCGCCGACGCCGTACCGAAAAATACAGCCCGCGGCGAGTTACAACTGCTGCCTAGGGCGATCGCAGCTAATTGACTTTTGTCTCCCAATTCTGACAAAAACACTGTAATAAAACTGATTCCCAAAAGTTGCCAGTCCATGTTTTTTTAGTTCTTAGTTAGCTATTGTAGAAATCTAGGACTTACCGACAGGCAGACAATTAACCCAGCACTTCCCACAGCAGAACCGCCGAAATCGCCAGTAAAATCACTCCGGCTGCTCTCTCCAAAGTTCTCGGAGCAATCCGACTAGCCAGCCATCTTCCCAGCAACACCCCCAGCAAACTGGTTGCTATCAAAGCCGAACCCGCACCCGCAAACACGATCCAAGGATTTCGAGATTCAGCCGTCATCAGCAAAATTGCGAGCTGAGTTTTGTCTCCAATTTCAGCTAAAAAAATAGTTGCAAAAGTCGAAGCAAAAATTGCCCAGTGCTTCGGCTTCAGTTTCTTTTGTTCCTGACAAATATCGGGATTTAGAGTCACTGAGAGTTCAGCGGGCTCCGGGGTTAAAGCAGCACAAATCTCAGTAACCTCTTTTATTTGTAGTTGTACCTGTTGTGGCAAATCATAATTGAGGTTTACTGAGTCAGAAGCAGACAAGCTTGGCGGAACAGAATCAAGTTTCACAGGCAATGAGTGCTAAAAGCTATTTATTTTTGACTTGTACTTTTGATTCTAACTTTCTCTGTGCCTGCTTTTACCAAACCAGGGTCATCTTTTTTGCCGCAGATTTCAGCAACTGATTCCTGGAACAACTTACCGCACCCAAAAAGGCATACGAGCCCCCAGATCGATCTGTCGAGTCAATCTAAAATCTAAAATTGGCTGACGCCTACAAGCCCCCAGACTTATCTGTCGAGTCAATCTAAAATCTAAAAGCTAAAATCTAAAATTGACTGATTGACTGGTTTATGTGCCGTAAGTTCGATCGCCCGCATCTCCCAAACCAGGTACAATAAAGCCCTGTTCGTTGACTATTTCGTCGATCGTTGCCGTGTAAATCATCAAACTCGGGTACTCTGCACTCAGCCTCTTCAAAGCTGGAGGAGCAGCCACCACAGAGATAATCCGAATCAAGCTTGGGTCAATTCCCCGTGCAGTCAATTCCTGCATAGTCGCTATAATCGTGCCGCCAGTTGCCAGCATCGGCTCGCTAATTATCACCCGCGTTTCCGGGTTAAACTGCGCCGGCAATTTGTTCAAATAACAAGTCGGTTGCAGCGTCTCCTCATTTCTTGCCATACCGAGGTGGTAAACCGAAGCCAGCGGCACAACCGTCTGAATTCCTTCGAGCAGTGCCAAACCCGCCCGCAAAATCGGTACCACAACTAACGGAGCTTCCGGGTTGATAAAAGTCGCCGGACATTCTGCCAAAGGCGTCTGCACTGTGGTTTCGACTATCGGCAGCCATTCTCGAATCGCCTCGTAAGCCAGCCACCTTCCCAATTCCGTCATCGCAGAACGAAAAAGTACCGATGGGGTGGCGGCGTCGCGGGCAACAGCCAGCCAGTGTTTAATTAACGGATGTGGAGGAACGTAAACGCGCAGTTGCAGGGACATTAGGAAATTGGGGAGAGTGCTAGGTTTGAGGGATGTTATGCGGTGCGATCGCTCCTCTTCGTTGGCGTAGCCCCCGTAGGGGCGGGCTTCCCCAACGGGCGAGCGATCGCTCTGTGCAACTTATCACATCCTTGATGGCGCATACAAGCCAGAGATTGAGTTAGAACCCCTTCGCCGATCGACCTCCATCAGCTTATTGAAATATTTTTCCAATAGTATTGACATAAATTAGCAATAAGGTTATAGTGATTTTTAGTGTTCTCCTCTCAAAGGATCGGCAGACGGGGGCAGTCGGCAATGGTAGACTGTTCCCGCATTTTTTTTTGAAGCTGGGGCGTTGGGAATCGGGAATCGGGAATCGGGAATCGGGAATCGGGAATCGGGTAATTAATATTCGTTCAACATCTGCCTTCAACATCTGACGAATGCCTGACGATCGATAATTAATCCGTGTATCCGTATCAAAATCCGTGTCGTGCCTTCTTCCTTCTAGAGCGATCGACTGTAATATTATGGAAATTATTAAGATTTTTAACCTAATGTCAGCTCCTACCCAATCCCAGTTATTTTCTTCCAACTCCCACCCTACACAGCAAGAGTTTGATGTGATTGTCATCGGTTCCGGCATTGGTGGACTCGTAACGGCCACCCAGCTAGCCGCTAAGAAAGTCAAAGTTTTAGTGCTCGAAAGCTATACAATTCCGGGGGGTAGCGCGGGATATTTCGATCGAGAAGGCTACAGATTCGATGTCGGCGCATCCATGATTTTTGGTTTCGGACAGCGTGGCACCACCAACCTCCTCACCCGCGCCCTGAAAGCCGTCAACGTCACCCTAGAAACGATTCCCGACCCCGTACAGCTTCACTATCACTTACCCAGCGGCTTAGAACTTGAAGTTCCCCAGGCTTATGATAAATACTTGCAAGAATTAACAGACAGGTTCCCTCACGAACGCGAAGGAATCCACAAATTTTACGGTGAATGCTGGAACGTCTTCAACTGCCTCAACGGGATGGAATTGCTATCTCTAGAAGAACCCGGATATCTCGTCCGAGTCTTTTTTCAGAATCCTTTAGCCTGTTTGGGATTAGTAAAATATCTGCCTCAAAATACTGGCGACATTGCGCGGCGCTACATAAAAGACCCTACTTTGCTGAAATTTATCGACATGGAATGCTACTACTGGTCTGTAGTACCTGCAGACTTGACGCCAATGATTAACGCCGGAATGGTATTTTCCGACAGACATTACGGTGGCATCAATTATCCCAAAGGCGGAGTCGGTCAAATTGCCCAAAAATTAGTAGAAGGATTAGAAAAATGCGGCGGGAAAATTCAATACAAAGCTAAAGCGAAAAAAATTATTACAGAAAACGGCCGCGCTGTCGGAGTCGAGTTAGCCACCGGCGAAGTTTACCGGGCCAAGCGAATTGTTTCTAACGCCACGCGCTGGGATACTTTTGAGAAATTGCTGTCTGCCGAAGAGATGCCCGCTAGCGAGAAAAAATGGCAGCAGCGCTATCAAAAAGCCCCCAGTTTCTTGAGTTTGCATTTGGGAGTAGAAGCAAGCGTAATCCCTGCTGGTAGCGCCTGCCACCACATTTTGTTAGAAGAGTGGGATAAAATGGAAGCGCCAGAGGGAACTGTTTTGGTGTCAATTCCAACCGTGCTTGACCCAGATTTAGCTCCTGCAGGATATCACATAGTTCACGCTTTTACTTCGAGTTGGATAGAACAGTGGGAAGGACTTTCGCAGCAGGAATATGAGGATAAAAAAGAAGAGGCGGCAGGGAGAATTATTGAAAGATTAGAAAAGATATTTCCCGGTTTAGATGCCGGTCTGGATTATATGGAAGTGGGGACAGCGCGTTCTCACCGGCGCTTTTTGGGGCGCGAAGACGGAACTTACGGGCCGATTCCGCGACAGAAGTTAATGGGTTTGCTGGGAATGCCGTTTAATCGAACTTCTATGCCTGGTTTGTATTGTGTGGGTGACAGTACGTTTCCCGGACAGGGTTTAAATGCCGTGGCGTTTTCTGGGTTTGCTTGCGCGCACCGCATTGCGGTTGATTTGGGTTTTTAGGGCTAGTAAGTGATTAGACAGAATTAATTACACACTGATTTTTGTCTAATTTTTTACTAGACAAGGCTTGTAGCCCATAGTTTTGTGTAATTAATTGTCTCCTACTTCTTAGTAGGGTGCGTCAGAGGGTTCGTTTGAAAGACGAGAGAAAATGTGAAATTCCTGGCCACCCTACACAAAAACTAAAAACCCGGTTTTTGGGGAAAAACCGGGTTTTAAACTGAAAATTGGCAGTTTTCATTCTTTTACTGAGTTCACTGGTCGTAGCTACCGCCGACGCCGATTTGGGTATTGTAGATTTTGGCATCAGTGATGGTCATATCTTCCATTGATGCGCCGGATACGTCAGCGGTGTTAATGATGGCTGCAGTCAGATTCGCCCGATCGAGGTCTGCGTCATTTAAACTGGCATTAGTCAGGAAAACTGCGGTTAAGTTAGCACCCGTCAAGTTAGCACCCGTTAGGTCAGCACCTTCGAGGTTGGCCTTATATAGGTTTGCTCCTCGTAAATTTGCTTCTCTCAAATCAGCACCAATTAAATGTGCTCCTGTTAAATCTGCTCCTGACAAGTCGCACTTAAAACATTGCCCAGTTGATAGTAACTGCTTGACGTGAACGGGATTTTCAGCGCGCGCCGGGCCAGCCAACAGTAGGGGAGTAATTAAAAAAGTAGCGGCTAATAGATTGCGTTTCATAATCCTTTTTTCCTCACCAGACTCTCTATTTAACTTCTTGTGTTGATATCTACAATCTTACCATGGTTGTTTTCGCAAGTTGCGATCTAATTCACAGATGGGCTGTGATATCGATTGCCCTCAACAACGCCTAGATGGTTTCGACCAGCTAGCAAAACATAATTTCGCAAAACTTAACACTGCCGAACTTCATACAGTGCACTTTTGTAGTAACCTCTTCTAGGTTAGTTAATATAGCCAACCGATGCGTCTTTCTGAAGATGGAGATAATTCTCAATACGAGGGAGGATTTTAGGGATGATCCTATCGCAAAAAGTTCACATAAAATACTGTGTTTTTAATAAAAGTGTCACGAGACTGAAAAATTAATTTAAAATAAAGATAAGCTTATAACTTTATAGGTAGAGGAAAAGCAGTGACTGGCTTGATCCCCAGCCCAAGCTCGGCTGCATTTTTAACAATAAGTTTTAATTAGGTCTCAGCAGCCCCGTAAAAATCCACCTAGTGCTTGGAAACCAGCACTTTTTTGGAATGTCGCAGAGTCCACGCGATCCCAAAACTCAATTAAATATGCTCAAAAACGATTCCTCCAAGTATCTGCCAACCTTAGCTCAAGTAATAGACCGCTACCCCTTGACCGTTGCCCCCGATACCCCACTAGCAGAAGTAATTACCCTGATGGGCCAACGGCGCGGAAGTTGCTCTCTAAACGCAGCCATTCCACCAACCGATATCTATCAGCCACTAACAGACATTGCAAATTCCCCCACGTCAAGTGCATTCAGAGACGCGACAGGTATCTGCGTCTTTGTCGTGGAAAAATCCCTAGAAAAATTATCCTCGCACTCTGGTTCACATTCTCAATTGCAAGGAATTTTCACCGAAAGGGATCTTGTCGATTTGATTGCATCGGGCAAAA
Source organism: Microcoleus harperi Pol14_C6 (assembly GCF_036701295.1). Taxonomy (NCBI): domain Bacteria; kingdom Bacillati; phylum Cyanobacteriota; class Cyanophyceae; order Oscillatoriales; family Microcoleaceae; genus Microcoleus; species Microcoleus harperi. The sequence continues at coordinate 42,640 of NZ_JAUBQN010000011.1, read as the reverse complement.
ACTTAAAAGGTGTCACCATCGCAGAAGTGATGAAGCAGCCTGCAGCAACTCTGACAAAATCCGAGACTCAAGATATTTTCAGCGCCCTAATTCTGCTGGGGCAAAGAAGAATTAAGCATTTGCCAATATTGGATAGTGAAGGTCAACTCTTAGGAGTAATTACCCCGGAAAGCATTCGGCAAGCCATGCTGAAACCGGCAAATATCTTAAAAATGCGCCGCGTGAAAGAAGTAATGACCGCACAAGTCATTCAAGCACCTCGCTTTGCGTCAGTTAGGAGTTTAGCCGAGTTGATGGCGCAGCACCGCGTTAGCTGCGTAGTAATTACCGAATCAACAGAATTATCGAGAAACTTACCGTTCCCCATTCCAGTAGGTATAGTCACAGAACGGGATATTGTAGAATTTCAAGCTTTAGATATAGATTTGTCGAAAACGATCGCCCAAACTGTGATGAGTACCCCCTTATTTAGCCTCAAGCAAGAAGACTCGCTGTGGGTAGCTCATCAGGAAATGCACGAGCGTTTAGTCCGCAGGTTGGTAGTAACGGGGGAACAGGGAGAACTCCTGGGAATAGTTACTCAAACCAACATACTGCGCGTACTTGACCCGATGGAAATGTCCGGGGCGATCGATGTTCTGCACGATTCAGTGGCAGAAAGAACTAAGGAATTGGAAAAAGCGATCGCATCCCTCAGCTTGACTAACGCCCGACTAGAAAGGGAAATTGCTACCCGCGTGCGGGCCGAGACCAGACTCCACCTTTTAGAATCTGCTGTAGTGAACGCTAACGACGCAATCGTGATTATGGATGCGGGAGACAGCGATATCTCCGACCCCACCATCATCTATGCCAACGAAGCTTTTACCCAAATGACGGGCTACCTACCCGAAGAAATCATCGGACAAACCCCCAGTTGCTTGCGCGGCCCAGAAAGCGACCCCACCCAGGTAGCTAAAATTCGCCGTGCTTTCTCTCGCCGAGAACCCCTACGTCTGGAATTGATTAACTACCGCAAAGACGGTTCCACTTATTGGGTGGAACTAAACAGCGTACCAGTTACCGACACCTCCGGGAACGTTACCCACTGGGTGTCGGTGCAGCGAGATATTACCGATCGCAAGCGCATGGAACAAGCATTTTTTGAAGAAAAAGAACTCGCTCAGGTTACTCTACAATCGATCGGCGATGCCGTAATCACTACTGACGCCGACGGCTGCATTTCCACACTTAATCCAGTTGCCGAACAACTCACGGGTTGGTCTACCTCGGAAGCTAAGGGTTTGCCCCTCGCCAGCGTGCTGAGAATAGTTGACGAAACTACCAGGCGGCCGACCGAAAATATCGCCGAAATCGCTTTGTGCGAAGGTCGGATTGTTGACCAAGGACACAACAGCTTGCTGATTGACCGCAACAACACCGAATTTGCGATCGACCACTGCGTCGCCCCCATCCACGCTAGCAGCGGCGAAATTGTCGGGGCCGTCGTTGTGTTCCGAGATGTCACACAAGTGCGAACTCAAGCGCGGCAACTCACCTGGCAGGCAACTCATGACCCCCTGACGCAATTAGTCAACCGCCGGGAATTTGAGTACCAGCTAGAGCACGCCCTACACGGCGCTCAAGGTTACGGGCAAGAACACGTGATGCTTTACCTGGATCTCGATCGCTTCAAAATAGTTAACGACACCTGCGGTCATGCTGCTGGGGACGAACTGCTGCGCCAAGTCAGCCAGCTATTTAAAAGCAATATCCGCAAAACCGATATTGTGGCACGTCTGGGTGGCGATGAATTTGCCGTACTCCTGTACCACTGTCCCGTCGAACGAGGATTGAACGTTGCTGAAACGCTCCTGCGAAGCATTCAGGCATTCCGCTTTGCGTGGCAGGACAAAACTTTTTCGATCGGCGTCAGTATCGGTTTGGTAGCAATCAATCCCAAAACAGCCTCGACATCTGCGATTTTGAGCGCGGTCGATATGGCCTGCTACGCTGCTAAAAATAAAGGTCGCAACCGGGTACAGGTTTATCAAGCCGGCGATCGAGAATTAATCAAACAGCATGGCGAAACCGAGTGGGTGGTGCAAATTCATCAAGCTTTAGAAGAGAATCGCTTTTGCTTGTACTCTCAGCCGATCGTACCTTTGCTCAACTCTCCAACCACCGGAACCCACTGCGAAATCCTCCTGCGCCTCCAGTTGGAAACTGGTGAGTTGGTATCGCCGATGGCGTTTATTCCGGCGGCAGAACGCTACAACTTGATGCACGCGATCGACCGCTGGGTAATTAGCACTTTATTTAGCAATTTATCTAAAATTTTCACGGCAAATTTATTAGTCCAAAACCCCGCGGTAGGCAGCGATAAAATAGTTACCTTCCCTGCTTGCTCTCTTTCCGATCTGCAATCGTCATTTGGCAAATATCCCAACCTTTATTCAATCAACCTTTCTGGCGACAGCCTCAACGAAGAAAAGTTTATCGAGTTTATTCAGGAACAGTTTTCTATCCATCAAATACCGCCACAAATAATTTGTTTTGAAATTACCGAAACCGTTGCCATTGGTAATCTCAGTAAGGCAGCCAGCTTGATTTGGCAGCTCAAGGAACTAGGCTGCCAGTTTGCCTTGGACGACTTCGGCAGCGGGATGTCTTCCTTTGCTTACCTGAAAAGCTTGCCGGTTGATTATCTCAAAATAGACGGCAATTTTATTAAGCATATTGTCGATAATCCTATTGATGTCGCAATGGTGGAAGCTATTACCAAAATCGCTCACGTAATGGGAATTAAAACTATTGCCGAGTATGTTGAAAATCAAACAATTATGGATAAACTCAATGAACTTGGCGTAGATTACGCTCAAGGTTATCATTTGGGAAAGCCTCAACCTTGTAACTTCACATCTCCTATTTTAGAGGAATTTTTGGGGGAGTTTCCTGTTAATTCTTTGGCTTTTGAAGCTAAGCTGGCTTGTTGAAAAAGGAAATTCGGCAACGAGCCAGCAATGGGATTTAACGGATTTGAGGAAGGGATGTTGAGGGAAGAAGGAAAAGGGAAATGTTAATTTCTCATAGGGTTTACTGTTGTTTCGGAATGATTTAACCGCAGAGAACGCAGAGGGCGCTGAGTCTCCAGAAGAGAGAGATGAATAATTTTGAGACCAACGAATTTGATATCAGATCAATTCCCTCCTTCCCATTCCCCACTCCCCCTTGCCCATTACCCATTACCTTCTACATTAGTTTCCGCTGCTTCAATGTACTGACTGTCTAACAGAAAAGCACCTTTTTCAAAACGAATTCCCCAATAATTGCCGGGACGCCGATCGATCACAACGCCTTCAGCGCCGATCGCAATTAAATTCGCAGGCCGCAGCATCGGCATCGGTTCGGCAGTTTTGACGTAAGGCGGCATCGCCACAACTCTGACTTTTTGACCGATTGTAAATTCTTTTTCCATGAGTTTTATTTCCTAAAAAAACACAGCGATAAAGGAATTTTGACAACAAATGTTTCTGTTTAATTGATTGATTAGGGATGGATAATAAAATGGGTAAGTATGAATCATAATCAAGGGAATTACGGCAAAATTATTGATATTTTAGGCTTCCATCTTCGTTATATTCAAGTTCATGATATTTTCCCCCTAACCCTAAGTCATAAACACATCGTTGGTAGTTTTTGGCTCCCATATCGAAAGGGTTAGTCCTGTTCAATCTTGCCCATTCAGCTATCTTTAGCTGGTTAGTTATCCCTGAAGCATCGGCTACGGTTTTGACAATCCAATCAAACATTTTTTTCCTCTAAGCTGTCTCTCACTCTACACCTCTATATTAGCTATATATTCACCTATGGCAATCAAACATTTTTTTCCTCTAAGCTGTCTCTCACCCCTAACTCGGACGATCGCCCGTAACACCCCTGACCGATCGCGCTACAATTGTCAATCGGGATGAAAATGGCTGATTAGGAAACTAGAGGAGTAGGTGTTATGGCTACAAGTCGTCGCATTGAGCGTGTAGCTTCAATGATTAAACGGGAAGTCAGCCTGATGTTGCTGAATGGAATTAAGGACGACCGGGTAGGTGCCGGTATGGTTAGCGTCACCGATGTAATTGTTTCGGGAGACCTTCAGCATACAAAAATTTTTGTCAGCATCTACGGTACTGATGAGGCGAAGGCCGAGACTATGGAGGGTTTGAAATCTGCTACTAGCTACGTCCGCAGTCAGTTGGGCCAACGATTGCAACTGCGCCGGACGCCGGAAGTAATTTTTCTCGAAGACCGTTCTTTGGAACGGGGCGATAAAATGCTGATACTGCTGAATCAGCTTTCTGCCGATCGCAAACCAGGTATGTTTGATGACGAAGAATTGGCCGAGGGCAATGAAAATGATGATGATGATGATGATGATTTAGAAGCAGACGAGGATTAGTGCCTGAAGGTAGTCAACAGCTTTCCTGTCAACAGTCCACAGTCAACAGTCCACAGTCAACAGTCCACAATTCCTAATTTCCCATGATTGACAATCTTTCCTTACCAGAACTGGTGGCCCAGATGTTCGTGGTGCGCGCTTCTGGCTGCTTGTTCGACCACCAAATTCGCTATCCCGAATGGGAACCAACGGCTAGCAAACTCCGCTATTATCTGGAAAAGTTGGGCGTCGGGGGGGTGATTTTGGTCGGGGGAAGTGCTGCGGAGTTGGCAGTTCGATCGCACCAATTGCAGTCTTGGGCCAAGTTTCCGCTACTGCTGGCGGCTGATATTGAGGAAGGTGTCGGCCAGCGGTTCGCGGGGGCGACTTGGTTCGGACCGCCGATGGCGATTGCTGAAGTGGCGCGACACGATGCAGGTAAAGCCGATCGATATGCTGAACAAATGGGCGCTGTGACCGCGATCGAAGCTAGGGCGATCGGTCTAAATTGGATTCTCGCACCCGTCGTTGATGTTAACAACAATCCCGACAATCCTGTGATTAACGTCCGCGCTTTTGGCGAGACACCGGAAATTGTCGGGAAATTAGCCGCTGCTTTTATTAGAGGCGCAGGCGATCACCCGGTTTTGACCACAGCTAAGCATTTTCCCGGCCACGGCGACACGGCGGTTGATTCTCACTTGGAATTGCCGGTTTTGCCACATTCGCCAGCGAGATTGACTGAGGTTGAGTTGCCTCCTTTTGTTGAGGCGATGGCTGCTGGGGTCGATGCTGTGATGAGTGCTCACTTGCTGATTCCGGCTTGGGATGCGGAGTTTCCTGCTACTCTTTCTCGCAAAATTTTGATTGGGAAGCTGCGAGAAGAGTTGGGATTTGAAGGTTTGATTGTGACGGATGCTTTGGTGATGGGTGCGATCGCCAATAAGTACGGCGCTAATGAAGCTGCTGTTTTGGCTGCTGAGGCTGGTGCGGATATTTTGCTGATGCCGCTTGACCCGGAAGGTGCGATTCTCGCGATCTGCGAAGCTGTCACTCAAGGGCGGATCTTATTATCACAAATCAAGGAATCTGTCAAGCGCATTTGGAAAGCGAAAATAAAGGTGGGTATGTTGATTTCTGAACCCCCCCAACCCCCCCTTACTAAGGGGGGAAGCAAGAATTTACAATCCCTGGAGTCGATCGACTTAAGTTTGCTGGCAAACCCACAGGCAAGGGCAACTGCTGCCGATATTTTGCGAGATTCTTTGAAATTTGGTGGCAATCTACCTTTGCAGGTTGCACAACCCCCAGAAAACGGGCTTTTGCGGAATTTGATTGTTGTAGATGATGTTTTGGGGTGCGAGTTTTTGGGCAATCACACTCCGGCGATCGCCATTCCCGAACAGTTTGGTTACGAATTGCAACTAATTGACGATCGCACAGTTTCGATCGCTGAAAATACAAGTGCAGAGCATTTTTCTCCGACACTGCTGCAAATTTTCATTCGCGGCAATTGCTTCCGAGGCAGTGCTGGTTTGACCGAAGCAGCTCAAGATTGGTTTAAGAAATTATTAAAAACGGGAGAACTGCAAGCTGTGTTAATTTACGGCAGTCCCTACGTTTTAGAGCAATTTTTACCACACTTGCCTCCGAGTATTCCTTATGTATTTTGTTATGGGCAGATGCCTGCAGCGCAATCTCTCGCTCTAGAAGTGCTATTCGGCATTGACGGAACTGCTAATGCTTGAGTTGCCGGATTGGTAAATCTTTCCTTTGCTGTTTCCGTCAAAACTTAAATTCATCAACCCGGTTTCTCGCAAGAAATGTTGCCTTTGGTGGCAAAGCATCCAGAAACCGGGAATCTCATGCGGGTTCCTAAGTTCTGAATTGAGCTTTCCTGCAGATCCGCTTGCTAGTCAGGAAAATGTGCTTTTTATCAATATCCTAAGACAGATCCCATCACTTACTGATGATTCGTATAATTTATTTTTATTTACAGCAGTGAATTGTATAGCTGGATACGGACAAAATTTAACTTCCATATTCGTAAGTTTGGACTATATTATTACCAGGGCCATAAAATTTTTTAGTAAAACATTGAGGGCGCATTATGATTCACTCCACTATTCCCCAAATCCAATACTCTTTAGATGTGATCCAAGATGAAGCGCGTCAGCTCGTGCATGAGGGTGTTCTCAGCCGCCAACAGCCGATCTACACCCTGTGCCAATTCATTCCTCCTCGGGAATGGGCTTGTGTAGAGTGCGAATTAGAAAAATGCGACTTCTTGCTGCGCGATCGCATTGCCGACCTGATAGGTTCTGAAAAATGGGACAATGACTAAAGTTTGGTTCTCTTAAATTAAGTTGGCAAGTAAACTCCGGCTGTGTTAAAGACTCTTGATTCTTTAATACTGGGAATTTTCGGCGCGCAAATTTTCCAACTCGGCCCTCAGCGCTGCCATGTGTGCAGTTAATTCTTGAATCTCTAGCTTTACGTTAGGCTGTACAACCGAATCGGGAGGAGCATCAGTCGCTGCATCTGATTGCTTGGGCGAGACAGATTCATTGTCTGCATTCTCCCGATCGCCCGGTTGAGATAAAATAGTATCTACAAAATTCCGGGCTTCTCGCTCAGTCATTTCTCCTTTTTCCAGCAGCTCATCGGCTAGCTGGCCAAAATCTGACTTGAGTTTGTCAAGATTTTCTTCTCGCTTCAGAGGATCTTGCAATGTCTCAATTAAAAAGGAAGTTGCACCTAAAGTTAGGTGAAATCCTGTTTGCAGCATTTGAGGCAGGTTGTCGGGATTCATCTAAAAATGCCGCTAGAACGTTTTTCTGAGTTTTTGCTTCGCTAGTTGCTCCCAAGTCGGGGCGTAAAGCCACTTCTTAGGGAGAAGATGCTTGTCTTGTGGGTAGCGAGCGCCCCAAGTCAGCAGGAAATATCAGCTTTTGGGGGACGTTTTGCCGTTGTGCCAATACTAATCGTATCATTACTTCGGAAATTAATAAATGTCAAGTGTAAACTTTTGTAACTGCGAATCGAGACTTTCCCAGTGGAAGGCTCAGTCTATTTTAGATTTTAGATTTTAGATTGAACAGGACTTAGGCACTGCGACTAAAAAGACCTGGTGGCTGATACTCGTGCGTAAGCCCTGTTCAATCCGTTAAGGATAAAGCGCCTCACCAGTGGAGGGGTCAAATATAAATAGTCGATCGAAGTCAAGTTGTACCGTCAGTCGATCACCCGATCGCAAGCGAACACTCGCAGGTATTTGTAACTGTACAGTAGTTTCCGCGCTCAACAACGGCAAACTCGCCCGAATTAAAGTTTCTCGTCCCAGAGGTTCCACTACTTTTACTTCTACATCAAGAGGGACTTTTTCTAATGCCCAAACATCGGTTTTCAAATCATCTTCTTCTGCGGTTTGTGGCGTAAAGATTTCTATATTTTCTGGACGGATGCCCAAATCAAATCCTTGTCCTTCTCTCGCGTGCAATTTTTTCTGAATCGAGGGCGGACAGGCTAAATGTTGATTTCCTACTTGAAAACATTCGTTAGTATATATTACAGGCAAAATGTTCATGGCGGGATTGCCTAAAAATGTTGCCACCATGCGGTTCGCTGGTTTAGCATAAATGCTTTGCGGGTCTCCTATTTGTTGAATTTTTCCCCCATTTAAGACCACAATCTTATCAGCTAAAGTCATCGCTTCCACTTGGTCGTGGGTGACGTAAATTGTGGTAATTCCCAGCCGTTGATGCAGTTGTTTGAGTTCTGCTCTAGTGTCATCTCGCAGTTGAGCATCGAGGTTAGAAAGCGGTTCATCTAAAAGAAATACTTTCGGTTCGCGGGCGATCGCCCTTCCCAGTGCTACCCGCTGCTGCTGTCCGCCTGATAGCTGTTTGGGCTTACGCTTGAGGAGGTGGTCGATCGAGAGCGATCGGGCTACTGTTTCGACTCGTTCTTGAATTTTAGTCGGGTCAACATTCCGCATCCGCAATCCAAATGCCAAGTTTTCTGCGACAGTCATGTGCGGATAAAGCGCGTAATTTTGAAACACCATTGCTACATCCCGCTGTCTCGCCGGAATGTTGTTAACTAAATTATCTCCGATGTAAAGATTGCCGGAAGTTGCGGTTTCTAAACCTGCAATTGTCCGCATAATTGTCGATTTTCCGCAGCCGGATGGCCCGACTAATACCCAAAATTCCCCGTCCGGGATTTTGAAGCTGATATTTTCGATCGCGGTGACGTTTTGGTAGCGTCGGGTAATATTTTCTAAGCGAACATTTGCCATTGTGTGACTGTAATTGGTAATTGATAATTAGTGATTTTTACCTTCAGTATTCAGCCTTCAGAAAACTGTTCCAATTCTAAAACTGTGCGGTCTAATTCTTCAACTATAGGCGTTAACTCAGCTTGGCGGAATGCTTCTACTAAAGAACGATAATACCAGAGAGAACCATCTTTGCCACCTTTGAAGCGTTCCCAAACAGTATCTCCTAATTGACGGTAATCTTTCAGGATCGATCGGACATTATAAAGTTTATCAGCAGCCGAGACTAATCTGACCGAGCCAGAAGCTGTATAAATGCGATCGATATAAGCTTGCTTTCGCTGACGCCAAGGGGGTTTCGGCGTCTCGTCACTGTCGGTACAGCCGTCTACAATCGCTGTGACGGTATCACCAAAGCGGTAGCGGATGGCTTCGCGGGTGATGGCGCCACCTTGATCTTCGATCGCATCGTGAAGCAAAGCTGCGATCGCCTCATCTTCATTTGCTCCATATTCTAAAGCTATACTAGCAGTGCCCAACAAATGAGCAATGTAGGGAACGCCAGAACCTTTGCGAAGTTGGGTAGCGTGCAATTCGGCGGCATAGGTGAGGGCTTCAGAAAAACGGTTTGAGAGAATCATGAAAGTCACCTTTCTGAATTGCTATGATATATAAATTGTCTGGCTAAGTTGAAAAGACCAAATCTACCAATTTCAATCATGTCATTAAATGTGATCGAGAGCGATCGCTTGTAAACTTATAATAGTTAAACAGAGGTTGCGAGCATGACAGCTACTAGAATTATACCCCAAAATGCCGACAAAAACTCAGAGTTAGAATCACATCCTCAATTAGAAAATACACCAGAAATTTTCCACGAATCTGAGCCTAAAAAAGTCATATCTCTTGAAGATTTTTTAGTCAAACCTGCTGATAGAATGGAATGGGTTGACGGCAACTTAGTGGAGAAAACAGGAATGACATTCAAGCACGGCCTCGCTCAATCTAAATTATCGAGCTACTGGAGAAATTACAAAAATTCCAGCGGACAGGGAGGAGAAGTTGTTACAGAAGTCCTTTGCCGCACTAACAAACAGGGTCGCCGTCCCGATGTTGCTTACATTACTCCTGAATTGTTGCCCGAATCAGGCAATTTTACAGCATTTTCCCAAAGTTTTCCTTTGATAGCGGAAGTTGCTTCCCCCGAAGATAGCGGCGAAGAGTTATTTGCGAAAGCTCAGAAATATTTGGAATCGGGATGTTTAGAAGTTTGGTTGCTATTTCCTGAAGCGAGATTAGTATTTGTGAATGCAGGGCAACGCTGGCGGTTGTGTAATCCGGAGGAAGTGGTTAACACTCAAAGTGTGCTTGCAGGTTTTAGCGTAGCTGTGAGTGAATTGTTGGCTTGAGTAATTGGTCAAAATAATTTATTAAAACCATAAAAGCTAAATTAAAGAATTAAATTCAAGGTAAAATTTTTCATATTAAGAATTGGTTTAATAAGTAGGTGGCAGGGTTTAAATCGAGTTTAAGATAGCTCAAACTACAGATAACGAAATAAGTATTGATACATTCGATCGCCATCGATATATAAAGTTCCGCTTTTTCCAATCAACGTCAAAGACTTTTTTCGGGATTTTAAAGAGAGAGGGGGTGGAAAAATTTGCTGACCAATCTACGTTTAATTGTACAACATGAGAGTGGTTTCTAAACTAATCTAATTTTGGCTCAAAGTATTTCTTCTTCCTGAGCTTTCTGTGGGCTTCAATCGCTTAATTACTCTTATGAATCGGTTTCCGGCCGCCGTTCCTGTAATTGAAGAGGAGCCTGATTTTCACTTTTCCTCCGTCTACAGTGAGAAAAAAGCGATAGTTTCAATTATTGAGCTGTGTAAAATATTTAAATCTCAACTATCAATTAAAACAGGGCGGTGGCTAACAACAGCCACCGCCCTCAAGATAGTATTGCGCTATCTAAGTCTGTGCTTACGCAGGAAGCAAGACTGAATCAATAATGTGGATGACGCCATTATCAGCAGCCACATCGGCTGTTGTAACGGTAGAATCATTGATTTTGACGCCATTGGAAGCATCAATTTTCACTTCTGAACCTTCAACTGTCTTGGCAGATTTCAGCTTGACCACATCAGCGGCCATAACTTTGCCAGAAACGACATGATAAGTCAAGATTTTTGTGAGCTTAGGAATGTCCTTAAGCAGTGCTTCTACAGTACCTGCGGGAAGCTTAGCAAAAGCTTCGTCAGTAGGCGCAAAAACTGTGAAGGGGCCAGCGCCTTTGAGAGTATCTACTAAACCAGCAGCTTTGACAGCAGCAACTAGGGTTGTAAAAGATCCAGCCGAAACGGCGGTATCAACGATATCAGCCAAGTGAGTCACCTAGTTTTTGTAATCTATAAATCACTATAACGCTAAAAAGTTAATTTAGCTACATTAATTTTTTCTCTAGTTCTGTCTGGTTTTCTGATTATTTAAGATAACATTTTTTTATTTAACTCATTTCATAAAATACCTATCTAAAGGTAGATATTTGTTTGGCTATTTTACTGTATTTTAATTTATCGATGTAATCCTAAATACATTAATAAGACGATCGCACGAGCGCGCTTTTTAGACTAAAGGCAGCGGGGAGAAAGCATCACCCTGCTAGGGCATTTTGATTGACTTGGCAAAACATTCAACATTAAGCACAGCGCTAAGGCCCCGTAAAACCCACCACCCCGACAGATGGCAACAGTTTGTCAAATCCCGATCTAAACTGTTAACAACCATTAACTAGCGGAAGGGTGACATGAGATACAAACTACTAGGTCACAGCGGACTTCGCGTTTCCGAAATCTGCCTAGGAACCATGACTTTTGGGGAAGAGTGGGGTTGGGGGAGCTCCTACGACGAAAGCCGGAAAATGTTCGACGCTTTTGCAGAAGCGGGCGGCAATTTCATTGATACCGCGAATCTCTACACCAACGGTACTAGCGAAAAATATGTCGGTGAGTTGATCGCAGGCGATCGCGAAAAATGGGTAGTTGCCACTAAGTATAGCCTCAACATGAAGAATGGCGAAATCAACGGTTTCGGCAACCACCGCAAAAATATGGTGCAAGCAGTAGAAGCAAGTTTGAAGCGATTGCAAGTTGAATACATAGATTTGCTGTGGCTGCACGCTTGGGATTTTACCACACCAGTCGAAGAAGTGATGCGCGCTTTTGACGATTTGGTGCGCGCCGGCAAAGTTCTTTACATAGGCATTTCCGATACGCCGGCTTGGATTATTTCTCAAGCAAATACGATGGCCAATCTGCGCGGTTGGACACCATTTATCGGCTTGCAAATCGAGTATTCTTTAAAAGAGCGAACTCCAGAACGGGACTTGATCCCTATGGCAAAAGCCTTTGATATTGGCGTCACAGCTTGGAGTCCCCTAGCAGCCGGTTTGCTGACAGGAAAATACAACACTTCAGAAACAGCCAGCGAAGCTAAACGGCTGAATTCACCTGAATCTGGAAAAATTAACGAACGAGACCTCAAAATTGCTGACGAAGTTAGCAAAATAGCAGCCGAAATTGGCAAACCTGCTTCTCAAGTAGCCCTAAATTGGCTGATCCAACAGCCAGTCGAAGTTATTCCGATTGTGGGTTCGCGCAAACTCTCGCAACTTCAGGAAAATTTAGCTTGTTTGGAGTTTGAATTAACCCCGGAACAAATGCAACAGTTAGACAAAGTAAGTGCAATTGAATTGGGTTTTCCTCACGATTTCTTAAAGAGTTCGACGGTGCAAGATTTTGCCTTTGGAGGTGGAATCGCCAAGATTGACAGCCGCCGACTGTAAAGTTGCTGCCATTTTCTAGTCGCGGGTTTACGTTGATATTTTGGGTTTGATTGCAGATATCGGCGAACCCGCCTTTAGAGGGATGATTGACATTTGTGCTGTGGGCGCGAGGTTAAACCGACACCCACAGCGCCAATGTCATCATCTTGGTTTTTTCCCACAGACTCGCGCAAAATCTTAGGTTTATCGTTGCGGTTGCCTGGTTTCTGTGATATTGTTGAGACAGGTGCTGTTCGGTGAGTTTAACCTCACTCCATAAACTGTCAATTGTTAATCTATCGGAAGTTAGAAATCTCTGGCGCGCCTTGGTATATTAGGATACAAATTTACCAAATTAGCGATCGGATGAGTTAAAAAAAAGCAAGGTTTGTCAAATCAAAAAGCAACATAAACTTGATGGCAAATTTTCTCTCATCTTCAAATAAAGCAATAAAACTCGCTCTTTTTTCACCCCGTACTTGCCAGTTAAAAGTCATTTTACACGGTCGATCGGCATTTTAACGGCTTTGGAACCCCGCATACAAGCTAGGTGTCTCCTGAGATAAAAGTCATCCTTCAGATAGAAGTTAGGGCAGAAAAACTGGGTTACATTTAACAACAATAGCAAGTCTAACAATATTAACTTATCTCCAAGTTTCAATTCTGAAAAAAGCAGATAAGCCTGTTTTTTCCGCAGCTAAACAGTTTCTTTGTTTGGCTCAATGAATGCGGCGCTTGCTCGTCAATAAAAGTTCTCAGATTTATGCTTGCGACTTTCAGTAAGACACTGCTGAGAAATATATCCTATTGACAACTTTTAACGGACAAATTTTCATTGACAAATTCCAGAGGCTAATATGTCGCCCCCAGAAAACTCAGTAAACAATAATTATAGCAATAAAGAGCGAGCATGGGAGATCCGATTTACCTCTATAGATCCAGCCAAATCGCCATCTCAATTCGCTGCGTCGCCCGCATTGCGCGCCAACTTATCAAAAACTGAGGCTTTAGATGCACCAGATTTAGTTTGCCTGTCCCATTTGCGGTGGAATTTTGTCTATCAACGCCCGCAACATCTCTTGAGTCGCTGTGCCAAAACTCGTCGCGTATTCTTTGTAGAAGAACCTGTGTTTAGCGCGGCTACAGATTGGTGGCTTGATGTGAGCATCCACGAAAGCGGAGTCTGGGTAATAGTACCGCACCTGAGCGAAGGAACCAGCGAAGCAACAGCACAAACTGCTCAGCAAGCCATGCTAGATGATTTGTTTCGAGCGGCGGAAATTAGCCAGTACATCCTCTGGTATTACACACCAATGGCTGTCAGTTTCACCACTCACTTAAAGCCGCTAGCTGTAGTCTACGACTGCATGGATGAACTGTCAGCATTCCAAGGCGCGCACCCGGATTTAAAAGCCAATGAAAACCAATTATTAAAGCGCGCTAGCGTAGTATTTACCGGGGGACACAACCTTTACGAAGCCAAACAGCACCAGCACCCAAACATTCACCCCTTCCCCAGCAGCATCGAAAAAGAACACTTTGCGACAGCCAGGAATCTTTCAGAAGAACCGGCGGATCAAAAAGACATTCCTCACCCGCGTTTGGGATTTTATGGCGTCATAGACGAACGCATGGATATCGAACTGCTAGCGGGCATAGCCCAAGCAAAGCCGGACTGGCATTTAGTCATCATTGGCCCGGTTGTGAAAATCGACCCGGCAACTCTGCCAACTCACCCAAATATCCACTATCTCGGCGGCAAATCTTATCAAGAATTGCCAGCTTATCTTGGCGGATGGGATATCGCCATGCTGCCTTTTGCGATTAACGAATCGACTAAGTTTATTAGTCCCACGAAAACTCCAGAATACCTCGCTGCCGGCAAACCTGTGATTTCTACTCCTATCCGCGACGTGGTGCGGCCCTACGGAGAAAACGGCTTGGTTCGGATTGCTAGCAATTCTTCAGAATTCGTTGCTTGTGCCGAAGAAATCCTCAGCGAAAGTTCAGATGTTCGCACCAAGTGGCTGAGCGAAGTAGACGCCTTTTTAGCAGACAATTCTTGGGACAATACCTGGGGCGAAATGCTGGGGTTGATCGAAAGTGCAGTCGACGAGAAACGGCAGAAAGCAGAAGGCAGGATGAAAGTTTTAAGTTAGGAATGTTGAGGTTGAAGTTAAAGAGTTACACTTTACGGATTCAAAAACTAACACTCAACACTCCTCGCTGTATGTCCAATTACCAATTATTCCTTACCCTTACCCACAATCAGAGGTGTTTTAATGTTTGACTATTTAATCGTCGGAGCCGGATTTGCAGGTAGCGTCATTGCCGAAAGACTAGCAAATGAAGCCGGAAAAACTGTCCTGATAATTGATACCCGCAACCACATCGGCGGCAATGCATACGATCACTACGACAATCATGGTATCCTCGTACACAAATACGGCCCCCACATTTTTCACACCAATTCGCGCCAAGTTTTCGAGTATCTTTCGCGGTTCACCGAGTGGCGGCCATACGAACACCGCGTGCTCGCCAGCGTTGACGGTCAACTACTGCCAATTCCCATCAATCTCAATACCGTAAACAAACTTTATGGACTGAATCTCACGTCATTTGAAGTAGAAGACTTCTTCGCGAAAGTAGCAGAACCAAAAGATTACATTCGCACTTCCGAAGATGTCGTTGTCAGCAAAGTCGGTCGCGAACTTTACGAGAAATTCTTCCGCAACTACACCCGCAAACAGTGGGGAATGGATCCCTCGGAACTTGACAAATCAGTGATTGCTCGCGTTCCCACTCGCATTAACCGGGACGATCGCTATTTTACCGATACCTATCAAGCAATGCCCCTGCACGGCTACACTCGGATGTTTGAAAAGATGCTTTCTCACCCAAACATCAAAGTGATGCTGAATACCGACTACCGGGAGATTGAGGGTTTTATCCCTTACGGAGAAATGATTTACACCGGACCTGTCGATTCCTATTTCAATTATTGCTACGGCAAACTTCCTTACCGTTCCTTGGAATTCAAGCACGAAACGCTGAACGTACCTGTACACCAAGAAGCACCGGTGGTAAATTACCCGAACGAGCATTTATATACTCGCTGCACCGAGTTTAAATATCTCACCGGACAAGAGCATCTAAAAACTAGCATTGTCTACGAATATCCCCAAGCTGAGGGAGACCCTTACTACCCGGTTCCACGTCCAGAAAATGCCGAAATTTACAAAAAATATAAGGCTTTGGCTGATGCAACTCCGGGAGTTTCTTTCGTGGGAAGGCTGGCGACTTACAGGTATTACAACATGGATCAAGTGGTCGCTCAAGCTCTGACAACTTACACACAAATTACTACCAAACCGGTGATTGAATTGGTAGAAAATGTTAACGCTTCTGCCTCTAATGTCAGCTCCTCCAATGGAGTTGCCCCTCGCCCAGCCGCCGCAGCTTCTCTAGAAGTCGCTGTTGTCAACAACGGCAATGGCAACGGCAACGGCAACGGCAAATCTGCTACCAAGTAGCTGGAAGTTGCGAGTTCCTCGTAAAAAGGTAAGGTGCCCCCGGAGCACCTTACTCGGTTTTCATCAAAAGTTATTTAATAATTCAAACAAGAATTGAGGTAAAAATGAACGTTCTAGTTAAAATTGTTTTGTCTCATGAGGTTTTGGAGAATTCTCAATTTGCTCAGTTTCAGAAAGAAATACAGCGTCTAATAGAAAGCGGTGGGAAAATTCTTATGCTCGATTTCTCAAAAATAAATTTTCTGAAAAATTCCGAGTTAATGGCAGTAGTGGCGATCGTGAAATTAGTTAGAGACAGCGAATGTATCCTTTTGATCTCTGCCATGAGCGAACAAGTTAGAATTTTATTTGAACTGACGGGATTACAGCAAATATTTCATTGTTTGCCGTTTGCGGAAGAATTTTCTCTCACAAGTGAGCTAACTGAACCGTTAGGAGGTTTGCAAAGTCTTGCTAGCTAGAGAGAGAGGGGGAGAGGGCGAGAGGGGGCTATAGGAAAAATCTTCCTGGTTTTTTCTTCCTGGTTTATTGTTCCTTCTCCTGACTAATGACTTCAGCACAAGAGAGCCTTCAGATGAGGCTGTTTTAATGGCAGAACTTTTGCAAATTAATCAGCAAAAAACTTGTCAAAGTGGTGGTAATTGTAGCTAACCTATAAATATAACTTTGGGTAGATGTGCCGATGAGTTGGTTAGGTAGAGAGCTAGAAAATTGTGAGATAGAAGAGTCTGCAACTCTTGATAGTAAGGTGACAGTTCAAGGACGGAAAACAGGTTATCCGCGCCCACAACTGCGCCGGAGCAACTGGATTTGTCTCAACGGTCAGTGGAGGTTTGCTTATGATGACGCAGGACGCTGCGTGCAGCCGATCGATATTTCTGATTGGACTCACACTATAGAAGTGCCGTTTGCTCCAGAATCGGCAAAAAGCGGGATCGGCGACACGAATTTTCACGCCAACTGCTGGTATGAACGCGAATTTGACATACCCCATACAGAAGGCAGAGTTCTCCTCCACTTTGGGGCCGTAGACTACCGCGCCCGCGTCTGGGTGAACGGTCAGTTTGTCATGGAACACGAAGGCGGACACACTCCTTTCACAGCAGACATTACAGCAGTTGTGAACCTCAACGGGCGGCAGCGGGTGACAGTCTGGGCCCAGGACGACCCGCAAGATTTGGAGCAACCGCGTGGCAAACAAGACTGGCAAATAGAGCCACATAGTATTTGGTATCCGCGCACGACGGGTATTTGGCAGACGGTGTGGGTAGAATTGGTGCCTCACACTTATATCGAGCGCATCCGCTGGACTCCGCAGTTTGAACGCTGGGAAATTGGTTTTGAAGCGTTTGTCGCGGGCGATCGCCAGTCGGGAATCCAGATTAAAGTTAAACTGTCGATCGGCTGTATGCTGCTGGTCAACGACACCTACGAAGTCATCAACGGCGAAATCCACCGCCGCATCGCCCTCTCCGACCCCGGTATCGACGACTACCGCAACGAATTGCTGTGGAGTCCCGAAAAACCGACATTAATCAACGCTCAAGTGCAGTTGTGGGCCGACGGAAAACTGCTCGACGAGGTTAAATCTTATACCGCCATGCGGACGGTCAGCATCCAGCGCGATCGCTTCATGCTAAACGGCCGCCCCTACTACCTGAGACTGGTGCTCGACCAAGGTTACTGGCCCGACACCATGATGACTGCCCCTTCGGACGAAGCTTTGCGCCACGATGTCGAATTAGTCAAAGCAATGGGTTTCAACGGCGTCCGCAAGCACCAAAAAATCGAAGACCCGCGATTTTTGTACTGGGCTGACGTGCTGGGGCTCTTAGTTTGGGAAGAAATGCCCAGCGCCTACCGCTTCACTCCCAAAGCCGTGCAACGGCTGACGCGGGAGTGGACGGAAGTCATCGAGCGCGACGGCAGCCACCCCTGTATCGTAGTCTGGGTGCCGTTCAACGAATCTTGGGGAGTTCCGAATTTAGTCGAAGCCGCAGCCCACCGCAACTACGTGCAAGCGCTGTATTTCTTGACAAAAACCCTCGATCCGACTCGCCCCGTCATCGGTAACGACGGCTGGGAAAGCATCGATACCGACATCCTGGCGATTCACGACTACGACAACAACCCGCAAACCCTAGCCAAACGCTACGGGCCCGAAGTCCAGCTAGCCGATTTGTTCGATCGCGGGCGTCCCGGCGGGCGAGTCCTCACCCTCGACGGACACCCGCACCAAGGACAGCCGATGATGCTGACAGAATTCGGAGGCATCGCCTGCGCCGGCCGCGAAAACCCCGATTTTTACAGGGTTTGGGGCTACGTGCGCGCGTCCGACACGCAGGAACTGCAAAGGCGGTACACCGCGCTGTTGAAGGTAGTAAACCGAGTGGAAATGTTCAGCGGATTTTGTTACACGCAGTTGACCGATACTTTCCAAGAAGCTAACGGTTTGCTGTATGCCGATCGCACTCCCAAATTTCCCCTAGAGGTGATGGCTGCGGCAACTCTTGGCTGGGATATTCCCGAAGAAAGTTCACAGCCGCAAGCTATTACTCAATGCTAATTGGTGATTAGTCAAGGAAAAAGTAAAAATCTGAGATTTTTTTCTGATTTCATTTTGGCTTTTTGCCGATCGATATACTTCTTACAAAAACACCCTTTGTAGTAAGGACTTTAGTTTTTTATGATTGAAATCTAAAGAATTTAGTCCTGACTACAAACCTGAATGCCCCATTACCAATTCGATTGATGTTTCAAAGTTTTTTCATGGGCGGATTTGAATGTTCCACCCACAGAGTGCAATCTGGAAAACGCCTCGATGTCACAGCCGCCACCGGTCACGATAAATTTGCAGCAGCCGACTACCAACGCTTGCAGGAGCAAGGCATTTACACAGTCCGCGAAGGCCTCCGCTGGCACTTAATCGAACAGACACCCGGAAAATACGATTTTTCCAGTTCCCTGCCAATTATCCGGGCCGCCCGCGACATGAAAATGCAGGTAATTTGGGATTTGTTTCACTACGGCTGGCCAGACGATATTGATATTTTCAGTCCCGAATTTGTGTCCAGGTTTGCCCAGATGGTGCGCGCTTTTATGGAAGTGCTAACTGAGGAAACAGACCAAACACCTTTCGTGACACCTGTCAATGAAATTTCATTTATTGCTTGGGCCGGCGGCGATGTCGCCTACATCAATCCCTTTGCGAAAGGGCGGGGAGACGAGCTCAAAATCCAGTTAGTCAAAGCTGCGATCGCCGCGATAGAATCTGTTTGGGAAGTCAATCCCCGCACCCGCATCGTTCAAATCGATCCCACAATTAACATTATTGCCGATCCTGACAAACCGGAGGATCGGGACGCGGCGGAAGGTTATCGCTTATCTCAATATCAAGCTTGGGATATGTTGGCTGGACGTTTTCGCCCGGAACTCGGTGGCAAGGAAAAATATCTCGATATTATTGGGGTGAATTATTACGATCGCAATCAGTGGATTCACAATGAAGACCCGATGAAATACACCGATCCGCTGTACCGCCCGTTTCGCGAACTCCTGCAAGAAGTGTTTGAGCGCTACCGTCGCCCCTTATTCATAGCAGAAACAGGCACTGAAGACGATTTTAGACCTGTCTGGTTTAATTATGTGTGTACTGAGGTAGTGGCGGCGATGAAAGCCGGAGTTCCGATAGAGGGAATCTGCTTGTATCCGATTGTCAACCATCCGGGTTGGGACGACGACAGGCACTGTTACAATGGTTTGTGGGATTATTGCAATGAATCGGGCGATCGAGAAATTTATCAGCCTTTGGCGGATGAATTGCAGTTTCAAAGGGAGCAGATTGAACCGTTGCTGAAGTTGCAGAAGTGATAGCTGCGATGCTCTAATTCTGTAGGGTGCGCTGCGGCGCACCTTAAGCTGTTAATCTAATTAAGAGTCTCAGATCGTGGCCGGTCGATCGACTGCAATATCCGAAAAAAGCCTTGAGCTGCTTTAAGAAAGCAAATAGCTCTACAACCGCTGGTCTCATTCTTCCCATGGACAGCCTTTGGCTTCCAACTCTGCCATTTTTTCCATCCTTAGTTCATGTAATGTCTTCTTAATCGAACTAAGCATTGCCCATTCATAAATACTTATAGAAGACCAACCAGTAACTTTCTTTCCCCAATTATTATAGGAGATTTCTTCCCCATTAAATCTGACCAATGTATCATCAATTATTATAGCTTCCGAGCTTTCAAACTCTTTAATTTCAATGCTATCCCCAGCTTTGATTAATTCCCACTCAAACAACTGGTCCATTCGAGGTAGCCAAGTTCTATTAAAGCCCGAATCAGTGGATATAATTTCTTCCTTGATTGTAGAACATTCTCCGGCTAAACCCACGTAAAAATCATCCAGTTGTGCCGGAGGCAAAATTTTCTCAATCCTCAAAAAACCTTGCTCTCCTATAAAAACTGGAGTGATCTTAAGACAGCTCGCGTCTACCCCATTTGCAATCAACCAAGCAACAGCAGAAAGGGTTTGCTCATCAAAGGATGAGGCTATAAGTATTATTCGTTGTTTTTTGTTAAAGGTTTTGAGTGCGTCATTGCTTGACAAGAATTTATTCAACTCTCGTCTCGCTTTTTCACTAGGAGTCAAATCACCTAATTCATACTCATCTTTGTGTATCTCGATATACGAGCTATAGACCAACTCTACAAGGGATTCAGGTGTCGAAATTTTGGCATAACTCGCGGCATACCTGATAGCTTGAAATTCAAAAGGTTCTTTTCTGGCTTTGATGTCTTGTACGTCGCGTTTAATCTCGATTAAAACAATATTGCCATCGGCATCAATGGCAGTCAGGTCACTAATCCCGTTACTCGCATTACGAACTTGTTGACCTACAACTAGAAGAGTTTGGTCATCCCCAAAGAGCAAATTAATGTTTTTGCGTAAGAACTCTTCAATATGTCTTTCCTGTAAGTTTAAGTCTTTAAAGTTTCTAACTTTTATTTCTATTGCTTCGTTCCTTTGGATGCCGCTGTGGTCGAAAGTAACAGGTATGTACATCGCACTCCCTTTGCTGCTATTCGCTGTCTAAGTGTTCAACTATATTGAGCCTATGTATCCGCTCAATAATCCGGGGTAAATCGCTCAACGATCCACCAAAAACCAAACTAAATCAAGCCGATTTTTGCCGTTGCTGCGGGATCTCACGTGTCTTCTCAGCAAAAACCCGGTTTCTGGCTATCCGTGCGTAAGTCCTAAAGCAATAAGGGCGGGCAAAATGCCCACCCCACATACTAGATATCAAAGTGATATCAGACTTAATTTTTCAATACCCCCAGGGGAATTCGAATCCCCGTCGCATCCGTGAAAGGGATGTGTCCTAGGCCTCTAGACGATGGGGGCGCGTTGCGTTTGCTTGTGTTCCGCACCTTTATTACCTTAACTAATCTTTCCCAATCTGTCAACTACTTTGCGAAAGTTTTTTTTCTACTCGTCCGAAAGCTCGTCACAGTAGGCTTTGAGGATGGCGGCGCAATTGCCGATCGCCCCGAGATGAGCAATTTCAAAGCCGTGGGTGTTATGGGTGGGGAAAGCCAAACAAGCGGCGCGGGCTACGTGGCCGAACTTCATGGCGATCGAAGCATCGCTCCCAAAACCGCTAATTACCGCCAACTGCACCTCTACATCGGCTGCTGCGGCTGCTGCGCGCAATTGGGCGTTCAATCCTTCATCGTAGACTCCGTAGCCGTCCTGAACCAGCAAAACCGGGTTTTTGCTGTCAAGAATCGGGTATTCCGGTGCCAGAGGGCAAATTTCCAAAGCGATCAGCGCATCCAACGGCTGGCGCTGCGTGAAATACAAAGCTCCGATCGCCCCAACCTCCTCCTTCGCCGACGCTACCAAGTAAACATTCACCGCAGGCTCTTTCAAACATTCCGCCAGAGCCAGCAAAATCGCCACTGAAGCCTTGTTGTCCAGAGTGTAGCTGGCGATCCAATCCTTCAACCGCAGCGGGCGCTTGCGGTGCTTTCCCACCACCATCCGCGTGCCCGGTCGAATTCCGGCCTCGGCTAATTCCTCGGCGGTACACTTAGTTTCGATCCAGGCATTTTCCCACTTTAAAGAAACATCTTCCTGCTGAGCTTTCTGAGGAGATTCGTGAGAAACATGGCGGGAACCGAAGCTGAGAATGCCGCTAATTGTTTGCTTGTCTCCGAGCAAATCCACCACGCCTTCGCCGTAAACCCAAGGAAATGCGCCGCCCAATCTGCGGACTTCCACCCGGCCCCTCTCGCCTATTGTTTTAACTAGGGCGCCAATTTCGTCTTTGTGGGCGGTAATGGCGATCGACTTTTCGGGATTGCGGCCCTTAATTAGGGCGATCGCATTGTCCGCGCGATCGAGCCAAGCATTCACTCCCAGGGCGGCGAATTTTTCCATCAACCGCTGGTTAATTTCCGACTCCGCACCGCTGGGTGAGTGCAGCATTACTAATTCTTCGATTGTTTGGAACAGGCGATCGAACTCTAACATTTTTGATTTTCGTTTTTAGGAGCGAATTTTGATATATTAAAGCAGATTTACTCTCTATTTCCCCGGCGGTACACTTAGTTTTAATTCAGGCATTTTCCCACTTGAAAGAAACATCTTCCTGCTGAGCTTTTTGAGGAGCCTAGGAATGAAGCAATTGGACGCAGGGATTGAGTAACAAGATTCATGGGAGCGCGTGGATACGTTGGCCAATCCGTTGGGGTTTCACCTCACCCCCTGACAAGCTGGTGACGCGACCAGGAGGCGACCAACTGCAGCCGTTAGTGGTGGCCGATACACTGCTGCCTAACAAGGGCTATGATCCAGATCGGGGCATTCTTGACCCCCTCAATGCCGAAGGGGAGAGCCCCATAATTTGACAAAAGCAGCAATTGCAAGACCCTGGAAACTTACGATGCTCAATTGTACAAAGCCCGTCATTTGATTGAGAATTTTTTCCCCAATCTCAAGCAGTATCAGGCAATCGCGACCCGCTATCACCCTAGGGCGGTGAACTTTCGGGTGTGCGATTCTTCTGGCTGCTGCGGTCATCTGGTTGAATTGATGACACCTCCTAAATTAACTTGACAGTGCCGTAAACTAATATGCCTGATCTCTTGAGCACCTTCTTTTCTAATAATTTCATTCCTCACGGGCATTGTTACCTCTGGAAACCGGGGTTAGTCTGGCTGCACTTAACGTCAGATGCCTTGACAACCGTCGCTTATTACTCGGTGGCGGTTGCCATTGTTTACTTTACAAATGAGCGTAAGGATCTGCCTGCCCACACGGTGATGCTGCTGGTGGGTTTCTTTTTTATATTTGCCTTATGTGGCACGACGCACCTGATGGAAATAGTGACACTTTGGCACCCAATTTATTGGGTTTCAGGACTCATTAAAGCTGTCACTGGTGTTTGGTCTTTCTATACGTTCACCTTTTTACTTATTCCCTTAATTCCAGTGGCACTCGATACGCCCAGTCCCGCTCAACTTGCCCTTACAAACCAGGAACTAGAAGAAAGTCGCCACCGTATCCAGGCAATTAATGTGGAGCTAGAGCAACGGGTACAGGAACGCACTACCCAACTGGAAGCGTCTAATCGCACCAAAGACGAATTATTGAGGCGTGAACAAATAATTCGGGCAGACGCAGAGGCAGCCAACTGTGCCAAGGATGAGTTTCTCTCGATTCTCTCTCATGAACTCAGAACCCCTCTCAACGCGATCTTAGGGTGGTCAACGATGTTAAGGCAGAAAAATCTGAGTGAGGATAAGGTGGCGCGGGCTTTGGAGACGATCGAGCGAAACGCGAAGTCTCAAGCCCAGCTCATCGAAGACATCCTCGATGTCTCTCGCATCATCACGGGTAAACTGCGCCTCCGAGTCCGTCCTGTCAACCTCGTGTCGGTGATTGAATCGGCGATTGAGTCTGTACACTTGGCGGCTGAGGCAAAGTCAATTCGCCTGCAAAGCGTGCTCGATTCTGAAGCTGGTCCGCTCTTGGGTGATGCCGATAGGTTGCAGCAAGTTGTGTGGAATCTACTTTCTAACGCCCTCAAATTTACGCCTAAAGACGGGCGAGTCCAGATTCGTTTGCAGCGGGTTAATTCCCATGTTGAAATTACTGTCAGCGACACTGGAGCAGGCATCAGCTCAGACTTTCTACCGTTTGTCTTCGATCGCTTCAGCCAGCACGACAGCACGACTACTCGCAGTTATGGGGGGTTGGGTTTAGGGTTAGCCATTGTGCGTCAATTAGTTGAATTACATGGCGGGACTGTAACGGTAGTGAGTCCAGGGATAGGACAGGGGACGACCTTTACAGTCAAACTGCCCGTGATGATTATCCATCTACCACCGAGCGAGCCAGAGCCATTAAACTCGCTCGTCGACGCGAATGGGAGGTTTCAGACCTCGCCGACCCTTGAAGGCTTACAAATCTTAGTGGTAGAGGACGAGGCTGACGCGCTAGACTTGCTGAGTACGATTCTCGAAAAGTATGGTGCTGAGGTCATGGCTGTGGCTTCGGTCAAGGAGGCCTTGACCATTATCGAAACCGCAACCGATCGCAAGCCCGATGTTTTAGTGAGCGATATTGGGATGCCGGATGAGGATGGCTACTCTCTGATCCGCAAGTTGCGTCAACTAGAAGTGGAGCGGGGCGGTAGGCTACCCGCGATCGCGCTGACGGCGTATGCCCGGAATGACGATCGTCAGCAGGCACTACTAGCAGGTTTTCAGATGCATTTAACCAAACCCGTAGATGCTGCTGAGTTAGTGGCGGTGGTGGCCAGCCTCACCGGACGTACAAGCAGGTGCTAAAACCCAAGTTTTCAAGAACAAATGTTGCTTTGAGAATAATGGGCTTCTTGTCAGCTTGGGGTGAAGGCTAGGGATTGTGGCAAATCAAGCTTGTGAGTGTCGTCCGCAGCACAAACGTCTGTTAAGTTGATTCAGGTAGCAGGTCTAGTGTATCTAGGATAGGAAGCACTGTGAGTGGTTGTTGAGTAGAGTCTGCATGAGTGCTAGATTCTCTAATATCAATTCTGGTTGCACCGGAGTGATCTACTGAAAGAGCATCAAGAGTGCAACGAGGACAAGTCATGCCTAAACGCCTCAAGTTAGAGCCTCATCAAACCTCCTCGCCGATTGTCTAAACTGTATCGTCAACGGTCAGACCCAATTGAACGGACACGCTACCAAATTATTTGGCTCTTAGCAACTGGACGAGTTACCGAAGATGTCGCGGATGTCACGGGTTACTGCCGTAACTCTATATATCGCGAACGTTCGCCGCTACAATCAATTAGGTGCTAATGGGTTGAAAGACAAACGTCATCAACATCCGGGCACTCAACCTTTACTCTCTGTTGTGGAACAAGCACAAATGAAGCCAACTTTACGAACTCCAACTGCTGATGGAGGATTATGGAACAGTCGTAAAGTTGCTGAGTGGATGAGTAATTTACGCTTAGCGTCCAGGAGCGTGTACAAACCGGTTGGGACTATCTACGTTCGTTGGAGTTTCGCTTACGGATACCCAGATCGAAACACGACCTTGCTGACCTTGAAGCCCAAGAAGCTTGGAAAAAAAACTGCGAGGGCAAGCTAAGCGAATTCAACATTAGCATCCATTGGCAGCAGTAAAAGTGTGGGGAATGGATGAGCATCGTCTGGGATTAACCCTCTTCTGTCACTGTGGGAAAATAAAAATAAGAGCCAAATTTTTAACTGTAGATATAGCGAGAATTTGAGCGTTTATTTTCTAACAGAATTGCTGAAATCAGAATTTTTGGTAAAAGTCTTATGCTCTAAGCGTTCCTGCTTATTTTTTGGCGAAAGTGACAAAAGAGGGTTAAAGCTAATAATTCGGCGAGTCTGGGTAGGGTATGGGGAGCAGCCCATAGCCAAGGTAAATTGGCGCTATCAATGGCTATAGTTATATGGTTTTGTATACCCGTCAACGGGAGAAATCTACTTTTGGATTCTGCCAAAAGTTAACATCAAGCTTTTCAACTTAGTTTTAGAAGATTTTGCTAGAGAATTTGGAGTTGGTAAAAATAAATACATCATCTTAACTAAAAACCTACGCTGGTTGGCATACTAGCCCACAAGTTATAGTTCCAGAGGGTCTAGACTTAGAATTTATGCCCTCTCATTCTCCCGAATTACAACTGTCTCAGAACGTCTGTGCCCTTTAGTTAATGAAGCAATTGTCAATCGGTCATTTCAAAATCTTGATGAATTAGAAGAAGTATTATTTCAACGTTGCCAAGTTCTGCTGAAACAATCTTCTTTGATTAAAGGGATTACTTGTTTCCATTGGTGCCCTACAACCAAAGCTATATCATTCCGGTGCAACCGGAATTAATATTACTTGTTTCCACTGGTGGCCTACAACCAAAGCTATGTCATTCGGGTGCAACCGGAATTGATATTAAGTGCAGATTTATAGTGAATTGGTATCATAATTGTAAAAAAAACAGTCTTCATGGAAGGAAAATACCTAGGGCTTGAAACGTTCAAACTACAAAATTATTGGCTCAAAAATAGACTTCTCCTTTCTCTTTTTATCTCCTCCCATAACCTCAAGCAATCGATCGACTACACGCCTCCAAGTAAAATTTTCAGCCACAAAAGCCGGGCCCGCAACCCTCGCTTTCGCAGCGATTCCAGGCTGTTCGATCGCCCCTTGCATCAAATCAGTCAAATGTTCCCACTCCGGAGCTAAGATAAATAAGGTTTCCCCGTCACTCACCACAGCCGTAAATTTACTCTCAATCCGCTGTGCAAAGTTCGATTGCGTAAAATCATCCGTAGGGCCCCCCGCAGTGCAAATAACCGGCAAACCGCAAGCTGCAGCTTCCAACACCGGCAGATTAAAACCTTCTGCCAAATACGGAGAAACATAAACATCTGCTGCTTGGTAAAACTCTGCTATTTGAGCAAAAGATAGCTGATTGCCAGTATAAATTAATCTCGGTAAAACTCTCGCTCTTTCGGCATCGTTGAGCACAACTCGGCAGGCTTCCGCAATCTCGTCTCTGGACGGATAAAGCAGTTCTGAACCTTTTAAAACTAATCTCGCATCTGGATATTTGTCAACTACCGCAGCGAAGGCTTTTAATAAAGGGCGAATACCTTTGCGATCCGTTTGCCCTCCGATGTTTAAAAATATAAAATAGTTTGACCAGCCGAAACTTTGGCGCAGTGATTGACGCCGATCGCCCGCAGCAGGATAATAAATCTGAGGATCGACTCCCAAAGGTACAACGGCAATGCGATCGGCCTCCACACCGCTGCGAATTAAGCCAGCTTTTGACCACGGTGAAGGTGTAATAATTTTCGTTTCTGAGTTAACCGGAGTTTCGGCGATCGACTTAACACCCATCGCCTGTAATACTGTACTGGTAACAATCCCCCATTCTGCCGCTGCAAATACCCAAGTTTGAGCGCTGCTGGAGGCCGAGAAGTCCCACGGGCAGTACATTCGCAGGGTAACATCCGCTGACTGATTTACCGCAGGGCTCTTAATGCTGCGAAGTAATGTTTCATTTGGGCGATCGAACAAGCTAATTTTCGTCTCCCAAGCTGCGTCAATGTAGGGCATATCCCGGTGGAAAAGCTCAATTTGGCTTCGCGGGCGGTCGAGCATTTCCAGCAGTTGAAATTGATTGGCTACGCAATAAGAATGATAAATAAAACGCCAGCCTTCAACAATAATCTGCAATTCACAGCTCCCGCTTTTGGAATTAAAAATTAACCTAATAATCAAAAATTGGTAATTAGTAATTAGCCAGCCGAAATTACCAATTACCAATTACTAATTACCAATTCCTTACTTAATCACTTGCCAATCCATAATCCGCCACTGCCCCTCTTGACGGATCAAGTCGTAGCGCACGCGCAGGTTTTCGTTACGGGAAGAAACGAGCTGAGAACGATCGAACACTTCGGCTTTTTCCGCGACTTGGGCTTCTACTTGAGCGCGATCGGGATTAGTCGGATTCGTCTTAACTCCATTAACTTGCAGCTTGTGTACGTAACGCTGGTGCGCGTTGTTTCGCTGTTGAGCTTCTGCCATCAATTGCCAGCGAGACAAAGCCGGTTCTGTCAGAACTTGCTTTAATTCTTCGACAGCGTGATTGGGGCCCAAAGCCGCTGCTTTCGCCGACAGCCAGCTTTGAACTATTTGTTCGGCTGATTCCTCAGTGATTTCTCCCGACACTGCGCCTGCGGCGCTCGGC
This sequence comes from Microcoleus harperi Pol14_C6, assembly GCF_036701295.1. Taxonomy (NCBI): domain Bacteria; kingdom Bacillati; phylum Cyanobacteriota; class Cyanophyceae; order Oscillatoriales; family Microcoleaceae; genus Microcoleus; species Microcoleus harperi. The sequence goes on along the minus strand of NZ_JAUBQN010000011.1, from coordinate 14,315 downwards.
TCAGGGGTCGCGACCAAGGCAGGGATTTCTAGGGGCGGTTCTTCCAGGCGGACGAGGGCTTGCTCTCCTCGGAGGGATGGACCCGATAGGGCTTGCATCGCGCTAGCCAACAGACTGAGTATTAACCACAGGAGTAACAGGCTCAGGACACCTGCGACTAGAAACAAAGCCAGCCTGTTTGGAGGCATGGACTTGACTTGGGCGGTAAGTTCTGCTGCCTTGGTGCGCGCTCGATCGACCAAATCGCCCTTTAGCCCATTGCCGGTTGCTCCGCTGCCCCCTGAATGTTGGCGTCTGCGTTGTTTGGAAGTCGAGTCTACGGGGTATGGCACTGTCGCTATCGGGATAGAGACGGGGGCAACAGCGCTGGGCGCAGCCACCGTTGCCTGGGATTTCGCACCCGATTCTGCGGTGGAAGCCTCGCCTGGTACGGGGGTCAAGGTGACGGTGCTGGCTCCCTGCTTGGCTGTGGGTGGCTGTGCGGGTATGGCAGCGGGCGATCGGCCTGCTGTCGGTTGCAGTCGCCCTGGGGGCTTGCCGGAGCGGGGCTGCACGACGACCCATTCGTTGGCGGTTTCTGCGTCCTGTGGCAAAGCTTCTAGGTAAGCTTGTACTTTCGGGTCGGCAAAGTATTCTTTCAAGGACACTGACTCGTTGGCCAAGTCGCGGAAGTGGGGAAACACTTCTTCCTGTAGCCAATGTTCGGCGTACAAGCACAGTCCGGGCAACAAATCGGGTGAATCTTGGGAATGTTCGCGAATAAAGGCCAGAGGTTCTTTTTCCGAACTGAGTTCGAGGGATCGGCTGGCTTCTTCTGTCTGGCCCAGCAGCAGAGAACAGACGGCTTTTTCCAGGTGAACGTCTTGGCGGCGACCGAGCTGCATCAGCATCAGCTTGGCCCGACGGATCATCGATGGCTGTCTGGCGGCAAATCCTTGGGCTAACAGGGTGTAGACCGAGAGGTAAGTGGCGACTGCGGAGGGGCGGCCGGCTTCGGCTTCAAAGAGGGCCTGCTGCTCGCTGCTGGTTAGGTGTTTACGCATTTGCTGCACGAACCGGAGGAAGTCTTCTATTCCTAAACCCGATCGATCGTCTCCCGATCCGTCGATGCCGCCTCGTTCTTGAAGCATTTCTCGCAGGATTTGCAGTCCCCGACGACGCTCGGCGACTTTTTCTTCTGGGAGGGATAGTAGCTCTAAAATGTTGTACGGACGGAGTTTGTATATGTCGGCTTGCATTTCACCCCTCACGCTTGCAAATAGGCTTTCGCGCAGCAGCAATTCTTGACCTGCTTCTAATGATTTTGCGGCATTTTCGTACTGACCTTGCTGCCACTGTTCGCGGCCGAGTTCTAGACAGGCAAGGCTGACAGTTAAAACTATATCTGGCCGCACGAGCTGAGGGTCGCCGAAACGACCTTCTGCGATCGCGATGCTGCCATTGTTAAGATACGGGCGACCCAGCTTCTGTACGAGTTCGTATTCCCCCAGTTCTTGCAGTACGAGCAGGGCTCCTACGAATTGGTTGTCATCGATTTCAATACTTGGAGTGTGGGGGTCGGGAGCAGCATCTAAAGTCTTGGACTCTGGCGGAGCGGTTTCTCCTGCCTCTTGCAGGAAGGTGGCTGTGCCTGCTGAGGTTTTTGACCTCTGGTGCTTGGCTTCGAGTGCGGCTTCCGACTCTCGATCGTAAGTTTTGGCTAAAAAACTGGCATCGTAAGCTTTGCGCCCCTCTGAGTCTGACAGAACGGCGCAGGCTTCATCGAGCAGTTGTTTGCGGGCGACGATCGCAACTTCAGAATACTCCCTGCGCGGAAGCTGTAAAGTTCGATCGCGGTGAGCCTGCTGCAACTGTTCGGCAGTAGCTTGAATCGGTAGACCCAAAATCCGGTAGTAATCTAGTGGAATTAACACTCGTCCACTTCCCCAAAGCGCTAGCAACTGAATTAGCCTATCTTAAGTGACATACTCCCGCAAACCCAATCAAAAATTCTGGTATTGGCTTCCAACCGCCCCATTCACGGTATGTTGGACTTGCCGTAGAGATACTCTGATTTTTTTCCTTCTACAGCGTTTTACAGTGAGGAAAATGGAAAGCCCCACTGCCCGTCAGCTAAATGAGTTGTTTGACTCTTGAGCATTTTCGGGTTTGAGAGTAATGGAATTATATCATTCGTTTGCATCGGGTTTAGATGCGACTTGGATCTCGGACTCCTGGCAATCCGCCCCGCGTGCCAAACTCATTTTAACAATTGGTGAACTGTTGCACGGAAAACGTTCGATCTTTTTCTGCTGCGGTTGTGTCCCATCTCGGTTTAAATTTAGATGTCTAGGAAGCCGATCGTCGGGTATTAATTATTTATGGTTCAGGAACGGACTTTACCAGTTTTTGACGCGCAAAGCGTAAACCTTTCTCGGGATGAGGGCTTGATGCTCTACGAGGATATGGTGTTGGGGCGCTATTTTGAGGACAAGTGTGCTGAGATGTACTACCGGGGCAAAATGTTTGGTTTTGTCCACTTGTACAACGGTCAGGAAGCTGTCTCTACTGGCGTGATTCGATCCATGCGCCGGGATGATACCGATTATGTCAGTAGCACCTACCGCGATCACGTTCACGCTTTGAGCGCGGGTGTGCCGGCGCGGGAGGTAATGGCGGAGTTGTTCGGGAAGGAAACTGGTTGCTCGAAGGGCCGCGGCGGTTCGATGCATATGTTTTCGGCCGAACACCGACTGTTGGGAGGTTATGCTTTTGTGGCGGAGGGAATTCCTGTAGCTACGGGGGCGGCTTTTCAATCGAAGTATCGTCGCGAAGCTTTGGGGGATGAGAGTTCCGATGGGGTAACTGCTTGTTTTTTTGGCGACGGTGCTGCCAATAACGGTCAGTTTTTTGAGTGTTTAAATATGGCGGCTTTGTGGAAGTTACCGATTATTTATGTTGTGGAAAACAACAAATGGGCGATCGGGATGGCCCACGAGCGAGCTACTTCTGACCCGCTGATTTACAAGAAAGCTCATGCTTTTGGCATGGCTGGCGTCGAGGTTGACGGGATGGATGTTTTGGCGGTGCGGGAAGTGGCGAAGGAAGCTATAGCGCGGGCGCGCGCCGGCGAAGGGCCGACTCTGATCGAGGCTTTGACTTATCGCTTTCGCGGGCATTCTTTGGCAGATCCTGATGAGTTGCGTTCTAAAGAAGAGAAGGAATATTGGTTCCCTCGCGATCCGATTAAGAAGTTGGCTGCTGATTTGATCGATCGAACTTTGGCAACTGCTGAAGAATTGAAAGAGATCGATAAGAAAATTGAAGCAGTAATTGATGATGCAGTCGATTTCGCGGAGAAAAGCGCTGAGCCAGATCCTAGCGAATTGTATCGGTTTATCTATGCAGAAGATGAGTAAGCAGTTGTGCATTTAACTTGTATGTTTAGGGCGGGCAGGATGCCCACCCCACAAGAGTGATAGCTCCCCGTAGGGACACAGGCTAAAGCCTGTGTCCCTACGGCACTTCCTAAACCTGCAATACTCAGTAAGACTTACCTACAAACTCTAGTTGTAGTATATGCACTGCGAACCTTACTACCATAAATTGTGGCTAGAATCAAAGGTAGACTTTATAGACGAAAAGAGGCGATATGATAAATCTCGATGGCAATCTAACTCAAGCCAGCAAAAATATGGGTGCAGTTTGAGTCAAAGTCAAGCTAACGAATCCAATTGATGAAGAGTTAGTCAATAGAGGATTGCTCAATCCAAATCTGTTGCGCGTGTACGAAGCAGAAGCACTCATAGATACTGGTGCAGTACGCACAGCTATTTCTGTAGAAATCGGTGAACACTTGGGTTGAAAAATTAGGAGTCACGAAATAGAAAAATATGCTGGTGGCAAGCAAGAAACAGTGGGGCTGACTGGGCCTGTTATTATTGAAATAGAAGGGCGCGAAACGATTGAGGCGGGAATGGTTTTAGGCGATATGGTGCTAATCCGGCCAAACTGTGTTAGAAACTTTAGATTTGCTAGTAGATTGCAAAAATCAGTGTCTAATTCCCAATCCCGAAAATCCCGAAAAGCCTGTATTGAGAGTTGAATATTAAATCCCGCTTAAATACCTCCTTTATTTGTAATGTTCGAGGGCCTATAGGGGGATGATGCCAGTATTTTTAATCACCACAAATTCAACGGTTTACGGAGGATTTCAGTCGTAGACCCATTATTCTTGAAACTCATTTTGATTCATTGGCGACTGCTGCATCATTATACTTAGTAGCATATGTTTTTTCTTGCCACAATTCGAGGAAGTTTTAGAACTAGGAAACCATTTATGCACTAGCAATAAAGTTGCTCCAGACATTTTACATTGATAGTCAAGTTAACGCTTGAATTCGTATGTAAAACTATAGGTCGGATATTGACCCAGCCAACTTTTGATTAGCCATCATGCCTTTGACTTTTAAGTTTTAAATCTTAATTAGCTTGAAAATTTTAGCCAAATAAGTTTTTAAGTTATGAACATAAAAGAATATAAAACTAGCTATTTGTGCGTAAATTCGGCTAATTTTATTGTAAATTTTGCGTTATTTTTGGGAACCTTTTACCTGTTTTGATGCTGGGCTCTGTAAAGTAGCAAGCTTGGGTTTCGCACTGACTATCAACGGTTTTGTTGCATCAAAAACTTACCGATTTGACAGCGTGGTCGCATATTTAATATTTACGTCAATTCCTACAACTGCTTCAGATGGCTGAAAAGGGAAACGTTCCGCGTCAAAAGAGAAGGATACTTTCCCAGCGACTTCCTTCTTTTGATATCGTAAAAGTTTGAGACACAAAACTACATTTAAGTGCCTCGTAAAGTCGAAACTTTCCCAAGGTGGGAATCTTAATTGTGGTATCAGGACTTAGCAGAACTTTGGCGCTAGATGAGTCAACCGTAAAAGACTGACCATTCCGGCGACTAGCAAATTTTGGATAACCTGCTTTCCCGGAACGATATCGATTAAACTCATCTTTCAAGTCAATCAAAGCATTTTGATAAACTCGACTAGACAACTGGTTCATCTAAACGAATTTAGGTTGTTTCTTGAGGTGGTTGGTGAGAACTTTTTTGACTTCGTTGAGTACCTTTGAGTCTGAAAGCTTTCCCTCGCTATATATTTGGGTTCGCAAGCTTAATCCAAAATTAAATACTATCCGCCGAAATCCTACGTGTTTTGCCATCAAGGTCGCTTCATTGTTATTGAATTTTAGCGATCGTTTGACGCCAAACATAGTTAAACTTACTTGGAGATCTTTACTTGATCAACTATAGAGGAATCCGAACAAGGGTCTACACCCTCTACAATATTCTTAACTTTTGCTTTATATTTTCGCAGTCCGTAGAGGCGGGAAGAAAAACAGTGAATTATTGAAAGCAAGTCTTGAGTCAATTCTTCAGGCGGTGAAAGGCTTTCGGCGTTGGCGACGATAATCGTCCCGCCATTCCACTGTAGAATTTGCTCGACAAGTTCAAAACCAAATCGGCACAGCCTATCTTGATGAGCCACGTACAGCACCTTGACTTCGCCTAGTATCGCCCATTGTAGGATTTGCAGGAATTTGGGACGTTTGAAATTGAGTCCACCCCCAATCTCCTGAATGGAGTCTGTGATAGCAACTCCTTGCGCCAAGCAGAATTGTTCCATAGCTTGTGTCTGACGAAGTAAGTCTTGTTTTTGTCCAGGGGACGAGACGCGACAATATACGATCGCCCGATTGGGTGGCGTTTTACCGGTCTTTAGGTTCCGGACTATATTTAGGTGACTTTCTGAATAAACACGCTGGTTGCCCAGTGTCCTCTCAGGGATTAACTTGCCTTCCCTTTCCCAGCGCCGTAACGTAGAGCTTGAGACTCCCACTAATTTTGCGAATTCTGCCACTTTCCACATAGAACTTTCTCTTTGCGAATAACTATGGATAAGTTTAGCAAATTATTGGACACTTAAGTCATGCTTAAATATCATAGTAGACCCTAATCATAAGGACGATCGCATCGGGTGAGCGGCATCCCCTAGTAAGGTGATTTTCTCTATCCCCTCATTGGGATACTGGTTCCCGATCAAAGACGCCTGTTTCCACGATGGTGATAGGATTCAGTTGCTCGAATAACCCTTTCAACAAAGGAAGTCCATTGGGCAAAAACTTGCAGAACCATCTAAAAGTAGTTGCCTTTGCAATATAATCAAGCTGAAGATCGATAGGTTCGGAAAACTCCCTGAGCTTGTCAGAACCAAGCTTATATTTAAATAATTGTGGTTGACCCCTTACCATGTCCCTCGACTTCCCAAGTCCTAACTTATTTCTTTTATCTGCTATTCCTTGATTGAGAGAAGCATAAACGCCACAGAAGTCGGCGCGAAATAAACACAGTAAAACCCCGACAGGACACTCTGAGTTACAAGTTTGTTAAATATTGCTATCCCAGGAACTTTAGTCCACAAACCATTCTCGGCTGAAGCTTTTACGCTAGAGATTTCGGATAATTCCAATGAATCACTTATTGATTTGGCAACTAGATTTCTGACATAACTAGCAAAGAAATGTTCCTGACAATTGTCATTACTGACAAATGTATATTTCCAATTTTTTTTCAAGGGACTCTGTAAGCGCCTGAATCAATAATTAATGTTGGATATTCAATTTAATTATCGTGCCTCACCAACAACTTTCAAATATTAACCGTGGCGATAACCGTTAATGATACCGCAACTGCGGTATAACATTCTATACTAGGTGTTAATAGTAGCAAACAACCACAAGATTAGCCGATCGCCCATCTTGTATATTGCCCCAAGTACAGCGCCACTGCTAACCCACAAATCTCCCTTGCAGAAAGTAGCACAAACGTGATACGGTATAAGCTTGTGTCCAAATAACACCAGTTCATGCCAAAACTCAAAACTCGCAAAGCAGCCGCAAAGCGCTTTAGAGCGACCGGCAGCGGTAAGATCGTGCGCCGTAAAGCTTACAAAAGCCACTTGCTACAGCACAAAAGTTCAGCTCGCAAAAGCCGTCTATCTAAGCTGGTCGTCATCGACGAGACCAACGATGCTAACGTGCGGTTAATGCTTCCATACTTGTAAAGTTTAACGGAAATTAAAGATGACACGGGTAAAACGCGGTAATGTCGCCAGAGCGCGCCGCAAAAAAATTCTCAAATTAGCCAAGGGTTTCCGAGGCGCACAGTCGAAACAGTTTCGCACAGCTAACCAACGGGTGATGCAGGCCCTGCGTAACGGTTATCGCGATCGCAAAAAACGCAAACGCGATTTCCGCCGCCTGTGGATTGCTCGGATCAATGCCGCATCGCGCCAGCACGGCACGAGCTACAGCAGACTGATCGGCAACATGAAAAAAGCCAACATCGAAATCAACCGCAAAATGCTGGCACAAATGGCGATCATTGACCCAGCCACATTCGGTAAAGTCGTGGAAATGGCTAACCGAGCCGGAGCCTGAAAGTTCGCTTGATTTTCAGAATGCAGAAAGCAGAAGTAAGAAAGATTTAACAGTCTGCCAGAGAAGGAAAACTCCTGATAAATCTAGGAGGTTGATGCCAAATTTCCTTCTTTGTTCTTACTTCTGGACTATTGCTTTTTCAGAAATCGCGATCTGGCCGGTCGATCGCTATTTCCTTGTTTTTTATACAGTTGCAGAGGCAAATGTCAGAGATTGCTAACGCCTTAAAATAAATAAGACCTTCCAGAAACCTACCTAATTTTAAGAAAAACATGGATAGTAATTTGCTCATTGTTTACCTGACAGTTCTGCTCGCTATACTCGGCAGCACTTCCTGGTTTGTGGTGCGCCAGATTCTTAAAACTCGGAAGCTGGAAATGTCTCTCGAACGCTTAGAGAATAAGCTGACAGTAGAAAGAGGAACAGCACAGGAATACTACGAATTAGGAAGTATCTATGTAGATAAGAAGCTTTACTCCCAGGCAATCGTACTGTTTCAAAAAGCCCTGAAAGCCAAAGACTTAGAAGGCGAAGAAAATCAAGCTGTTATTTACAACGCCCTCGGTTTTGCACACTTTGGCCAAGAACAGTACGACATCGCAATCCGCCACTACAAAGAAGCCCTGAAGTTAGAGCCAGAATACGTTACATCTCTCAATAATCTGGGTCACGCCTACGAGCGCAAGAAATTAACAGCTCAAGCCTTGGAAATGTACGAACAAGCTCTCGCCTGCGATCCAGACAATACCACGGCAAAACAGCGAGTAGAGTCTCTCCGGAAGCGTTTGGTAATCTATAATTGAGCGCCCATGTTAGGAGCAATAGAGATCCCCCAAACCTGGTTTCATTCAGAAACCGGGTTTTTTCTTCACATAGTCCCAGATACTAAACTATCCAACACATTAATGGGTTAGTTTTTAAGAACAGGAATTCCGAGTCAAGCTCGATCGCACACCGTCCCAGCACTTTAAATTAATGTCAAGATAAAAGCAGTACCTGCAATACCGGTCAGTCCTAACAATAGAAGGAGGAGAACGTAGTGACATCAATTCTGGTTGTCGAAGATTCGTGGTTGACTCGTAGGGTAATCTGCAAAATTCTCCGAGCAGAAGGATATGAGACTTGGGAAGCATCCAGCGGCCCAGAAGCTCTAGAACAGCTCGGCACTAAAACCCCAAACTGTATGCTCTTAGATCTGCTGATGCCAGAAATGGAAGGTCGGGAAGTCCTGCAAGCCATGCGCGATCGAGGATATAAAATTCCAGTGATTGTAATTACCGCAGACATCCAAGCAAGTACCCGCTCCGAGTGCATGGAACTCGGAGCCCTGGCAGTCATTCACAAAATGCCTAACTCAGAGGAACTGATTGGGTGGATCAAAAAAGCTCTCAGTGTCAGTGAGGAGAGCGCCCAATGAAATTAAGCACTCGACAGCTTGATGCTTTGCAGGAACTCGTCAACATCGGGATCGGTCAAGCCGCAGGGGTTTTGAACGACATGATCGACTCCCCGATTCGCTTGCAAATCCCCTACCTTCAAATTCTGACTCCCACCGACGTGGAAGAAGAATTAGAGCAGCACCTCAACGGCGAGCAAATCGCCGCTGTCCAGCTCAAGTTCACAGGCTCCTTTGGAGGCATTGCCCAGCTAGTCTTTCCCACCAACAGCGCTGCTTTGCTGGTGACGATGCTCACGGGGGAAGAAGGAACTCACGATCTCGATTCAGTCAAAATTGGTACGCTGAGTGAAGTGGGAAATATTGTAATTAATGGAGTTATGGGTGCAATCAGCAACGTGCTTCAGCAGCGGCTGAACTATTCAATTCCCACTTATAGCGAAGGGACGATTGCTAGTTTGTTGATATCCGGCGGTTTAGCTACGGATACAGTTGTTTTATTAGCCCAGACCAGTTTCATGATTGAAAGGCTTCACATTGAAGGAGATATCATTCTTATTTTCAATGTTAATTCCTTTGACACCTTGTTGACTGCTATCAATCAACTTGCCGGGGGTCTATGATTGAGGAGAGCAAAAGTATTAAGGAAAAGTTTGGGGTTCTCGACAGCGTACCAGTTGGCGCCTGCTTGCTGCAAGATGATTTTGTGGTGCTGTTTTGGAACACTTGTCTGGAAGAGTGGACTAAAATTCCCCGCAGCCAAATATTGGGGACAAAGATCACAACCCATTTTCCTCACTTGAGTCAGTTAAAGTACGCCACTCGCTTCAAGCAAATCTTTGCAGGAGGCCCGCCAACAATTTTTTCTTCTCAAATTCACAAACACCTGATTCCGGCAACTTGGCAAGACGGTCAGCAGCGAATTCAGCAAACTACAGTGACTGCTGTGTCGGCCGTGGAGGCGGGCATAGAAGAACAGGAGATGAGAGACTGGGTTCTCCAGACTCTTGAGTTGGAATCAGACGGTACTGTCGGAGTCGGATCACCAAGGAGGGATTTTTTGTCTAGGGAATCTGCACCCTCAGTTTCGTCCTCAATATGGCCGGGGGTCAATTCCCCATCGTTCTACGCGCTACTGGTGATTCAAGACGTGACCGACCTCACCCATCGCATCCAAGCTTACCGCACAATGCGGGATCAAGCTTTGGAAGAAGTGCAAGTACGTCAGCGGGTGGAGGAAGAATTGCGATCGAGTCAGCATTTCATCCAGCAGATTGCTGACGCGGCGCCTTATTTGCTCTACATCTACGATTTGACCGAACAGCGAAACGTCTACGTCAACGGTCAAGCTTCTAAATTGCTGGGCTACACTCCCCAAGAAATTTTACAGATGCAAACTGCTTGGTATTCCAGTTTGGTGTACCAAGAAGATTTGCCGAGGCTCAAAGCCCACCAGGAAAAATTTCCCTCGACCCAAGACGGGCATATTTTGGAGTTGGAATATCGCCTCAAACATCGATCGGGCGAATGGCGCTGGTTTCGCTGCCGCGACCAAGTTTTCGCCCGCACAGCCGACGGCTGCCCCAAACAAATTTTCGGCACCGCTCAAGATATCACCGAGTACAAGCGGGCAGAAGAGGCGCTACGGCAGCAGAACGAACGAGAACTCCTGATGGCGACGATTACTCAGCACATCCGCCAGTCTCTGGATTTGGACGAAGTGCTCAGCACGACAGTGACAGAAGTACGTCAGTTCCTTCAAGCCGATCGAGTGATGATAGTCCGGTTCAACCCCTGTACTGGCAGTCTCTGTGCCGGTCCGGCGACGGGGGCGGTGACAGTGGAATCTGTAGCTCCCAACTGCCCGCCGATGTTGGGGGAAACCCTGGAAAATTTCTGTTTTGACCAGTTCTATCTCGAAGCGTACCAACATCGAGCTATCCGACCGATCGCCGATGTTTGGGCCGCCGATTTGCCGCAATATCAAATTGATTTGCTTGCACAATTCGCGGTGAGGGCTTATTTGGTAGTGCCTTTAGTCCAAGGAGATGATTTGTGGGGGCTGCTGATGGCCCACCAGTGCAGTCCCCGGCAGTGGATGCAGTTGGAAGTAGAGTTGCTGTCTTCTCTGGCCACCCAGTTGGCGATCGCCATCAAGCAAGCAGAACTATACCAGCAGTTGCAAGCCGCCAACCTCAAGTTAGAGCGCTTGGCCAGTTTAGACGAACTCACGCAGCTAGCAAACCGCCGCCGATTCGATCAGTATTTAGAAATGGAGTGGCGCAGACAAGCCCGGGAACAAACGCCTCTGTCCCTGATTCTCTGCGATATTGATTCTTTTAAAAGTTACAACGATACCTACGGGCACCCAGGGGGAGACGAATGTTTGCGGCAAGTCGCCGCGGCGATCGGCAATGCCGTCAATCGCCCCGCCGATTTAGTAGCTCGCTACGGAGGCGAAGAATTTGCCGTTATTTTGCCAAATACCGCGATTCAAGGCGCTGTGCTGGTAGCCGAACACATAGAACTCAAAATCGCAGCTTTGCAGCTTCCTCACGCTGGTTCTCAGGTGAGCCAGTACGTCACTCTCAGCCTGGGCGTAGCGAGTATTGTTCCTGCATCCGAATCGGGAGCCGAAATTCTGATTGCTGCAGCCGACCAAGCGCTTTATCAAGCTAAACGACTTGGGCGTGCTCGTATCCAACTTTACCAGCCCGATCCTGCTGGCAAGGGGAATGGGACAGGCACTTCAATACTTCCTCTAGATTTTTCTATACCCAATACTAATTTACCCTCTCCCACTAGCGCTTGACGAATTGCCATATTTGTGGGTTGAGAGTAGTGATACCACTCCGCAAAACAATGCGCCTGTCCGCGCGTGCTCCAAACCCTGATATCCCTCTTCTGTCAGTCTGCGAATTAAAGAAGTAAGAAATAAGCTAGCTCAAGCATAAAAATAAAAGGGTTGGAATGGATTTATTGGATCAATTAAATCGTGGAACCCTATCAATAATACCATTTTTTTTAAGCCATGCTAGGGATAAATATAGTCACTTCAAATAAAAAAGAGACACTATTGAGCGCAGTAGGCACAGATGAGTTCATCTAAAGATGTGCCAGGAGGAGCATACATTCTGGCTCGCTTTAAGGCACTAAAATCGTGTTCAATATCGTTCAGGTAGGCGAGAATATTTTGGGAGAAAAAGAACTTGATGCTCCGTTTCCTCTACCAGTTCTCGGATGGCTGTTTTTCGATGAATCGGTGCATTATCCATGATTAATATAGATGGCTCCGTCAGAGAGGGTAATAAATATAAATATAACCACCCTTCAAAACCTTCTGCATTGAGGCTGCCCGTAAAAACCATTGGGGCAAATAAGTCCTTTTTTCCTTTCAGTCGAACCGCTACTAGATTTTCTCTTTTCTCCCGTTTTCCTGACTTTTGGCCCCAGATTTTTTTGCCTCTTTTTGACCAGCCAAATGCACAATCTTGAAACTCTTCAAATCCTGACTCATCAATAAAAACCCGACTTTGACTTATAGTCATTTAAAATAAGTATGAGACACTAGACTCCCCAATAAGCACGAATAACTTCATCAAGAGATGTGCCAGGAGACGCATACATTTTAGCTCTCTTTAATGCACTAAAATCATGCTCAATATCATTTAAGTCAGGAGAGTATTTTGGTAAAAATATTATCTGATGACCCGCATCCTCAACCAATAGTCTAATGACCGTCTTACGATGAATGGGTGCATTATCCATAATTAATATAGATTGACTTGTTAAATCTGGCAACAAATACAAAGATAACCATCCTTCAAATCCTTCTGCATTTAAACTACCCATAAAGAGCATTGGTGCAATTAAGTCCTTCTTTCCTTTTCTTCTTGCTGCTACTAAATTTTCTCTTTTCCCCCGTTTTCCTAAGCTTTCGCCATAGACTTTCTTTCCTCTTTTTGAAAGGGCATAGACAGAACCTTCAAATTCCTCAAATCCTGACTCATCAATGAATACAAGACTTTGGCTGCCATAAAGTTTAATTAATTCTCTCAGATTCCTGTAATATTTCATTCTTTCTTCTCTATTCCTTTCTTTATAGCGAAGGTTTTTTTTGGTAATTTTCAGTTTTTTTAAGGCATAGCAGATGGCACTAGGTCTGACGCCTGAAAGTTTTTGCTCTTTCTACTAATCTTGCTTCCGGATTTTTTTCAACATCTTTTTTGAGGGCTTCCCAATCTAGCTTTCGTTGACGGTGATTGACCTGAGTTGGTCGAAGGTCTTTCCTACCGGTTGCATCTATAAATTGTTGCTCTTCCTACCTTAAATATGGCGGCAGCTTTCGTTATATTCCCTCCATTTTCCACATGATTGACTACTTTTTGTCTTAGGTCTAGACTGTAAGCCATTTTTTTATAATTAACTATTTTTATCGATTTTATCATGATCTTACCTCTGTCTCACATTTATTTGAAATGACTATATCAATAATTGTAGAAAATATCACACATTAGTAAAAATGAAAATTTATTCTCTTGATTTTAGAGAAAAAACTCTCGACACTTACCATAATGAACCGTTGTCACAAAGAGCAATAGCTAATAGTTTTTGTGTAGCCCTTAGTTTTGTCCAAAAGCTTATTAAACACTATCGTGAGACCCAAAATATTGATCCTATAACTGAGTGATGCGGAGTAAAATAAAAATTGAATGCAGAACAACTGTTGATTTTATAGGAATTGATTGAAACAAATAATCATACCAGTGTCGAAGAACTCGATTATTGACTGTACCCAAAAATTTGTTTGATCGTCAGAATAGCAACGAGGGGAAGAATGACAAAATTCTTAAGCATGACTAAAAAAAATCCCTCCGATAAAGGTACTGACAAAGTTATGGACCTGCGATATGAGTTTTATAAAAAAAATTAGAGAAGTTTTTTTCAAAGACTTAATATTAATTGATGAATCGGGAGTTAACTTGGCAATAGTTAGGTTATATGCTCGGTATCTAAAAGGTTCAATAACCGGGGCTAAAAACCGAATAAACATGGAATAGATGTCTCACTAATTGGAGCTATATCAGTCAATTAAGCCAGAGAATTACTCAATTTAATAGGTACGGTACAACCGATGCAAGTACATTTGACGCTTTTATCATCCGATAGATAACTCGTACAAAAATTAGGGAGAGGTGCTTGTGTAGTTATGGATAATTGTACTATTCATACCGGACAAGGAGTAGAAAAAATAATTAAAACAAAGCAAAATTAATATACTTGTCGCCATATTCGCCGGACTTCTCCACCATTGAAAATTTATAGTCAAAACTTAAAAATATTCTCCGTTATATCAATACTCCGGACAGTTTTTAAGCAGCCAGAGTACCATAAGACAAGACTGAAGGAAGATTTGGATGATTTAAAATCA
>NZ_JAUBQN010000087.1:0-6906 GCF_036701295.1 Microcoleus harperi Pol14_C6 | reverse complement strand
TTTTTTGGCATAGGGGGTTTGGCCTCCCTGTGAATCGGCTGCCCTTAATTATAACTAATTATCCGAACCTGATATTAGTCGCGCTCACAGTGTATACTTTTTATTTTTAGCGACTTGTTAGAGGCGACGACTGCAAGTAACCCCGCAGGCTATTCATCTTCTGATAAAGAGTCAGGGAGGTTAGCCTTTTCTTCTTGCGTATATTCTGGCAGTAAATACGGGTGCAACAAACCCATATTTTGTGAGCAAGGATATGTCACTGTAAATTTACCTTCCGCAGCCAAAAACATAGGGTTAATGTCTCTTCTAACAACTTCCCTAAACCAATTTGCCGCTTTTGTAGCAGCTATAATAAGTTGATGGCACTCTTCTATCCAATCATCGAACTCTTGTGCTAATTTGTCATATCGTTGTGTATTCCATTCGTTAATTTTATAAAATTTCACCCCCTCCCAAACTCTAGTTCCATCATCATACCTGTAAATTTTAGAATGTTTCTGAAAAACCCTGGCAGCCTTATTAAGTAATATGCTTAAGGTTTTAGCTGCTTTCTCCAACTCTATTAAAGTGCCAGGGAAATCAGTGCTGAATACCTTTTGGCGGAATTTAAGAAAATCATCCGGCAACTCAACAGACCATATGGGAATCTCAGAGTCTAGCGCCCTCTCTGTCCATTGATTCCATTCAGGCAAATGGCAATATTCAATGGCTGAATCAATCAGGCTTGTATAAATAATATCTTTGGCTTTCTGGTTTAAATCCCATGCCAGTGTTTGCTCAACCCAAAGTTCATGATTAGTCTTAAAAGCCTGTAGCTTCTCAACTGGGTAATCCTCTGGAGTTTTGTCAATAATTGTATGGTGAGTAGGACATAGGAGAATTAAATTAGCGTAAGAGTCTCTTTCGGCAGGTGTAAAGGGACTCTTGCCCCGAGGACCATCTTTTTCTTTCGCTACGATATGTGCCTGCTCACCAATGGGAAAACTACTTGAAGTAGCTTCACTATCTTGAATTAACTGACTTATGCAACCTGGAAAAGCGCATCTGCTTGCAGCCTTACCCCACAGAAGCTTGATATCTCTCTGATTAATACTCATATCCCACAGAAATATTTTGATTGCTAACTATATTGCTAACTATAACGTTTGAACGTTTTGCGATCAAACTTCGCCTCATCCATCCCATTAAAGGACTCACACCTAACCTTGTCAACAGGTGATTGACTACAAAACTGCGCCGTTTGAGCAAATCGATACGCATCTACTCCGTTGTAGCACCAACACCCAACGTCAGCAACAGAATACTCCATTATCTAGTGCTCGTGTGGCGATCGCCCTCCCTTTCTACCCAAATCGCGTGAAGCGAAGCTATCCCGAAGGGAATCGCCCCCGATCGCACTGACACCATCCTTATTTTGCAACTTGCCGAAAATTGCCCGATCGACTATTGTTCCTAGTAGATACGATCTTGATATAACAACCGACAAAAACATGACAGCAATATTACCGCCTTGGATAGTTTTAGACTCCCTATTGCACAACTGGCTACTAGAAGATATCGGTAGGGGCGATCGCACAACATCGGCCTTATTTCCCGCAAACAGCATCCAGGGTACGGCTAAATGGATTGTCAAAGAAGCTGGAGTCATTGCCGGATTGCCAATTGCCGATCGCACATTTAAACTTTTAGATAGCAGCCTCCGTTTCATCCCCCAAGTACCGGAAGGGAAACTGTGCCAAAAAGGAGAAGTAATCGCCGAGATTTCCGGCAATTTCGATGCGCTGCTAACCGGAGAAAGAGTTGCATTAAACTTGGCAATGCGTTTGAGCGGCATCGCTACTTTAACTCAGAAATATGTTGACAAAATTGCCGATTTGCCCGTGCAATTGGTGGATACGCGCAAGACAACGCCGGGATTGAGATTGTTGGAAAAATACGCAACTCAAGTCGGCGGTGCTAGCAATCACCGGATGGGATTAGATGACGCGGTGATGATTAAAGATAATCACATTGCGGCGGCTGGGGGAATTGCAGAGGCAATCGCCCTAATTCGCAATTCTATCCCCTATCCGCTGACGATCGAAGTCGAAACCGAAACTCTCGCCGAAGTAGAGACAGCTTTGCAGCACAAAGCCGATATTATCATGTTAGATAATATGTCCTTTGATTTGATGCGGCAGGCTGTGGCAATAATTCGCGAAAAGAGCGATCGGGTAAAAATTGAAGCTTCCGGCAATGTTACTTTAGAAACAATTAGGAGTGTTGCAGAAACCGGAGTTGACTATATTTCTACCAGTGCTCCGATTACGCGATCGACTTGGCTGGATTTGAGCATGAAAATTCAGAATCATTAGTCATTAGTCAGCAGTCATTAGTGATAGAAAATATGGCCAATACCAAATCAAGCTTTAATAGCCTCTTTATTCTTTAGTCTCCCTCTGCTCCGACTTCGTTTGACTATTAAGCGATTTTAATCGCCGAAGAATTGCCGAGGCAACTTATCTCTTAGCTAATGACTAATGACTAATGACTTTTAACAATGATTTGAGATAAAATGAACCCAAAAATTCCCGTCAGGCATACAGAGGCTGCGGATTAAGCGGTAAGTATAGTGCAAATAAGCACCGCTGATACTTGTATCGTAGCCACTTCGGAACCACTCACCATAGGGATCGTGAACGAAGAATCCCTCGCTGTCGTAGCCTGATGCAACTATAATGTGACCGAAAGACGTGAAGTATCCGTGGATGACAGCAGGATTTCCGCTGGCTAGCCAATCTTGAACGTCATCAATAGTTGCATTCTCGGTAAAGAAATCTTGAGCGCCGTAATCTCTAACAATCTTTGCTAAATCGTAGGGGTCCCAGCGACTGTAACCTTTGGCGATCGCATATTCGTAGAGTTCGTCTTCATATTGCCCGGTTTGTTTGCGGCGTGGCACTTTCAAAAAGTCCATACACATCGCTAATGAAGTTACATTGCAAGAACCTGTAGGATTATTCAAGTTATCCAGTTGCGATCGATAAGGAATGCCAAGCCTGACAGTTGGGGGATTCGGTTTGGGATAAAACAGAACGCTCTCTTGAGTAATTTGAGCGTGTGCTCCAAAAACATACCAAATTCCTGAACCTTTGAAAGACTCGTTGCGGAGAGCAACTCTGATGTGACCGCGAGCCGGAGCAAAAGCCAGAATCTCAAACTCTTTTCCGGCTGGTATTACTTGTTTTTCCGAGTCGTGAAGTTGAGAAGACGCCAGCGGTTTTGATTTTAAAATGGTGTCTCTGAGCGTTTTTAGGATCAGGGGATGTGTGGGAATCTCCTCTGGTTTGGTTTCAATCAGCTTTTTGGCTGTGACTGCTCCCAAAAAACCCGGTTCGCCGCACTTCATCAGAGTTTGAAATCGGTGGAGGGTGGCCGTAGAGAGAGGGCCAAAAATTCCGTCTACGGGAGGCTTCAGTAAACCCAGGTCAATGAGGCGGCTTTGAATTTGACCACTGAGTTCGTCGTCTGCAGCAATTGCTTTGGCATCGTACCTAATTTTTGAGTTGAGAAAGTTTTGTAATTTCATGCTTGCGTGCCCCTGTCAATCGATTTTAGATTCTAGATTTTAGATTTTAGATTTTAGAATTACGATCGCCGATAAATCTGGTTTCCCTAGACTAAATTGCTTGCTCGTCCATAATTCCCAGTTTATCGTCTCATAAAATTACGGTAATTTTGCCGAGCCATCGATTTTAGATTTTAGATTTTAGATTTTAGAATTACGATCGCCGATCAATCCGGTTTCCCTAGACTAAATTGCTGACTCGTCAATAATTCCGAGTTTATCGTCTCATAAAATTACGGTAATTTTGCCGATCGTCCATACCTTAAAGGCTTCGTATTAATTATTTGATACAAAACCTTCAAGGCGAGGGCCGAGCGAATTTCACGCACTATTGACTAAAAATCCCTCGTGCGCGTTGACATTGTTTCTGCCGAATGCCGAATGCCGTTGGATGCCTCTAAACCAGAGGGATGGCAGAATTCCCCTGTTGAGGCGAAGTCAGATTTATGCTTCGTCCGGGCGAATTACCACAACACCCATCGCGTCTGGAGAAAGATATTTGACGGCGGCTTCTCGGAGATCCTCGGCAGTCTGAGCTTGGATACAGGCGGCATAGTTGAGGGCGGGAGCGATATCTCCTACCATCGACTGATAGTAACCGTACAAACTTGCTCGATCGCTCGGAGTTTCGTTACCAAAGATAAACCGATTTGCTACTTGAGTGCGGATGCGGGAAATTTCGGCATCTGTCACCAGTTCGGTTTGGAGAGTGCGGATGTGTTCGACGATCGCAGCTTCCACTGCTGCCAAGTTTTCTGTTGGTAGTTGAGCGGAAATCGAGAATACACCGCCAAGTCGCTGAGTCATGTTGCTGACCGAAATTGACGAAACTAGCCCTTTTTCTTCGCGCAAATCCTGAACCAAGCGAGTTGTGCGGCCGTGACCCAATATTGTCGCCAAAACGTCCAGGGCATAAGTTTCTGACATTTCCATGAAACCAGGCACTCGCCACATCACGATCAGTCGGGCTTGCTGAAGGGCAGAGTCTACAAATTCGCGGCGGACTGTTTCTGTAAACGGCGATTCTTGGCCGTAGTTCGCGATTTGGGATTCTGGGTGAAAGTTGCCGACAGCAGGCACATTTATTTTGTTGTGTTGTGCTGTACTTTTTGCTGAAAAACTGTCTGCGACAATTTCTATTAGTTGCTCGACTGGCAAATTGCCTACAGCTACGGCTGTCATGGCCCCTGGCTGATATCTGCTGCTGTGGAAATCCCGCATTTGTTGGGCTGTCAACTGTTCGATTACCGCAGTCGGACCGAGTACCGGTCGCTTGTAGGGCAGGACTTCAAAGGCTAATTCCATCGATCGCTGATAGGTACGGCGGCGGGGATTGTCTTCCGATCGTCTAATTTCTTCTAAGACTACCAGCCGTTCTCGATCAAAGGCGTCGTCGGGAATGCTGGCGTTGAGCAACACATCGACTTGCAGGGGGGCTAGTTCGGCAAAATCTTTAGGGGCTGTGGTGATGTAATAGTTAGTGTAATCTTGGCTGGTGGCAGCATTGGTGACAGCGCCGCGCTGCTCGATCGCGCGCTCAAATTCGCCACTGGGAATGCTGGGAGTTCCCTTAAAAATCATGTGTTCTAAAAAGTGAGCCATGCCGTTAATGTCGTCTGGTTCGACGGCTGAGCCTAAATTGAGCCACACGCTGAGGTTAACAGCATCGACCGGCAAGTGTTCGGCTATAACGGTGAGGCCGTTGGGGAAATGGCGGATTGTTGGGGCGTTGAGGGGCGATCGAGCTGAGGTTTTGAGTAGGGTTGATGTCATTTGGCTTTTAGATTTATCTTGTTCTCTATATCTTAAAGGGTCTTTAAGGAAGGACTCAGGCATTCGCCATTTGGCGCGAAAAATGCAATTGGATGTGGACGGTAATACACGCACCGAGTTTTTGGTCTCCCGGAAGAAGTCTTGTTAACGTATTTCTGCGATCGCGATCGTTAATTTATCCTAATAGTTGCCCAAGTCCTCTGTTTTTTGGTGACAGCATTCGATGGAAAATCGAAGATTGAATAAAAACTTAGTATTTCCACAAGCAGCTTTTCAACGATTTTGGCGATCGACTTCGGGGAAAATCGGCTTAATTTTGACTTTAGCGCTGATGCTCTCGGCACTGTTGGCCCCCCTACTTTCTCCTTACGATCCGGCGGTCGATCGAGATTATTTGTCGCGCTTGGTGGCTCCTAGCGCTAAACATTGGTTTGGCACCGACGGTTTGGGGCGAGATTTGTTGGTGCGGGTGTGGCACGGATTGGGGATCTCTTTAGTCGTCAGCCTGGTTTCTGTGGGTGCGGGTTTAATTGTGGGAGCGCTTTTGGGGCTGGTGGCCGGGTATTTTCGGGGGTTGCTGGAAATGGCGATCGGCACTTTGGCGGATATTTTGTTAGCTTTTCCTTCGATTTTACTGGCGATCGGCGTTGTTACCGTCACCGGGCCGAGCCTGCAAAGTGTAATTATCGCTGTCAGCCTCGTGCAAATTCCGATTTATATCCGCTTAACTCGCAGTATGGTGCTGTCTCTGCGGGAACAAGAATTTGTTTTGGCTGTCAAGGCCTTGGGCGCCAGCGACTTGCGGATTATTTTTCGCCACATTTTTCCGGGAAGTCTGGCGCCTCTAGTTGTACAAGCAACTCTTTCGACTGGTACGGCGACACTAGAAGCTGCCGGTTTGGGTTTTTTGGGTTTGGGCGCACAGCCACCGGTTCCTGAGTTGGGGACGATGCTTTCTGATGCTTTTAAGGGCGGATACGCTCTTTCTTCTCCTTGGACTATTTTGTTTCCCGGTTTGCTGATTACCTTGACTGTTCTGGGTTTCAATCTTTTGGGCGACGGGCTGCGAGACGCTTTAGACCCCAGATCCAATGCTGCAGCCAGGAAATAGCAATGAAATAGCAATATTCAGGACTTACGCAGCAAGCACAGTATTTGAGCCATACTGTGCCTCCTCTAAAAATTGTTCAGGTATGCTCAAACTTTTGGCGGGAGTTGAAGCCATTTCAAAGGAGTGAAAGCTGCTTATATTGAGTATTTTTAATTTTCCTGACGACTAAAATTTTTACACTTAAATCGCTGTTTCCTGTAATAAATATTTCCATTTTTAATAAAAAAATAGCTTTGACAATTAGGACATTCTATACTTTTACTTCGGAAATTTATGTTGATTTAATATTAAACCATTAGTGTGCTTCACTACCAAAGCATTTACCTACTTGCGGGACATATTAGTAGAGCAAGGATTCCTCGCCCTACTAACAGCCTTAAAGCAGAGTAATTGCAGTCGATGCCGGAGTGCCGAT
>NZ_JAUBQN010000086.1:0-5000 GCF_036701295.1 Microcoleus harperi Pol14_C6 | reverse complement strand
GTGCGGCCTTGAGGGGTTGCACTGCCAAGGCGATATTGTTCCAAGTCTAGTACACTAACCGCACCGGTTCTTTCGGGAACCGTTGCACGGGAAAGTATACAAGCTTTTGACACCCAGGAAGGCAGGTTTGCTTTGAACCAGCGGCCTTGCTCTTCCTGGATCAAATCAAGCGCGAAAAGGGCGTTTGGTGGATGCCTAGGCAGCAAGAGGCGATGAAGGACGTGATACCCTGCGATAAGCCATGGGGAGCCGGGAATAGGCTTTGATCCATGGATCTCCGAATGGGGGAACCCACCTGAAGCTTTATTGTTGTTGTCTTTCGGGACATCAACAGTAGGGCTAAACAGGTACTTATCCCTGAATACATAGGGGAATAAGAGCGAACCCGGGGAACTGAAACATCTAAGTACCCGGAGGAAAGGAAATCAATAGAGACTCCGTTAGTAGTGGCGAGCGAACGCGGACCAGCCGAGCCTTGAAGAGTGACTGGAATGGTCTGGAAAGGCCAACCATAGCGGGTGACAGTCCCGTACAGGAAGCTCCATGGGACATATCAAGTAGGGCGGGACACGTGAAATCCTGTCTGAAGATCGGGGGACCACCCCCGAAGGCTAAGTACTCCTTGCTGACCGATAGCGAACCAGTACCGTGAGGGAAAGGTGAAAAGCACCCCGACGAGGGGAGTGAAACAGTACCTGAAACCGGACGCCTACAAGCAGTCGGAGGGGCCTTGAGCCCTGACGGCGTACCTTTTGTATAATGGGTCAACGACTTAGTCTAACGAGCGAGCTTAAGCCGATAGGTGTAGGCGCAGCGAAAGCGAGTCTTAAAAGGGCGCATGAGTTCGTTGGATTAGACCCGAAACCAGATGATCTAGCCATGAGCAGGATGAAGGTACGGTAACACGTACTGGAGGTCCGAACCAACACCCGTTGAAAAGGGTCTGGATGACTTGTGGCTAGGGGTGAAAGGCCAATCAAATCTGGAGATAGCTGGTTCTCCGCGAAAGCTATTTAGGTAGCGCCTCGGACGAATACCTTGGGGGGTAGAGCACTACATGGATGATGGGGGCCCACAGCCTTACTGAGTCTAAGTAAACTCCGAATACCCAAGAGTACTATCCGGGAGACACACGGCGGGTGCTAACGTCCGTCGTGAAGAGGGAAACAACCCTGACCTGCAGCTAAGGCCCCTAATTCGTGGCTAAGTGGGAAAGCATGTGGGACGGCCAAAACAACCAGGAGGTTGGCTTAGAAGCAGCCATCCTTTAAAGATAGCGTAACAGCTCACTGGTCTAGATAAGCTGTCCTGCGGCGAAGATGTAACGGGGCTCAAGCCACGAGCCGAAGCTCAGGATGCACAGCGATGTGCGTGGTAGCGGAGCGTTCTGTGATATAGCTCATTGCCTCTCTTGCCTCCTTCGGGTGGCATTGGAGGCACGGAGCTTTCTGTGAAGCCGGGCCGTGAGGCAACCGGTGGAGAGATCAGAAGCGAGAATGTTGACATGAGTAGCGACAAAGAGGGTGAGAGACCCTCTCGCCGAAAGTCCAAGGGTTCCTGCTTAAAGCTAATCTGAGCAGGGTGAGCCGGCCCCTAAGGCGAGGCCGAAAGGCGTAGTCGATGGGAACCAGGTTAATATTCCTGGGCCAGGAGGAAGTGACGGATCTCGAAGGTAGTTTGCCCTTATCGGATTGGGTGGGCTGCTTAGAGGTTCCTGGAAATAGCCCTCCATCAGACCGTACCCTAAACCGACACAGGTGGACTGGTAGAGAATACCAAGGCGCTTGAGAGAACCACGTTAAAGGAACTCGGCAAAATGCCTCCGTAAGTTCGCGAGAAGGAGGCCCCATATGCACGCAAGTGTGTGTGGGGGGCACAAACTAGGGGGTGGCGACTGTTTACTTAAAACACAGGGCTCTGCGAAGCCGTAAGGCGACGTATAGGGTCTGACGCCTGCCCGGTGCTGGAAGGTTAAAAGGAGGGGTGCAAGCTCTGAATTGAAGCCCCAGTAAACGGCGGCCGTAACTATAACGGTCCTAAGGTAGCGAAATTCCTTGTCGGGTAAGTTCCGACCTGCACGAATGGCGTAACGATCTCCCCGCTGTCTCTAACGTGGACTCAGCGAAATTGAACTGTGTGTCAAGATGCACACTTCCCGCGGTTAGACGGAAAGACCCCATGAACCTTTACTCCAGCTTTGCACTGGCATCAGGATTGTGATGTGCAGGATAGGTGGTAGGCATCGAAGCGGGGACGCTAGTTCCCGTGGAGCCTCCCTTGAGATACCACCCTTCGCACTCTTGATGTCTAACCGCGGCCCGTTATCCGGGTCCGGGACCCTGCATGGTGGGGAGTTTGACTGGGGCGGTCGCCTCCCAAACAGTAACGGAGGCGCGCGAAGGTTGGCTCAGACCGGTCGGAAATCGGTCGTTGAGTGCAATGGCAGAAGCCAGCCTGACTGCAAGACTGACAAGTCGAGCAGAGACGAAAGTCGGCCATAGTGATCCGGTGGTCCCAAGTGGGAGGGCCATCGCTCAACGGATAAAAGGTACTCTGGGGATAACAGGCTGATGATGCCCAAGAGTCCATATCGACGGCATCGTTTGGCACCTCGATGTCGGCTCATCTCATCCTGGGGCTGGAGCAGGTCCCAAGGGTATGGCTGTTCGCCATTTAAAGAGGTACGTGAGCTGGGTTTAGAACGTCGTGAGACAGTTCGGTCCCTATCTGCCGTGGGTGTAGGAGACTTGAGAAGAGTTGCCCCTAGTACGAGAGGACCGGGGTGAACGAACCACTGGTGGACCAGTTATCGTGCCAACGGTAGTGCTGGGTAGCTATGTTCGGACAGGATAACCGCTGAAGGCATCTAAGCGGGAAGCCCCCTTCAAAACAAGGTCTCCCTTGAGGGCCGTGGAAGACCACCACGTCGATAGGCCAGAGGTGTAAGTGCAGCAATGCATTCAGCTGACTGGTACTAATTGCCCGATAGGCTTGATTTGATCCAGAAACAGCAAGGCAATAGCCTCGCCTGGAAAAGTCAAAAGCAACACAGACTTGGAACAATACACACTGATGATCGCGCGCCAAAACCTGCCAAAACGCAGACAAAAGCGCGCGTGTTTCTTCCTCGGTTTGGTGGTCATAGCACGAGCAAAACACCCGGTCCCTTCCCGAACCCGGCCGTTAAGTGCCGTCGCGCCAATGGTACTCCGTCTCAAGACGCGGGAGAGTAGGTCACCGCCAAACCTAGAAAGAAACACACAATCCTCTCTCCAATACGATGCAAATAAACCCCGATCGCAAAAATAAAGCCCTCGGGATACCACAACGGACGCGGGGTGGAGCAGCCCGGTAGCTCGTCAGGCTCATAACCTGAAGGCCGCAGGTTCAAATCCTGCCCCCGCAACCACCTTAACCGAACTATTAGACAAACCACCAAAAGGTCCAGCTGACGCTGGGCCTTTGGCGTTCGTAGCCAAGCCAACCAACGCAGTCAGAGCACCATCCAGAACCACAACAGCCTGACCGTCCACCCACCGCACCGCCACACGCTCGATCAGGCCACGGATCACTTCCCGCGCAGGCTGCGAAATCGTGGGATCGGCCAAGGTGATAGCAAGCTCCGTGACCTTGCGCCGATAGAGCTCGGACAAGTTCGGGTTCAACCGCACAGGTGCCGGGGCAGGGGTGGTGAGAGCCGCATCAATCGCTTCAACTCTACCTTCGAGCTCTAGGAGCTTCTCTTTGAGCCCCGGCGATCGCAGGCCTTCCGCGATCGCGTCATAGAGGCCTTCCAGCTTCCGCTTGATCGCCCGCTTCTCCGCTTCCAGCCTGATGCGGGCTTGAGCCGCCTCTGCCCCATGCGAATTGGACAGCTCCGCATGATCCCTTACGAAACGTGCCACCGCCTCGGGCTGCATGAGCCGCGTCTTCAAGAGATCCAGAACCACCGCTTCCAGCACGGAGCGGCGAATGCCCTTCTTGGCGCTACAGGTGTCAAGCTTGCGGGCGGCGGAGCAGGCGAGGTAGTCGCGCCCCACGGCGGCGTAGGGGCCGCCACAGCAGTCGCAATGGACTAGGCCTGTGAGCAGATGGTCTGCGCGGCGCCGCTCCCAGAAGCGGGAGGCCTTGATGCCTTGCACGACGGGCGTGGCGTCGAGGGCTTCCTGTCGTGTCTTTACCTTCTGCCAGAGCGCTTCATCGATGATGCGCAGTTCAGGCACGTCGGTGGTGATCCATTCCGAGGCATCGTTCTGACGTGAAACTCGCTTGCCGGTACTGGGGTCCTTCACATAGCGAAGGCGGTTCCAGATGAGGCGGCCAAGGTAGAGCTCGTTGTTGAGGATACCGGTGCCGCGCTGGCGATGGCCGCGGATGGCGGTGTCGCGCCAGAGGATGCCACGGGGGCCGGGGATCTGGTCGCGGTTCAGTTCCTTCGCGATGGCTTTGGGCGACTGACCAGCTGCGAAGGCTTCATAGATGCGCCGCACGATCCGGGCCTCGTGCTCATTGATCTCTCTCTCGCCGGTCGCCAGTTCGCCATCGCTCTTCAGCCGCCGCAGCACCCGATACCCATAGGCGTTCCCTCCCCCTGAAAACCCAGCTTCAACGCGGCCGCGTAAACCCCGCCGGGTCTTTGCCGCAAGGTCCTTCAGGAAGAGCTGGTTCATCGTGCCCTTGAGGCCCACATGCAGTTCCTCAATCCGCCCCTCACTAAGAGTGAGGATCGTCACCCCCGCGAAGGTCAGCCGCTTGTAGATTGCTGCGACATCGGCCTGGTCCCGGCTGAGCCGATCCAGCGCTTCTGTGATCAACACTGTGAAGCGACCCGTTAGGGCATCGGCCATAAGGGCCTGCAGACCGGGGCGCAGCATCGACGCCCCCGAGATCGCACGGTCAGCGTAGGTCTCCACCACCCGGCACCCCTCCCGCAGCGCTCGCTCCTCGCAGAGCCGCGCCTGATCCTCGATCGAGGCGTCGCTCTGGCGGTCCGAGGAATA
>NZ_JAUBQN010000119.1:0-1016 GCF_036701295.1 Microcoleus harperi Pol14_C6 | reverse complement strand
TACCACCAATTCGCCCGATCGTAACGCGCATCGAACGTTATGGCGGTCGCTGCGCCTGTTGTCAAACCGAGTATCTTGCCCCCGTACCCGCAGGAATGGAACCGGGTTCACCATTTGGCCGGGAGATTAAAAGCCTAGTTACATATCTGCGCTACACTCATGCGATCGGCTACGAACGGCTGTCGGGAATCTTGGCGGAAGTTTTTGGACTCAAGATATCCGAAGGAGCGCTCGCCAACCTCTTAAGTACCGTCAAAACCAGTTTAGATGACCAGGTAAATCAAATACTGCAACGTTTGCGGCAGGCAAAATTAATTGGCTCGGATGAAACCAGTGCCAGAGTGAACGGACAAAACCAATGGGAATGGGTGTTTCAGAACCAAGATATTTGCCTGCATGTCATCCGTCCCAGTCGAGGGGCTGGAGTAATTAGTGAAGTTCTCGGAGAACATCGCCCGCAACTGTGGGTATCAGACCTTTTTAGTGCTCAAAAAAATCACCCAGCAGCACAATGGCAGGTGTGTGAGTGCCCATCAACTGCGGGATTGTCAATATGCCATTGATGCAGGAGACAAGATTTTTGCCCCAGCGATGAAGAGGTTATTATTAAGAGCTTTTGTCATCCATCGACGACGCGACAGGCTCGACGAGGCAAGACTGGAGCGATATCGCAGTAATTTACGAGAAAGATTAATCACAATTTTGAGTTTAATGCCATATCAACCGGATGGTGTTCGGTTGCGAAAACGCTATGGCGAGCTGATGGATAATTTGTTTTTATTTCTGGAAGATGCTGCAATTCCACCGACAAATAATTCTAGCGAACAAGCGATTCGGATGAGCGTGATATTTCGTCGAGTGACTAATTGCTTTCGTTCCGAATGGGGGCGAGATTTATTTGCGGCGGTTCGTTCAGTTGTCAATACTGGTAAAAGGCAGGGCTTAACTGCTTATCAAGCTATTCAACAAGCCCTCTCTATTCATGGCTCCCTTTTTTCCCCTAGTTGAGCAATTAC
>NZ_JAUBQN010000010.1:30740-159504 GCF_036701295.1 Microcoleus harperi Pol14_C6 | reverse complement strand
ATCGCTGTCTTGCCGTCGGGTGCGATCGCCACTGCATTTACCCCGTCAGTATGACCGGTGAGGGTTCTAAGTTCAGTCCCTGTCTCGGTGTCCCAGATTTTCAGGGTTTCATCCCATGAACCGGAAATCGCTGTTTTGCCGTCGGGTGCGATCGCCACTGCACCTACGAAGCTAGTATGACCGGTGAGGGTTCTAAGTAGGGTGCCGTTGTCTGTGTCCCATACTTTTAGGGTTTTATCCTGTGAAGCCGAAATCGCTGTTTTGCCGTCGGGTGCGATCGCCACTGCATATACCGCCGCCACTGCATATACTGCGCTAGTAGGATCGGTGAGGGTTCTAAGTAGGATGCCTGTCTCGGTGTCCCAGATTTTCAGGATGCGATCGCCTGAACCTGAAGCGGAAATCGCTGTCTTGCCATCGGGTGCGATCGCCACTGCTCTGACCCCGCTAGTATTACCGGTGAGGGTTCTAAGTTCAGTGCCGCTAAGCAAATCCCAGATTTTCAGGGTTTTATCCGCTGAAGCGGAAATCGCTGTCTTGCCGTCGGGTGCGATCGCCACTGCATTTACCCCGTCAGTATGACCGGTGAGGGTTCTAAGTTCAGTGCCGCTAAGCAAATCCCAGATTTTCAGGGTGTTATCCTCTGAAGCGGAAATCGCTGTCTTGCCATCGGGTGCGATCGCCACTGCTCTGACCCCGCTAGTATGACCCGTGAGGGTTCTAAGTTCAGTGCCACTGTCTGTATCCCAGACTTTTAGGGTTTTATCCTGTGAAGCCGAAATCGCTGTTTTGCCGTCGGGTGCGATCGCCACTGCATATACATAGCTAGTATGACCGATGAGGGTGAAAAGTGGAGTGCCACTTTCTGTGTCCCAGATTTTCAGGGTTCGATCTTCGGCAGCGGAAATTGCTGTTTTGCCGTCGGGTGCGATCGCCACTGCTGTTACCGCGTCAGTATGACCGCTGAGAGTTCGCAAACATCCTTCTCCCGGCCCTTCTAAATTAGCCCTCAAAGGCCGCAGCCAAGGACTATCTTTCGACTGCCTCGCCACATCCAGCAACCCCTGAATCTGGGGTATTTCAAATTCCAGCAATCTCCCCAACAAATGCTCAACCAGTTGCGTTTTATCCCTATCCAAAATGTGCGCCGACTTGCGAATAGCCCCTTGAATCAACTTCAGCGTTTCCGTTTGCCCCTCCGACAACAACACATCAGAAATTCTCGCCAGATCGTAATCCTCAATTAATGCTTGAACCCCCACCGCCTCCAACTTCGCCTCAATAAAATCAAAATCCGTCAACAACTGATGCAGCCGTTCCCCTTGAACACTCTCAACCAAGTGCCCCGGCAGAGTTTCCAAAGCATAAAGCCGCTTTTTCGGCGACATTTTCCCCAAATTTTCTTTAAACTTACCCATTCGGGAACAAATCCCTCCATAAATTATCAGAAATCGCCGTTTCAATATCCTCCAGCGACACCCCAGCTTTCTGCACCACATCGATACGGTGGAGAAATCTTTGGAAACTCGCGTGATAAATACTGTAATCCGGCGGAGTATCGCTGTTGCGGCGAAGAAACTGTTCCCAATCATCGAGAACTTCCTGCACATCTAGAGCATCTTCCTTAGAAAAATCCGCCAAAATATCGCAGGAAACTGGCTGGCGAACTTTAGTCAACAAATAAATCACCTTCAACTTCCGGCGGCGCAATTCTTTATCTCCAACCGCCATTTCCATCCGCGCCCAATGCTTCTCATAATATCCTTCCAACTCCCTGGGCAAATCTTTCAAAGTCACATCGCTGTACTTGCCGCTATCGATATCATTCAGCACATAGCGCAGGTACATAAAATTATTCTGGCTTTTTTCCGCCACTGCCGCCACAAACTGTTCGCGCTGCAAATTTTGACGGTTAATCCAACTCTGAATTGATGCGCTGTTACTGGTGCGTTTGTCAATATAAACCTTGACATCCGCCAAACTTTCTGAACTGTACTGCATCAAATCAAAAACCTGATGATTTGGCAAACGCAGTCTTTCCGGCCGCTTCGACACAATAAAATAAACATTATCCGGCAAAGCATCAGGCAAATAGAGGACATTGCTGCCGCGCCCCTGATCGCTTATATCGACTTCATCGAGGGCATCCACAACAAAAACTAACTTTTTTCCGCCCAATTTAGCACTGACTTCCCCCAACAATCGACTGAGAAAATTGCCATCTGTAGTCGCATTTTCTGGTAATTTTGGGTAATCCAGTTTAAAGGCTTGAATTAACTGAGTGCAGGCATTTTCCAGAAATTGCTTTGCCTTAACCGTGCCTTGAGATTGCGAGTTAAAATGGACAACACAGCGCCGCTTCAGCAGCAGCACTAACTTCGCCATAATTGAAGTTTTCCCGACACCCGGATCGGCTTCTAAAACAAAATAGCCTTTGGGATTTTTCTGCAAAAATTCGATAAGTGCTTCAAACACAAATCTGCGGCCGGTAAAGTCTTGAGTCCGGTCTTGAATAATCGTTTCGCACTCGTAGGGAAGCGGCAATTGAGGCGCGGAAGTATCAACGAACCGTTCCAGTGATGTTTTAATTTGCGCCAAATCGTCGCGGATGCCAACTTCGATCGCTGACAATTTCACCATGACTTGACAAATCTGCTGCCCAGTTGCCACGGCCTCCAATTTGTGCCGAATTTCCCCATTTTGCAGCCCCAAATCTCTCAGTTCTGTCAAAGCAATTTGGTGCAGATTCAACAGCATCGCGGCAAACTTTTCTCCTCCCTTCGCCGCATCCAGTTTCAGCACTTCGCGGTACGCTTTCGGGAAAGTTGCGTACAGTTTGTCCGCGACAAATTCCACAATTTCCGCATCGAAGGATTTGCCCTCGCTGGCCGCGAATTCGTTGACGAAAGTTGCCCAATCTGCCGTTGTCAATCCGGTAACTCGATCGAACTCCTCGGCATCCGCAGAAAAAATCTTGGTTAACTGGTCTTCGGAAATATTTAAACCCCTTGACAAATCGGCTGTATTCGTGTTAATATCCAGCCAGTATTCAGGAGTTTTATCGGCTAATTGACTGAGTGCTGTTTCTGGATAAGGCAAATTTTTGGTTTCGGCGATCGCAATGAGGCGATCGGACTCCGCAACCTCTCTCAAAATATAGCCGATCGCCTCACCCGTGGCCTTAATCAAATCGTGATTATCGAGAATCCTCGGATTTTTGCTCAACCGTTCGGTCATCCGATTTCCGAGGTCATTAGCCGCGATATTCCCCGCTATACCACTAGCAATCGCCGCCAAAATCGAAACTCCCCCAACTGCGATCGGGCCGCCCATCATACCCGCTGCTGCTTGAGTTGCCGGATTGGCGATCGCAGTTGAAATAACTTGCCCGACAGCCATCACGGCACTGCATCCAATTACCCTAGTTTTAAAATTAGCTAAGTCCATTAGCGGCATAAAATAAACATTCCTCTTTTAAATAGTTGATAAGCTGTCCCGCAGCTAAATTGTATTTCTTTGGGCGGGCAAGATGCCCACCCCACAATCAATTTAATCTACTGTGGAACAGGCATCTTGCCTGTTGGTTTTGGGCGGGCAAGATGCCCACCCCACAAGAAACTTGATGTATTGTGGAACAGGCATCTTGCCTGTTCATAAAATCAGAGACAAATATCAACTACAAAACAGCAGCAACACTTGCCATCAACAACCCTTGAAACAATTTCACCCCATCAGTTTCGCCCAACATCGGATCGGAAGCCCTCTCAGGATGCGGCATCATTCCTAATACATTGCCTTGGCGGTTGCAAATACCAGCAATATTATTTAACGAACCGTTGGGATTGCCAGCATCGCTAATTTTGCCCGCCGGAGTACAGTAGCGAAACAGCACTTGCTTGTGCTCTTCTAACTCGGCTAATGTATCCGCATCAGCATAATAGTTTCCTTCGCCGTGGGCGATCGGCAAATCGATGATTTCACCCGTAGTATAAGCCGCAGTCCAACGAGTATTACCGCGCTCGACTTTCAAAGAAGCGCGATCGCAAATAAAATTCAATCCCGCATTCCGTACCAGAGCACCGGGCAACAAACCAGCTTCAGTCAACACCTGAAAACCGTTGCAGATGCCTAATACAAGCTTTCCTTTTTTCGCGTGTTCCGCAGTAGCCCGCATCGCCGGAGAAAAACGGGCGATAGCGCCGCACCGCAAATAATCTCCGTAACTGAAACCACCGGGAATTACAATGATATCAATATCCGAAATATCGGTATCTTCGTGCCAAATCATCCGCGTCGGTTGGTGGAGTAACCCTTGAGTCACCCACACCACATCGCGATCGCAATTTGAACCCGGAAAAACAATAACTCCAAATTTCATAAGCTGAAGGAAGAAGGAAGAAGGAAGAGGGAAGAAGGAAGAAGGAAGAGGTGTCAACTTAAGACTGAAATCTTAGGTTTCTCTCGCTGGTATCACAGTCTCGATCCCCCTAAATCCCCCTTAAGAAGGGGGACTTTGAGTAGTTATAGTTCTTGTGTTTTTAACGAAGACTTTGAACGCTCTTGTCCTCGCTTTTTAACAAAGACTTTCAGAACCCTCTTGTCCCCCCCTTATTAAGGGGGGTTAGGGGGGATCTCCGGGTTTAAAAACACGCTAGGGACGATCGCATTTATGCCGTCGCTGTCTCCACAGCAACAGGAATTTCAGTCAAATCAAAGCGATAATTTTCAATCACAGGATTGGCCAAAAGTTGGTCGCAAACGCGATCGAGTTGTTCGCGGGCCTCCAACTCACCAGCAGCAGTCAGCGTCAATTCAACGTACTTCCCGATTCGCACGCGCTCAACATTGTCGTATCCCATGTGTTGCAAACCAGACTGTACGGCAGTGCCGGCGGGATCTAAAACAGAAGGGCGGAGGGTAACATAGATTTGGGCAAGATATTTCTGAGTCACGGGAATGTTGCGGTAGGTGATGTGAAAGTTAGCCCCATTGTATTCTACAACCGAGCTGCGCGCCGATCGCCATTTGGTTCGCCCAAGTAAGATAGCCTAGAAACAGGGACAGATTTGACTCTAGCAGATTACACAAAAAAATTATGAGAACCAACCGCACCCGCAGTCAGGAGCGTATTTTACATTTGCTCAAGCACTTGAATCGATCGCTCTCAGCGCAAGATATCTACTTAGAACTGCGTAACAGCGACCAAAGCATGGGCTTAGCAACCGTTTACCGTTCCCTCGACGGTTTAAAGCGAGAGGGGTTCGTTCATGTCAGAACGCTTGCTAGTGGCGAATCTCTCTACGGTGCGGCCCACCAAGACCAACATCACTTAACTTGTCTGGAATGTGGCGCGTCAATTACGATCGACGAATGCCCCGTCCACCACTTAGAAAGCCAACTACAACAATCTCATTCTTTCAAGATTTATTATCACACTTTGGAGTTTTTCGGATTGTGCGATCGATGTACTTTAGCTCAAGAATCTTAGAGAAGTTATTAGTCATGAGTGATATCAATTCCGGTTGCACGAGCGAAATGACTGTTGAGTGTTGACTGTTAACTGTTGACTCGATTTTATAATTCCGATGCAACCGTCAACGATATAGCAATCCTCGGATCATTTGTGAATTTCTTAATTTCTCCCCGCGGGTTCGGGGAGGGTTGGGGTAGGGTACAAAAGTGGATGCTCCCGGTGTTGTTTGTGCACCGACAGATTTCAACCTGTCGTTTTATTAACTCGTTCAAGGATGCAAAAACTCTAAATGGTCTCCTGGAATCGATCGCAATTTTGCAGCCGAGCCTTGCACTTTCAACCTCCCGCGTTCTAACATGATAATCCAATCGGCGCGATCGATCACTCGCGGCCTGTGACTGATAAAAATCGTCGTTTTCCCGTGCCGGTACATCAACAAATTTTCTAAAACTTCCGCTTCGCTTGCGGGGTCAAGCCCTGCGGTAGATTCGTCTAAAATC
The DNA here is from genome assembly GCF_036701295.1 of Microcoleus harperi Pol14_C6. Lineage (NCBI taxonomy): Bacteria > Bacillati > Cyanobacteriota > Cyanophyceae > Oscillatoriales > Microcoleaceae > Microcoleus > Microcoleus harperi. The sequence continues at coordinate 153,531 of NZ_JAUBQN010000010.1, read as the reverse complement.
AATACGGGCGGGTTGTTGAGAATGGCGCGGGCGATCGCCAATCTTTGTCTTTGTCCGCCAGAAATATTTGCTCCAAACTCCCCTAAAACTGTTTGATATTTATCAGGCAATTGGCTGATAAATTCGTCAGCCCCCGCAATTTTACACGCTTTCACAATCTGTTCAAAGCTGACATCTGGACTCCCCAAACGAAAATTATCTATAATCGAACGGCTCCAAAAATGCGCTTCTTGAGGAACTAGAACCACCTGCTGTCTGAGACTGTCGAGAGACAAATCTTGCAAATTGTAACCGCCAATTCTAACATTACCAGATTGCAGCGGATACAAACCCGCAATTACTTTAGCTAGCGTACTTTTTCCGCAGCCGGAATAGCCGATTAAAGCAATTGCTTGACCCCCAGGAAACGTAACAGAAAAATTTTCCAGCAAGTCAAGCCGACCGGGGTAGTGAAAATTAACATTTTTGCAAACAATACCGTCTCGCCCTTGAATCGTGACAGCAGGTTTATTAGTATCGCTCTTAGTTTCCGGTGCAGCATCAATGACTTCTGAAAGCCGTTGAGTTGCTGTCTGCACGCGAGTCATTTCATCACTAAATCCTACCAAAGAAGTCACCCAAGTAGTAACGTTTTGATTCATGCTAATAAACGCGAGCAACTGACCGATACTCAATACCTTGTCAATCACCAAACCGCTGCCCAACCACAGCAAAGTAATGCCGCCGGCTGAACCAATAAAACCAGAAAAGATATTGTTGAGAATGCCAATTTGCGTAGTGCGGAAAGTGAGATTGGCTAAGCGGCCAAAGCGGCTTTGAAATTCTTCCCAAAGTTGCTGGGCGCTGCTAGTAGTTTTCACAGTCAGCGCGCCTTTAAAAGTTTCGACTAAAACGCCTTGAGTTTCTGCTTCCAGCACAAATAAATTCCGCGTTTTTTGTTGCAGTACGGGCAGAAATACCACTGTAGATGCAGTCATTAATAGAGCGATCGCTGTTGCTGCAAGCGTCAGTTGCGTGCTGTAAAACAACATAAAAATAAAAGAAACTACAGCTATAAAAAATTGACTGGGCAAGCTGATGGCAACTTGAGAAACTAATTTATTTATTTCTTGGATGTCTTGTAATCTACTGACGATTTCGCCACTGCGTCTGGTTTCGTAAAAGCTCAAAGGCAAACGCAGGAATTTGCGCCCAAACTCCATCACCAATCCCAACTCTAAACGCTGGGAAAATTGAGCAATTAAGTTCGACTCAACTAATCCTAAACTGCTGCTAAAAAAATTCATAACTATAACTGCGATCGCCACACTTGCCAAAAGTTGCGTGTCGCCCCGCACCAGGATGTCGTCGGTAAGCAGTTGAACTAAAAAAGGCGACGAAATCGACAGCAAACCCAACACCACATTCAGCAATAATGCTTCGATTAAAATCTGGCGGTAAATCCCAACCCGGCGCATCCATTTTTGTAAAGAATTTGCGGGCGGTTGACCCTCTGCTTCCGCAAAAAACCGCTCTGGATCGGGGTCTACTAGCAAGCACAGCCAATCTGTCCAACCCGCTGCTAGTTCTTCTTTGGAAATATAGCGCAGACCAATGGCGGGATCTGCGATCGCATATTTATTGCCCTGTTTTCCGTACAAAACAACCCAATGATAGCCGCTCCAGTGAATAATCATCGGTAGAGGGGCATCATCGAGCTTGTCTAAAATTGCAGCGGCTGCTCGCACCGATCGAGCATTAAAGCCGATCGCCTCAGCCCCCTGTTTCAAACCCAGTAAAGTCGTCCCCTGTTGACCGGTACCGGCAAATTCTCGCAAGCGGCTAATTGTAAAATTCTGTCCGTAAAATTTGGCGATCGAAGCCAGACAAGCCGCGCCGCAATCTTCTTCGCTCTGCTGGAGAACAACCTGATATTTATTAAACCTGTTTACTTGTCCGAATAATGGCATTTTGCCGATAAAAGGAATGTTCTTTAACATTTGGCAAATTGAATAATGAGTAGAGCATAATGAACACTACTCCTCACCAACTACCCAATCAGCAAAAAGCACCCATAAAGTTATGGGTGCTTCTCAATCAAGAGTTAGAGAGCTGAATTGACAGCCCTAAACTTTAGTAGTAAGCGTAGCGGACTACTCTTCTGAAGGAACCGTCGCAATTCCGGCGGTACACTACCCAACTGCGGCGGCGCTGACGGTGACAGTTGTAGCGATTATTGGCATAATAGTGACCGCCGTTGACGCTAGCTGATTCTTCAGGAGTGAGTTCAGCAAACAGTGAATTTTCTTTAGTTTCTTGCATGATTTGACTCCTTTCAAGGTGAAAAAAAATAACAGAAACGAGAAATGATCTGAAATTTCTACAGCCTCGCTTAAATAAAGCACCATAAAATTATGGGTGCTTTCTCGATCTACAGTTAGAAAGCTGAATTGACAGCCCTAAACTTTAGTAGTAAGCGTAGCGGACTACTCTTCTGTATGAACCGTCGCAATTCCGGCGGTACACGACCCAACTGCGCCGTTGATTGCGATCGCAGTCATTGTCGTAGCGATTATTGGCATAATAGTAACCGCCGTTGACGCTAGCTGATTCTTCAGGGGTGAGTTCAGCAAACAGTGAGTTTTCCTTAGTTTCTTGCATGATTTGACTCCATTTAATTTGACAAGAGGGAACGAGAACTATAAGTTTTATAAATTTTATATAGCCTCGTGTAATTACTAACTAATAGTTCTTGAAGTGCTGTGCGAGTTCCGGAATATTACCGAGAGATTTTCTACATTCATTCCGATCGCACAACCTGACTCAGCTATCTAAACCACTAGAGTTTTGTAAGGGCGATGGCTGTTCGGATCGTACAGATAAAGCTGGCTAGGCGGCGGCAGGAAAAACAGCATATTCAGGCCATAGCTGCTGCTGTTATCCGTCTCGCTGTTGCTTTTAACAGCGCTAACACCGCTGGTAATGTTGCCACCGTTGACAGTAGCAGATTCTCCATCGGTTACTTCGATGAAGAGTGAACCTTGTTGATTTTCTGACATAAATAACTCCTATTGATACCTATGTACTTACTTACTACCTACGCATACAGTAAAAACCCGGTAACAGCGCCAAAATTTATAGCAAAAATCCCATATTTTCCTGACTGTAGCCCGCTGGCTTCACTCGTCTTGATATTTGGCCAAGTTTGTGGGTGGGAACGCCAAAGCTGTGCGGATTTTTACCTTTACCCTGTGAATTTTGATTTAGACTTCTAAACCTATACTTGGTTTCCGGAAAGCTGATCGTAAAAGTGACAAAACAAATCAGCGATCGATCTCTCCCTCCCAACTCAAAACTCCAAACTCCCAACTATTCCCCTCTCCCCCTTGCCGCCATGTCTCTCACTCCCGAAGCCACACCCCCTGAAACCTTTGATAACGACCAGTTTTTGCCCCCTGTCAGCCGCTGGACGACTTTGGGGGGCATTTTGATGGTGGCGACGTTTGGCGGGGCGATCGCCCTCGCTAGCGTCACCCAATACAGCGCTACAGTCAAAGCAGACGCGATCGTCCGTCCAGCCGGAGAAGTGCGCGTCGTGCAAGCAGCAACCGAAGGAACCGTCGAAAGCATTGCTGTCAGCGAGAATCAGACAGTAAAAGAAGGAGATGCGATCGCAGTTGTAGACGCTTCGCGTTTGGGCGCTCAAAAAAAGCAGTTACAAGAAATAATTAATCAGTCTCAAACAGCAGCACAGCAAATCAACCAGCAACTGCGCGACTTAGAAAATCAAATTTTGGCCAGCGCCCAATTTAAAACCATCCAAAGTGAAACTTCCGCCCAACAGGAATTAATCGAATCCGCTTTAGTAAAATTCGCCACATCGCTGCCAGATGTCGCCGAAAGACTGGGCCGAAGTCGGCGGGTTTTGCTCGTTAAGCAATCGTCCCTTCAACAACAATTGATTCAAGCTAAAAAAGAGCTCAATCAAATTGACTTAAAACTCGAAAATAGCGTGATCCGCACACCCACGGATGGTACAATTCTCAGACTGGAAGTACGAAATACTGGTCAAACCGTACAAGCCGGCAGCGCGATCGCCCAAATCGTCCCCAGCGACGTACCCCTGGTAGTCAAAGCCAAGGTGACATCCCAAGACATCGCCCGCATCCAAATCGGCCAACCCGTACAGATCAGGATTTCGGCTTTGCCTTTTCCCGATTACGGCACATTAAAAGGAACTGTCAGCGAAATCGCCCCAGATGCGATCGCCCCTCAAAATCCCACTAATAATTTAGGTACAGCTTATTACGAAGTGGCAATTAAGCCCGAACAAACTTATTTAACAAAACTCAAATCCGCCAACGGCCAATTCTTCGGAAACTCCCAGGCTAATGTCCCCCGCCAGTATTCGATTCAATCGGGAATGGAAGGCAGAGCCGATATTATTACCAGCGAAGAAACAGTTCTGACATTTGTTCTACGCAAAGCAAGGTTGCTGACAGATTGGTAATTGCTTTCTAACCCATTTCTTAAATGCTACGGCTAAGGACACTGCCTTGCCGTCTCCCTACAGATGTTTAAACAAGTAAGGAGACGGCAAGGTCATGTCTCTACAGATGTCTTAAAAGTGGAACGGGCTTCTAGCCCGTTGCTGACAATGGTGCAAGATCTGAGTTTCAACCAAGAGTATCTTAAATCAAAATAACGTGTCAATATAGAAATGTGACTTCAATTCTATTCTTTCCTCATGGGCAAACAGCGCGTTCTTTCAGGAGTTCAGCCAACAGGCAATCTTCACCTCGGTAATTATCTCGGTGCAATTCGCAACTGGGTAGAAGGTCAAAGTCAGTACGAAAATTACTTCTGCGTAGTCGATTTGCACGCAATTACCGCACCGCACAATCCAGCAACTCTAGCCTCCGACACTTACACGATCGCCGCACTCTATTTAGCTTGTGGCATAGATTTAGAATATTCTACTATTTTCGTGCAATCCCACGTCTCGGCGCACACAGAACTAGCATGGCTGCTCAACTGCATTACGCCGATTAACTGGCTCGAAGATATGATTCAGTTTAAAGAAAAAGCAGTTAAACAAGGTGAAAATGTCAACGCTGGTTTGCTAAATTATCCCGTGTTAATGGCAGCAGACATTTTGCTTTATGATGCCGACAAAGTGCCAGTGGGAGAAGACCAAAAACAGCATTTGGAACTCACTCGCGATATTGTCATCAGATTAAATCACCAATTCGGCACACCCGAAAAGCCAGTATTGAAACTTCCCGAACCGTTAATTCGGACTGACGGCGCGAGGGTAATGAGTTTGACAGATGGCACGCGCAAAATGTCGAAATCTGACCCTTCCGAACAAAGTCGAATTAATTTATTGGATTCGCCAGATACGATCGCAAAAAAAATCAAGCGCTGCAAAACAGATGCCGTGCGGGGTTTGACTTTTGACGACCCCGATCGCCCCGAAGCTAGAAATTTGCTGACACTTTATCTCCTGCTTTCCGGCAAATCTAAGGAAGAAGTAGCAACGGAGTGTGAAAACATGGGTTGGGGAGATTTTAAACCCTTGCTGACAGAGACGACAATTAATGCCCTCAAACCAATTCAGGATAAATACAAGGAAATAATGGACGATCCGGGATATTTAGAGTCTGTACTACGTCGCGGAAGAGAACAAGCAGAAGCTATTGCTAATCAAACTCTAACTAAGGTGAAGACAGCTTTCGGTTATTCTTTACCTGTTTAGTTGTTAGTTGTTAGTTGTTAGTTGTTCTTGGTTACTTGTTAAGAATGACAACTGCCAACAGCCCACTAACAACTGCTAACAGTCAACAGTCAACAGTCAACAGTCAAATAACAAATAACCAATAACAGACAAATAATCATGAACCGTTTTCGCACAGCTTGCACCACCCCCGGAGAATTTATAATCACCGCCGAAGTTGCCCCGCCAAAAGGTGGCGACATAACTCACACAATTCAAATGGCTGAACGCCTCAAAAACCGAGTGCACGCCATTAATATCACCGACGGGAGTCGCGCAGTTTTGCGAATGTGTCCGCTAGCAGTTTCGGCGATTTTAGTGCAGCACGGAATTGAGCCAATTTGTCAAGTTGCTTGTCGCGATCGCAATCAAATTGGCCTGCAAGCCGATCTCATGGGAGCCCACGCTTTAGGCATTCGCAATGTATTAGCACTTACAGGCGATCCCGTCAAAGCCGGCGACCATCCTAAAGCAAAAAGTGTATTCGATTTGGAATCTGTTCGGCTATTGCAAGTTATTCAAAAAATGAACGGCGGCCAAGACTGGAATGACAAACCTTTAACCGACGGAGTTACTGATTTATTTGTCGGTGCGGCAGTCGATCCGCAATGCCCAAGTTGGTCGGGTTTGCAAAGTCGATTTGAGAAAAAAGTAGAGGCAGGAGCACAGTTTTTTCAGAGTCAATTAATTACAGATTTTGAAGTTTTAGATAAGTTTATGCACCACATTGCTGCGGGGTGCAACAAGCCAGTTTTAGCAGGAATATTTTTGTTTAAATCAGCTAAAAATGCTGAATTTATTAAAAAATATGTGCCGGGAGTTCACATTCCGCAAGAGACGATAGACCGTTTAGCAAAAGCTCCGGAACCCTTGCAGGAAGGCATAAAAATTGCTGCCGAACAAGTCAAGCTAGCGCGGCAGATTTGTCAAGGAGTTCACATGATGGCCGTCAAACGAGAAGATTTAATTCCTCAAATTTTGGATTTGGCAGGAATCCAGCCACTGAGCTAAAATTAAACATTGGGGCGGGTTTTACCAATCAATTATCAATGTCTAAAACTAACGATTTAGTAAACTCGTAAACCCGCCCACTCGCGCGCTACCATTTTGAACATCAATAAAACAATCATGCTTCAAACTGTAGACAATCCAACCACTTCTCCCGCAGTCGAACAACGTTTCACTTGGCGCGGTTTGACCTGGCATCAATTCAAGGCAATTCAAGCGGGTTTTGAAGACGTGCCGAATGTACGCTTATGTTATTGTGAAGGAGTTTTAGAAATTGTTGGTACTGGAAGGTTGCATGAAGCGATTAGGTGTTTGATGGGCTTGCTAATGGGACAGTATTTTCTGCAAAGAAGAGTTGTATTTTTTCCCAGCGGTACTTATAGTCAGATTGTCGAAGAGCCAGTCGAGTATCAGGCAGATTTGTCTTATTGTTTCGGAACTATTAAAGATGTGCCAGATTTATCTATTGAGTTGTTATCACTAGCGGTAGTCCGATTAAACTTCAGAAATACCGACTGATGGGAATCCCGGGAGTCGGGTTTTGGGAAGATGGCACTCTAGAGCTTTACCATCTGCGAGAGGAAGGTTACGATCGCATTACTAGCAGCGAAATGCTGCCTGAGTTAGACTTATCTTTGCTGAAAAGCTGCATTTTATTTGCTTCGCATTTGGATGCGCTTGAGGAGTTTGCTAGAGGAATGGGCGATCGGGAAAATTGACCAATAAATAACTTTTGAAATTCCTGGATCGACTAAACGGTTATTAAATAGGAGCAACTAACAATGACTGACTCAGAAATACTTAATTCTGATACCATTAAAACACTAAATACTAGCATATCCGAAGTTACAGTTTACACCGATCGCGCTTTGGTGACGCGGCGCGGCACGGTGGCATTGACGGGAAACGAGCGAGAATTGGCGATCGCCTCTGTACCCGCAACCCTCGAAACAGAGTCAGTCAGGGCCACGGGTGCGGGTACAGTTGCAGTGCGATTGCTGGGAGTGCGAACCGAAACAGTGTTTAGCAGCGAACCTGTGGGCGATCGCACTGCCGAATTAACGCAACAAATTCAGGAATTACAAACCCAAAGACGGGGAATTAACGACAAAATAACCGCCCGAAAAATTCAGCTCAAATTTGTGGAAGGTTTGAGCGAAAAAAGCGTCGGTTTCTTTTCCAGCAGCATCGCCAAACAGCAGGTAGGTTTAAACGAAACTGGCGAATTGCTCAACTTTTTAGGAACTAATTACCTAAAATATGTAAGTGCGATCGCCCAGCACGAAAAACAGCAGCGCGAATTAGACAAGCAAATAGAAGCTTTGCTGCAGCAGTTGCGGCAAGTACAAACTCCCCATTCTCAGCAAAGTTTTAACATCATTGTTGCCATAGAACCCAGTGGCAGCGGCAATTTTGAACTAGAAGTTTCCTATGTAGTCATGGGAGCCCGCTGGACTCCCCTTTACGACTTGCGAGTCAACACTACCAACAACCAAATTAATCTCAATTACTTAGCCGAAGTCAATCAAAATACAGGGGAAGATTGGACGGAAGTAGGGCTGACTTTATCCACAGCAAAACCGGGAATGGGAACTTTGCCACCAAAACTCGAACCCTGGTTTATCGATACTGTTTACCCAAGATCTGCTCAAACCCGAGAACTTATGATGACACGCAGCCGACATCCTGCGGAAGCAGAAATAGCACTAGATTATACAAACTTAGAGTTAGATGAAAGTGGGCCACCTGCTGCTGCCGCACCCCAACTCATAGCAGCTCAAACCGCGACCACACAAGTATCGAAAGAAGGGGGCACCGTCTCATTTCAAGTAGGGGGAAATACCAAGATTCCCAGCGACGCTACACCCCACAAAGTGACGATTTTTAGCGAAAATTATCCGTTTAAACCAGAATATATAGCCGTCCCGCGATTAGTCAGTTTTGCCTATTTGCAAGCAGTTGTTGTGAATCCGCTGACAGGTGCAACTCTTCTGCCCGGTAAAGCAAATATCTTTCGCGACAACACTTTTGTCGGCAGTGTGCATTTAGAAAATGTTTCCCCCGGACAAGAATATAAACTGAATTTAGGAATAGATGAAGGTCTAAAAATAGAGCGGGAATTAGTAGAAAGACAAGTAGATAAAAAACTTATTGGCCAGCAGAGGCGCACGAGTTACGCTTATCGCTTAAATGTGACAAACTTGCATCATGTGCAGGTACACCTGACACTAAAAGAGCAATTGCCAGTCAGCCGTAATGAACAAATTAAAGTGCGATCGACTCTCACTAATCCGAAGATAGTAGCAGGTGAAATGGGACTGCTAGAATGGATAATGTCTCTGCCACCGCAAGCAAAGCAAGAGTTATATTACCAGTTTGTTGTCGAACATCCTCCAGATTTAGCAGTCACGGGTTTAGATATTTAATTAGGATTTACACTCTTAATCTGTAACGCCAGCTACAGCTTATACTAATTATGAAAAATATTGCTACATATCAATTAGAGACGAGCCTCTCTAGGGAAACGGTATTGCCGTGTTCGGCGAGGGGCTTGGCGCATGAAAGATAATTTTTATAAGATTGAAAATTGTAGCAAGATTATTTCCAATTGGTATTACTTATCCAAAATTTGACGCTCTGACTATCAACAAAAAACTACGATGAATTACAACTGGCGAAAAGTCCTGTCTAACGGTATAGTTCCCCCTTCCTCAAAAAAACGCCCCTATTTTTCAACAATTTGTACTCCAGCGATCGCGCCCCTGTTGTTTAGCGTCGTACAAAGCTTTGTCTGCATAGGCTACCAGTGTATCTGGTTGCACTTCCAAGGTGGGTATGAGTGAGGAAATACCCAAACTCACTGTGACGAGATCCTTCACGTCAGACTGTGCATGGGGAATCGCGAGATTGTGAAGTTCTTGCTGAATGTTTTGTGCCACCTTAATCCCTCCTTCTAAATCCGTATTCGGGAGGAGTAACACAAATTCTTCTCCACCGTAACGCGCTGCTAAATCGGTGGGACAACGGACTACTTTTTGTAATATTTGCCCTATTCTAATTAAGCAATCATCCCCAGCCAGATGACCATAGTAGTCGTTGTAGGATTTGAATTTATCAACGTCAAATAAAATTAGAGAAAGTGGCTGGTTTTCTGGCGCTAGGCGTTGCCATTCACTTTGAAGGCGATTGTTGAAACAGCGACGGTTAGCCACCTGAGTCAAACCATCTAGATTTGCCAGTTCTTTTAATTTTTGATTGGCATCTTGGAGTGCCAATTCTATTTGTTTGCGGGCGGTAATATCACGGATAGTAACAGAAAAACCATCTCCTAGCTTGACTGCTACGAAGTAAAACCAGCAAGACTTTCCTGATTCATAGTAAAAATCCTGTTCTAAAGATTCCCCCGTCTCGACAATATTAACGAAGCGATTAAATAGTTCGGGATCAATATTACTGAAAAAGTTTTTTAGTACCAATTTGCCAATTATCTCTTCACAACTGCTTTTAAAAGCTCTAGCAATCACGGGGTTGACGACTAAACACCGAAAATCTTCAATCTCCCCTGTTTCGGTATGACGAACAGCCTGCATTGCCACAATACCATCAAGGGAACTATTCAAAACACTAGCAAGTAAAGCCCTCGATTCATAAAGTACCTCTTCTGCTTCCCGGCGCTTAATGTTTTCTTGTTCCAGAAGCTGTTGCTGCCGTTGAATGATTAACTGATTTTCCAGACGCGCCACTACTTCTTCGATTTGAAATGGTTTGGTGATGTAGTCTATAGCCCCTGAATCAAAGGCGGTTACTTTGTCGAAGACATCATCTAAAGCACTAATGAAAATTACTGGAATGTGGCGGAAATCTGCATCAGCTTTGAGAGTTCTACAGACTTGATAACCATCCATTTCAGGCATCTTAACATCTAAAAGTATCACATCTGGTCGCTTTACCTTCACGGTTTTCAGTGCCATCCGCCCGCTGGTGACGCTGCGAACAGTGTAGCCGATTTTGAGGAGCGCATCGCTTAGTAATTGTAGATTTTCTAGAAGATCGTCTACTAATAGAATGTTACCTTTATTTTCGCTTTTAGAATTAAGATTCATTGCCGGTCGGGGGTTCTAATAAATCAATAATCTGCTCAAAGTTAAATTGACTGGCAAGTTTTGTCAGGGATTTTATCAAACGAGTTTCTGTTTTGGGAATTTCTCCGATAACTTGTAACACCAGGTTGGTATTTGCCTCAAGTGCCGCTGCGTATAGTTGACTAATCCATTCTTGAGTCATACAGCTTAAATCTTCCGATGTCAATGGGATTTTTTCTGTATCATCCAAGACAGGAGATATTGTTTCTGCATAGATATATTTGACTCCTAAATGCTTAGCTAGTGCATCAAAAATACTGTGTTCAATGAAGGGTTTGCGAAGGAAGTCATCACAACCGGCTGAAAGCACGATCGCCTTTTCTTCTTCCAACACACTCGCCGTTAACGCGATTACAGCCGTAGCACTGCCTTTAGTGGTAGATTTGATGTATTTTGTCGCTTCGTAGCCATCCATAACTGGCATCCTCATATCCATCCAGATTAGGTGCGGTTCCCATTCATCCCAAATTGCGATCGCCTCTTGTCCGTTACTAGCTTCTTTCACCTCAAATCCCAAGGGACTCAACAACTTAATTAGTAATTGTCGATTAATAGATTTATCATCGACTGTGAGAATTTTGTAGCTAAGTTGACCGGGCACCAGTCCCAGCACTCTTGGATATTCTCCTGTACTCTTGCTGTTTGTTTCGTGACCAAATTTGGTCTGAATATAAAATTGGAAACTTGTACCTTTTCCTAATTCGCTTTCTACGCAAATATCACCACCCATCAATTGCACAAATTTCCGGCTAATTGCTAAACCTAAACCCGTTCCTTCCTGCATATCTTTTCCAGCTTGAGCTTGACTAAAGGCATCAAATAGTTTGGGCACTTCTGCAGCTGCAATACCCACCCCTGTATCGCGAATACGGAAATGCAAATTAAAAACATCTGTGGTTTCTTGTTCTCCCATAAAGACATTCAAAGTGATTTGACCCTCGGAAGTAAATTTGATGGCATTGCTGAGTAAATTAATTAAAACCTGACGCAGTTTTACTTGATCGGTACAGATATAGCGCGGAACATTTTCTGTTCGCTGGAATACCAAATTCAATCCGGCATTATTAGCCCGCAGATGTAACATATCTTCTAAATCATTCAGCAAGATATGTAGGTCAAAGTCTGTAAGATTAAGGGTAGTTTTACCTGCTTCGATTTTTGATAAATCGAGTACATTATTAATTAACGTTAATAGATAATCACCACTGCGATAGATAATTCCCGCATTCTCGTATTGTTCAGGGGGCATATTTGTGGCGCGTACCATTAATTGCGAAAAGCCGAGAATAGCATTGAGGGGCGATCGCAATTCGTGGCTCATATTGGCAATAAATGTACTTTTGGCTTGATTAGCGGTTTCTGCTTTCACTGCCAACTCTCGCGAAATCTTCTCACTTTCCTGCAAAGCCATAGTACGCTGAATCACTCTTTCTTCTAATTCCGCATTAGCTTGTTGTAATTTTAAAGCCGCTTGACGATTTTCCGAAACAATCGCAGATGTCACCATCGTCGTAAGGGAAAGTACCCCCACAAATAAAAGTAGTAACAAAAGGGAATTACTAGCCAACGCGGCCTTATAAAAAATACCAATTTTATAAGCCGTAGTGATAAAAGCCAAACTACAAATGGCGGTGACTAAAATAGTAGTAACTTTCTGACTAAAACGAAAAACAGACCATAACAGAGGGGGTAAAAGTAAATATTCTACAGGTTGACTCTCAAATAAGGCAAATTTAATGACTATTCCCAAAAGAATAGCAATAATCATAAATTCTCCACTAAGCCAAGACTGCGGGGCAGAAAATTTATTTTTTTTAAAACAACAAATTAACAAGAAAGGTGTAAAAAGTAAGATACCTATACTATCACCAATCCACCAACCCGTGAAAGTTTTTAGAAAGTCAGACTGGGGGACAAGTTTCTGATAAGTGAATGAACAAGTCCCGATCACAGCGTTGGGTAAACTAACTCCCAAAAAACTAACGGCGATAAAAATTACTACATGATTGACTTTATTAAAAGGAAACTTTGTGCGAGTTAACCGTCGAATCACAAATACTGTCAATAAATTCCAAATTGTTACACTAATAGTATTTAAAACAATAGCCCATAAAGTTGGAGATATCGACCAGGTCATGATTAAGGTCGCAATAAATTGACCCATAAAGATACCTAACCAACGAGAATAACCCCACTCCAATAAAGTAGCGAACATCCATCCTGTTCCGGGCCAAACGGGTGAAATATATGGTGGAATAATCGTAAGACTGGACCATTCATGATTCGGGAGCAACCAACAAATCAAAGGATAAACAATAGAAATAATCAGAACTTGAAGCCACCAGTGGGGATTTTTTATTTCTAAACTGAGACCATTTAAGAGGTTAAATAATTGTTTTTTTGCGAGCATTTTTTAGGTATCAACTTGCTTTACAAAAACTCTCAACTATCAATCATGAACCATTAAAGGTTCAATTAAATCTAGAATTTGCTCAAATTGAAATTGACGTGCTAATTTAGTCAGGCTTTTGATTAAAAATAGTTCAGTTTCAGGAATTTCCTCAATTACTTTGATCGCTTTTTCTGTGTTTGCTTCTCACACAGCTTCAGATAAGCCGATCATCCATTCATGGGGCCTTAAGTAGGTCGGCGCTGTAAAACAAGTTGATTTGGTGCAAATATCTAGTCAGCATCAGCTTGCAACAAAGCAAGATTTGTGAATCCCAGCAAGTTTAAGGTAAGTTCAATCGCACTCAAAGAGGCGATCGCACAACTGGGAATCCCATACTTAGCTTTCAAAAATTTACCTGTAATTTGTAAACTGCAAAGCTACCGGATAATCTTCTTGCTTCAAGCGTTGAATCACCAACTGCAAATCATCTTTATCTTTAGCAGAAACCCGCACTGCATCTCCTTGAATCGAACCTTGAATCTTCTTAAATTCATCGCGAATCAATTTAGTAATCTGTTTCGCGATTTCCTGACTGATACCTTTTTTAAGTTTAATTTCTTGACGCACTCGACTGCCGCTAGCAGGTTCAGCTTTGCCGTAATCAAAAATTTTCAAAGATAAATTGCGCTTGGCGGCTTTAGTTTGCAAAACAGTGTGAATGGCATCGAGAGTAAATTCGCTGTCCGTATTGACAGTAATGGATTCAGCGCCCAATTCCACGGTTGTTTTGGTATCTTTCAAGTCGTAGCGGCTTTGAATTTCCCGCACAGTTTGGTCAACAGCGTTAACTAATTCTTGCCGATCGAACTCGCTGACAATATCAAAGGAATAACTAGCAGCCATAAATTAGTAATTGGTAATGGGTAATTGGTAGTTGGTAATGGGTAATTGGTAGTTAGTAGTTGGTAATTAGTCATTAATTAAGCGTCTCTTAACTAATGACTAATGACTAATGACCACTGACTAATAACAATTAACCATTAACAGCCATTAAACTGAAATAGAATAAAGTAGCTGTGCAAGAAGAACTAATCGCAAACATGAGCGATCGCGCCAGCGGCACATTCAGAATATAGAAAACCGAAAACAACAACCGGGCGATCGTAAAAGCGATCGCAGCCCAACCCGCCGGTTCCGAATCTACCCCCGTCACAAAAGCCATCAAAGCCGCCGCTGAAAACAGCATAAACGTCTCAAACGAATTTTGGTGAGCCCAAGTTGCCCGCTGAGCGTAAGCCGGCAACTTATCAAACATAGCGCGGGGGGCTGCTTGGTCATAGCCTAGCTGCAAGCGGGCGAACGCAACCACCAAAAACGGTGCGTAAACCAGCGCAGCAGCAGCAGCAATACAATCAAGCAGAATAACCGACACAGGTAATCCCAACAGCATCATCCGCCTCGCAGTTCAATCAAAATAGAACAGAGTAACTACCTTGCGCTGTTCCTCCGCATCCTGACAAGTTTTCAGCAAAGTGTGGCTTTCGTGAAAAGCAAAACATATCAGTTGCTGGCAGCGAGAAATAATCTCCTGATTGCACATGGCGCTTGCTTCCGGGAGAGACAAGCTATCATTTTTGGGATTTTCTACCAAATGTATCACTTGTTCGAGTTGGTCGCGAGACTCCCGAGGCTGGCGACTCATGCTTTGTGGCAAAATCACCGTCAGCAGATTAGGATCTGCTCGCATTGCCCCCCGAATTGCGGCTGAATTGGTGCCTGTAGCGCCAGAAGTGATGAGCTGATTGCCTCCCAGAACTATGGCGTAGCTCAGCATCTCAATTAGCTGCTGGTGGGTAATAGGAACGTGGCGAGAACCCAAAAGAGCAATCCGCTTGGAGCTGGTTTGCTGGATCGCCGCAAGTTCTTGTAAAAAATCATCTACTCTGGGTAGCTCAATTGATTGACTCAAAGAATTTATTAAATTAAATAAAACTACGTTGTGGATTTTAGCAGACTCACTAGCCATTGCCGCCAAAAAGAAGTTAAGAATTGCTGATTTACGGGTTCAGACTAGAGGATCTGGAGATTTGAGGAAGCCCGAAGGCAGAATGTCTGAAGACATTCGGCAGCCGGAGCTCAAGGTAGAATTCAAGAAAAATTGAGAATTTAAGAATTTTGGCTTTTTATTTATTTAAACAAAAAGTTCTCTCTGCCGAATACCTTCTTCCCTCAGCTCCGGCTCTGTTATTAATGGACTCGATCGCTCAGGCCCAAGGATGCCATCATGCCATCAAGGTCAAAATGTTCTGCCATTAGCTGAGTAACGCATTCCACCTTGATCGGTTCGTGCAGGCGCACGCTGCCAAAGGTGCTGTCGATAATTTCTACCGTGGTTAAGGTATCCAAATCAACAGACAAAACGGGAATTTCCATTTCTTCTGCCCTGCCAATCACTAGGGGAGAAGGAGGCAAGTGGCCTGTCAAAATTAAGCACTGAGTCGAGCTCTCCAGAGCTGCTAGCTGAATGTCCGTGCGATCGCCCCCCGTCACCACCGCCATATTTCTCGCTTTGCGGAAATACTTCAGAGCTGAGCTAACATTCATCGCGCCAATTGTCAAGGTTTCCACCATCAAGTCCAAACGGTCTCGACGGCACAGCACGTCAGCTTTCAATTGGTGCACCAATTCTTTGACGCTGACACTTCGCAGCAAAGCACTTCTCGGCAGCATTCCCAAAACTGGAATACCCGCAGCCTCCAGAAAAGGCCGCACAGTCGCCGTTACCGATTCGAGTTTGTCCGAGGGAACGTCATTAAGTACCACTCCCAGCAACCGCGAACCCAAACGCTGTTTAGCCGACAGCAAATCGTCTATATAAAGATCTATCGGGCGGGCTACCAACAGCACAGAGGCATCAACTGCCTCAGCGACTTGAGCCAAAGACAAGTCAAACAGACTGCCTTCCTCCAAATTAGCTGGGCCTTCTAACAGCACCAAGTCTCCGCTGGGAGCTTGCAAATATTGCGCTAAAGATTGGCGGTAATCTGTCTTGTCTTCTCTCCGCAAACGCTTGTGAACCGTCTCTTCATCCAAATACAGCAGTGTTGACGGCATCTGACTTTCTGAGAGCTTCAGCGTCTCTACCGCGAACCGTACATCTTCGTCCTCGATCCCAGCTCCCTCGGAGCTGAAACAGGTTCCCAGAGGTTTGCCGTAGGCGATGGCCAGTCCTTTTTCCCGGAGTCCGAGTGCCATCCCCAAGGCGATGGCAGACTTGCCGCTGTAAGCTTTTGTGGAACCGATCAGCAAATATTTAGTCAATTTGGGTACGCCTTCAATCCTCAATTTGCACCTGTCTATTTCAATAAATTTAGTTTTTTCTACAGTATTTGTGAACTGCGACTCAATTTGGCAATACTATTATACTCGATTTTGTCGCTTTTGGGCCAATTGTTTTTTTAGTAAAAAAAATATTCACCTGTTCGCAACTCTTTTCTTCCCATTCTTTTTACTTGATTTTGGGAAAGCTGTTTTTAAATTGTTTGTTTTATCCGCCGTTTTTGATAATAATTTATCACCCCTGCTTCCTTTGAAAACCGTTTTGATTGTAAAAATTTTAGCCCGTTATTTTATTACTGAATTTAGATAGTTATACCGACTTTTATAAAATAAAAATAACCAGTATAAGTTGTGATTTCACTAGAAACACCTATTGAGAGGGCTTGGTGAAGTTTTTGTTTGGTATATAGCAATTCTAAATCATTTGTCAATTTCTTACCCCCTCCCCTTCGTAAAGGGAGGGTTGGGCTGGGAAAAAAATACGACTCATTTATGATTGCTATCATACAGGTCTTTTGTAGGAATAAAGCCCGGTGCTTGCCCGATCATTTTTGCATATAATTGAAAATCGATAGGTTGTATTATTAGTTATTAATTATTAGTGCGATCACCCGCGTTCAAACCGAGCGGTGGCACTGCGAGCAATAAGCTGCTTAGGATCGGGCTTCGAGCTTCTAAACAAATAAATTGTCGGGCGGCGTGGGCTCGAATTTCGGCAGCCCAAAGGCTGATTGCGATGCTAGCCCGATCGCAGTTCAAGGGCTGTAGATTGATTTTCCTTGGGCGGATCTACAGCGCTTTCCTCTCAGCTACCGAGTCGCAAAATTTGAACGAAATCGGACGGCGCGATCGCACTGGCTTGCACCCCATTCAGAACAGCCAAGAGTTCGCCAGAATTCGCAATTTTGATTAAGGTTGCGCCATTGCTTTGGCTAATGCTCAGTTGAGCGAAAGTCAAACCGCCCGCTAAACTCACCAAATCTTCCCCTTTCCTGAAGTCGGATATGACATCACTTCCTTGTGCGGGTGTCAAGACAAATAAGTCGCCTCCGCTGCCGCCTAGCAAAGTATCGCTGCCCTCATCGCCAATCAACACGTCGTCGCCAGCACCGCCGACCAAACTGTCACTGTCTTTACCGCCCAAAATCGTATCGTTGCCACCATCACCGTTGATGGTATCGCTGCCTTCATTGCCGAACAGCACGTCATTGCCAGCACCGCCACACACTTGGTCTTGACCGCCAGCAACGCCGATCGGCAGGGGGCTGCCAATATCCCCATACACCGTGTCATCCCCGTCGCCACCGCAGATAGAGTCATTGCCTTGGTCGCCGAACAGTAAGTCGCTGCCCGAGTCGCCAAAAACTACATCGTTGCCCTTGCCGCCGCGCGCAGTATCGTTGCCGTCACCGCCAGAAAGGGTATCAGAGGCATCCTGACCGCAAAGGCTGTCGTTTCCCTTGGCACCCAATAACAAGTCGTTCCCGGCGCTATCGCGGTCAGATTCGCTGTTGGTGCCACCGTAGAGGCTGTCGTTTCCCTCCTCGCCCACAACAGTGTCAGAACCCCGTCCGCCCCAGATCAGGTCGTTATCTTTGCCACCGAAAGCAGCGTCGTTCCCCTGACCGCCGAAGAGGGTGTCGTAGCCGGCTTGACCGTTAAGGTAGTCGTCGCCGGGCCCGCCCAACAGCAAGTCGCGATCGACCTGCAATCCAACAGGAATGTTGCTGATCAATCCGCCAAATAGGTTGTCGTTGCCTGCCAAACCGATCAGAACATCGTCTCCGGCCAAACCGTTGATGCCGTCACCGCCACTGGTGCCAGCGAGGATCTCGTTTGTATCCGCACCAACCAGGTTGTTTTGAACAAGATTGAAACCGTGAAGAGGGCTGATTTCCGGTAAGGTAATTTGCGTGCAAATGCAATCTGCATCTTCAGTTTGCTGCGGGGTTGGGACGGGAGTTGGTTCCGGGAGCGGGGTTGGGATTGGGGTTGGGATTGGGGTGGGGATTGGGGTTGGGGCTGGAGTTGGTGCTGGTGTGGGCGTCGGCGTCGGCACGATAATTGTGGGCGAAAAATTGATGACTGGTGCTGGCGTCGGCGCTGGTGTGGGCGTCGGCACGATAATTGTGGGCGAAAAATTGATGACTGGTGTCGGCGTCGGCGCTGGTGTGGGCGTCGGCACGATAATTGTGGGCGAAAAATTGATGACTGGTGTCGGTGTCGGCGGGGCGATGTCGTTGTCGGCGATGGTGACGCTAACTGGTGCGATCGCCACTGGCAAGTATTCGGCAGCACTGTCGGCGGCAACGCTCGAAAGAATGAACCCGGTGTGCCCTCCTTCCACTATGCTGTCGTCGGTAGCTTTGACGGTGACAGTTTGCGCTGCATTCCAGTTAGCCGGAGTGAAAACGAGCGGCGCGATCGCATCTATTTGACTGCCCGCAGCGAAGTTGACCGTAACGTTAGCTGTCGGCGCTTTTGTCAGTACAATGCTGTAGCTGCCTGCTGAACCTCCTTCTGCTGCATTGGTGCTGTTAGGAGTGACGGCGATGCCGGGGGAGTCGTTATCGATAATTAAGACATCGACTTTGGAAATGCCGATATTGTTGTAAGCCAAATCCGTGCTGCTAGCGCTGGAGGCGATCGTGCTCAGGTGCGTTCCTTCAACAAGAGAGTCGTCGTTTGCTTTGACAGCGGCGATTTGCGGCACGTTCCAGTTGTCAGAGGTGAAGGTGAAGGAGGCGAGCGCTTCTATTTGACTGTCTGTGGCGAAGCTAACTTTAACGTCACTTGAAGGCTGCCCGGTTAATACCGCGGTGTAACTGCCATTGGCACCGCCTTCTGCTGCATAAGTTGTTGTCGGAGAAATTTTTACCCCTGCAGTCGAGGTAGCTGTGTCGTTGTCGGCGATGGTAACGCTGACGGGTGCGATCGCCACTGGCAAGTATTCGGCAGCGCTTCCTGCTGCCACGTTGTGGCTAATTGTGCCACTGTGGCTTCCTTCGACAACAGTGTCGTCGGTTGCTGTCACCGTTACTGTTTGTGGCACATCCCAGTTAGCCGGAGTGAAAACAAGCGGGGCGATCGCATTTATTTGACTGCCCGCAGCGAAGTTGACCGTAACGTTAGCTGTCGGCGCTTTGGTAAGGACAATATTGTAGCTGCCTGCTGCACCGCCTTCTGCTGCATTGGTGCTGTTAGGAGTGACGGCGATGCCGGGGGAGTCGTTATCGATAATCAAGACATCTACTTTGGGGATGCCGATATTGTTGTAAGCCAAATCCGTGCTGCTAGCGCTGGCTGCGATCGTGCTCAGGTGCGTTCCTTCAACAAGAGAGTCGTCGGTTGCTTTGACAGTGGGGGTTTGAGGCAGGTTCCAGTTGTCAGAGGTGAAGGTGAATGAGGCGATCGCTTCTATTTGATTGTCTGTCGCGAAGCTAACTTTAACGTCGCTTTTTGGCTGGCTGTTGAGGGCTACTTGATAGGTGTCGGTTGCGCCGCCTTCGGCGACTATGGTGCTGCCTGTTTGGGTAACAGTCACGCCAGCAGCAGCAGTAGTAGCTGTGTCGTTGTCGGCGATGGTGACGCTAACTGGTGCGATCGCCACTGGCAAGTATTCGGCAGCGCTGTCGGGGGCGACGCTGTGATTGATCGTGCCACTGTGCCCTCCTTCCACTATGCTGTCGTCGGTAGCTTTGACGGTGACAGTTTGCGCTGCATTCCAGTTAGCCGGAGTGAAAACGAGCGGCGCGATCGCATCTATTTGACTGCTCGCAGCGAAGTTGACCGTAACGTTAGCTGTCGGCGCTTTTGTCAGTACAATGCTGTAGCTGCCTGCTGAACCTCCTTCTGCTGCATTGGTGCTGTTAGGAGTGACGGCGATGCCGGGGGAGTCGTTATCGATAATTAAGACATCGACTTTGGAAATGCCGATATTGTTGTAAGCCAAATCCGTGCTGCTAGCGCTGGAGGCGATCGTGCTCAGGTGCGTTCCTTCAACAAGAGAGTCGTCGTTTGCTTTGACAGCGGCGGTTTGCGGCACGTTCCAGTTGTCAGAGGTGAAGGTGAAGGAGGCGATCGCTTCTATTTGACTGTCTGTGGCGAAGCTAACTTTAACGTCGCTGGAAGGCTGCCCGGTTAATACCGCGGTGTAACTGCCATTGGCACCGCCTTCTGCTGCATAAGTTGTTGTCGGAGAAATTTTTACCCCGGCAGTCGAGGTAGCTGTGTCGTTGTCGGCGATGGTGACGCTAACTGGTGCGATCGCCACTGGCAAGTATTCGGCAGCGCTGCCTGCTGCCACGTTGTGGCTAATTGTGCCGCTGTGGCTTCCTTCGACAACAGTGTCGTCGGTTGCTGTCACCGTTACTGTTTGCGGGACATCCCAGTTAGCCGGAGTGAAAACGAGCGGCGCGATCGCATTTATTTGACTGCCCGCAGCGAAGTTGACCGTAACGTTAGCTGTCGGTTGAGTGTTGAGGGAGACTGTGTAACTGTCTGTCGCGCCGCCTTCGGCAGCAGTCGTGCTCGCAGGAGTAATTGTGATGCTGGGCGTATTGGGAGTAGCGACATCGTTATCGGTGATGCTGACTGTTACCGGCGCGATCGTCACGGGCAGATATTCCGCCGCACTGCCGGCGGCGATGCTGTGGTCGATCGTACCCGTGTGCAGTCCTTCGACTAAACTGTCGTCGGTAGCTTTCACCGTGACTATTTGCGGTAGGTTCCAGTTATCTGAGGTGAAAGTAAATGTGGAAATCGAATCGATTTGAATGCCCGTATTAAAGTTGACATTAACAGGCGCAGTCGGTTTGCTCGTTAGCGCTACCTTGTAACTGCCTGTTGCGCCGCCTTCGCCAGCAGTCGTGCTGGTAGGAGTAATTGTGACTCCGGCGGTATCGTTGTCGGTAATTTGGGGAATAACCGAGGCAGTAGCAATCAGGTTGTATTTCGCGTCTGTACTGGTGACTTGGTGGGCGATCGTACTGGGGTGCGTGCCTTGAGCCACAGCATCGTCCACGGCTTGCACATTCACCAGTTGAGGCACGTTCCAGTTGTCGGGAGTAAATTTCAGAGCGATCGGGCTTCCGCCTCCAGCCCCCACGTCGCTTTGGGCGTCTGGGGAGGCGGTGACAGTAACATCGGCCACAGGCTGGCTGGTCAATACCGCGGTATAGCTATCCGAGTTGCCACCTTCGCCGATTTTGGTGGTGCCGCCAGTTTCGGTAATTTTTACCTGTGGCGTGTCGTTGTCGGTAATTGGCAAAGTCAGATTGGCAACAGCAGTGCCGTCCAGCGTCACGGGCACAGCGCCGTCGTAGTTAGCGTCTGCACTGGTGACACTGCCGGTAATCGTGCTGCTGTGAGGGCCTTCGGCTACGGCATCGTTAGCTGCTCGGACAGTGATAGTTTGAGGGACGTTCCAGTTGCTGGGAGTAAAGTTGAAGCTGACGGGGTTTCCAGCACCGGCCCCCAAGTCTGTCTGGGTGTCTGGTTTAAGAGTGAAGATTACCAGTTCGGTGGGCTGGCTTCTGAGCGCTACTCTGTAAGTGTTGGGGCTGCCACCTTCTGCCAGACCGGTGTTTGTAGGCTCTGAGGTGACAACAATGCCTCTGGTATCATTGTCCGCGATCGTCAGGCTGTCTGTATTTGGGGAGCCGATAATGTAGTTGGTGCTCGGAGCGATGGTGAATATGACATTTTCATTGGGGTCAAAAATATTGTCATCAATGGGAGTAATTGTCAGATCGACGCTTGTCTGCCCATCGGGAATAATCACTGTGCCGCTAGTTGGGGTGAAGTTGGTATTAGTACCCGTTGCAGTATAGTCGGTGGTGAAGGTGGCAGACCCCGCTACATTGAAATTGACAGAGAGCTGTCCGTTGCTGTTGGCGGCGCGGGTGATTCTAAAGGTGCCTGGAATCGAACCAGCTTCGGCCGGACTGCCCAGTGGGGAAATGCTGAGGACGGGGAGATTTAATTCATTTGGCGGTAGCGTCCCAAATATGGTGGTTGTGGCATAGCTAGTAGACTGATTACCTTCAAGCGAAAATCTATTTCGCAGGGCAAGGGTCAGGTCGTAGGGGCCTGTGCCAACTGGCAGAGGGTCGACAAATTGATCTGCATCCAGGTCGTCGCCGTATACTGAGTCGTCTAGCGCACCGCCGACGGTCTCAACAATTTTGTCCCGCAAGAGGGGGTATTGCTCGATTTCGTATCTGCCCGGTAAGCCAGTTGACCCCCCTATACCGGTAATCCCCACAAAGGTCACTGGTAGTGCAGGATCGTCTCCGCTGTCAGTTTCAAAGAGAATTTCCTCCGTACCTGAAACACGACGACCGCCAGTGTCTGCAATAGAGCCATCAAATTGCAAGTCGCCGTCAACATAGCGCATTAACTCAAAGTCTACTCTTGTATTTCCAGGGTTTGTAATCCTGTAGGTTTGAGTTAAAAGACTCCCTTTCCTTACCCCATTTACTACTAGGTCTGTAACCGTCTGAGTCAGTACAAAATTAAGACCACCAAAATTGAAGGTGCTTGTAGCAGTGGTTGCGGTTGAATTTGGGTTAAAGACTGGATTGAGTCCCCCTGTATTGCCGATAGAGCCGGTAGTCAGAAAAGTATATCCTCCTGTACCGCCCACCCTCATGGCTACCCCAGACTGAAAAGTGGTGCTCGCGGGTCCTGAGGGACCGAGGGGGTCATAATTCGCATAAGAAGCACCTCCACTGCCATTCACACTGGACCCAAAAGACCCGAAGGCATCTACTCCGACGACTGTAAGGCCTGCATCCCCTGCTGCTGTATTCAAGTCGACTAAGGTAAAGGCATAATTGTTCAGCGTCTCGGCTTGAATAGCTGGATTTATTGCTATTTCACCTGTGGTTGCCTGAAGCAGCCAATCTCCTCCTAAATCTGCACTGCCTGTCAGCGTTGTAGAAGCTGCGATTTTTGCTTTTGTAAGGTGGTTTATTTGCTCCACGAATGCTCGGCCGCGGCCTGCTGCAACACAGCAACCGTAAAGCAAAATCTCTGCTTTCGCACTCAGCGATGCTGCCCATTTTTGCAATTGGCTGGCGTAGCAGTTGAGAGTATCTAAGCTCAATTGAGCTGTGCCTAACTGCAAGCTGCCGGGACTGCCGTGGCAGATGATGTGCAGTGCAGATACCTCCTGACAATCGGCTAGATACTCGCTAATCTGGGCAATACCGTTTTGCTTCGAGTCCAGGATAACTGTTGCGATTCCGGGTTTGACTCCGGCAACTAAGCTTTGGTAATCTGCAACGGCTGTGTCTATAAAAACAATCTCTGAAATTTCTGTGCCCAAAGAGCCGATCGCCTGCTGAGAATCAGCAGGTTTTGCACTACCAGCGGCGACATTTGCTGCGTCTTCAATGGTAAATTGGACCGGGCGATCGCTAATTAAAGAATCTATATAGAGTTCGTGGGTGAGCGGAGTCATAATATACCTCTGGCAAAAATTGGTAGGTTTTCAATTGCGGTTAAGAAATTGTCTCAGAGCACCCCGAACAAAAAAATCAGGACTTATATTAAATCCCTTCGATCGCAACATTACTTAAAATTCTTGCTGAAGACAGGTTGGATTATTTAATCTATTTTCGTAGAAATTAACTCATCCTAATTTAGTTCTCATCCTCACATATCTCAGTAATATTGCTGAGGATCGTTACAAAGATTAATACATGAAAAAAGTTCGGAGTTTGGTGCGGGAAATGTGTCTTGCCTCACATCTTGCACCATGTCCGAAATAGGCTTTTGCGCTTGTTCCACAACAAATACAACAGTTTTCAATGGGATGAAATATAGGTAGGGAGTCACGCAAAGCCTGAGTCCCTACGCGAAATCTGTATCACGCTCAACTGAAAACTGCTGTAGATTTACTTAGCAATGGGGATAAGTGCTGACCCCCAAAGCGATTATTGAGAATGATCCAACAACTCACTTACTATTTCCGCTTCTCAAATAGGGCTGGCGCACCAATCATGTAATGTTGCCGTCGAGGCGTTACACTATTGGTGCGCCAGCTATAGCGCCCGTCAATCGATTTTAGATTTTAGATATTAGATTTTAGATAGAAGAAAGCGACCCCACTGATAAATCCGGGGGCTGGCGATCGGGAGCGAGGAGCTTTTTTCTCGATCCGCGAATCAATCCGGGGGCCCCGGATTAAATTGCTTGATTGTCAATTGCGGACTTTCGGGAGTGCGGCTGCGGTGAAAGTTATTCATCCATTCGCATCAGCTTGCGGTAAAACGTTTTAGAAAAATCCACAGTACGAGTCCGCTGAAAAGTCAGGAGTACCTCAATTAAGCAACTAACAAACTCAGAGCTTTGCATAGTCACTTCGTAGCTGAGTTCAGCATTGCCGTCAAACAACACCCGACAGCGGGTTAAGTCGATCGGCAGCGACGAGATATTCCAACTAGCGACAAACGGCACGCTCTCCCCACCGTCAATTTTTCTTGCCCCCTCCAAGCTTTTGAGCTTGTAGAGGCCAATAGCGTGCGGTAAAAACTTGCGCCTGGGCTCTTGACAGAAAGGCGCGTAGACTTTCACTTCTTTGTCATCGGCTGGCTTGAGTTGAGGAATAGACATATTTCCACCTCAGACAATTATTACTAACAGATAGTTTAGATCCCCAGAAAAAACTAACAGATATTCCTAGTCGATCGCAAGCAAAAGTCAACCAAAATACTCGATGCAGTACCCGTTTACCAGGGTAGTACAAGCACCGAACCCGCTGGTTGTCCTCCCGTCCGCTTTCGACAAAAGTCCAGAAACTGATACAGTAGATGCTTATATCTAAAATCAAAAACTATTGGTGGTTGAATCAAGTAACCTATGCAGGAGAGTTCTTGGCCAGAAAACGACGCTCGCAGCGAGCTTAACTTGGACATCTCTGATTTAGCTCAAGAAGAGCTCAAGAGTTTGACCTCGCACTCGAAGCTCAGCAAAGTATTTGCTATACCAGACATTGGCGACAGGGTGTTTGACGCGGAAACAAAAGCAGAGCTCCCGGTTGCGGTGTCTGTGCCGGGAACTCCTTCTTTTCCTCAAAATCTGTACCGGGGACGCCGCGGAAAAGCTGCCGCAGTGCTGACTGCGATTTGGGCCGGCACGATCGCCCTGCACTTGATTTCTTGGGGTGCGTGGGTAGTGTGGGGGTTGACGGGACTGCTGTGGATGCAAGCATTTCGAGTTTTGTTTGCTTCGCCCAAGCCCGCACTGCCGCCTCTTGCCGATGAAAGTCGAGAGGATTGGCCTTATGTGTCGCTGCTGGTGGCAGCGAAAAATGAGGAAGCGGTGATTGCCCGATTCGTAGAATCCATCTGCAATGTAGATTATCCGATCGACCGCTACGAAGTTTGGGCGATAGACGATCACAGCAGCGACACCACGCCGCTAGTATTGGAACAGCTAACCAAAAAGTACCCCCAGCTCAAAGTATTTCGCAGAGGAGCAAATGCCAGCGGCGGGAAGTCGGGAGCCCTGAATCAAGTGTTACCGCTGACTCGCGGGGAATTTGTGGGAATATTTGATGCCGACGCGACGGTAACGCCAGATTTGCTGCGCCGGGTGCTGCCAGTGTTCCATGGAGAAAAGGTAGGGGCTGTGCAAGTCAGAAAAGCCATCGCCAATGCTGCGGTAAATTTTTGGACTCGTGGCCAAGAAGCAGAAATGGCTCTCGACAGTTTTTTCCAGCAGCAGCGGATTGCGATCGGCGGCATTGGAGAATTGCGCGGTAACGGCCAATTCATGCGTCGCACCGCCTTGGAAAGCTGCGGAGGCTGGAACGAGGAGACGATTACCGACGACCTAGATTTGACGGTGAGGCTGCACCTAAACCGATGGGACATTGAATTTCTCGCTTTCCCAGCCGTGTCAGAAGAAGGAGTCACTAACGCTCGCGCTCTGTGGCACCAGCGCAATCGCTGGGCAGAAGGTGGCTATCAGCGTTATCTTGACTACTGGCGGCTAATTTTGCGGAACCGCATGGGAACTGGGAAAACTTGGGATTTATTTGGATTTTGGGTATCTCAATATTTCTTACCCACAGTAGCGCTACCCGACTTTGTGATGTCAATTGCGCTGCGCCGGATGCCGATCGCCAGTCCCATAACTTTTATGACCCTTACATTGTCGGTAGTGGGAATGTTCGTCGGTTTGCGCCGCACTCGCAAAGATACCAAATTTGACGTAAGGCGAGTTTTTGTCACCTTGCTGCAAACGCTGCGGGGTACTGTGTATATGTTCCACTGGCTGCTGGTAGGGACTGTGACGGCTCGGATTGCGGTACGGCCTAAGCGACTCAAATGGGTCAAAACCGTCCATCAAGGTGCTGCTAATAGCATCAAGTAAACAATTCGCAGAAATATCTAGGCACAGTATCGCCGAACGTCCAAAGATTTTCCGAGGCAAAAAAACACCAACGCTCGCCAAATACCTCGCCGCCATATCCTAAGAGTAAAATTGGGCAATTCCGAGAAAAAAACAATTGGAAATAGCTTAGGTAATAGGTAATCGGCGAGCGGTAATAGCGAATAAGTAATCGGCAATACAAAAGTCTAAAATTAAAAGATAAAAGCGAAAATTTTTAACTTTTAACTTGACAAAAAACCAATTAATATCTATTAATTATGAATTGCCAATTAGGACGAATTGCTTGTTGCCAACTACCCGTCACCCGTAATTGATAATGGATTTGTTAGAGTACCAAGCTAAATCTTTATTTCGCCAGATGGCAATTCCGATTTTGCCGTCGCAGCGGATTGACAATCCCGCCGACCTCAAAGGATTGAAAATTCCCTACCCAGTTGTACTCAAATCGCAAGTGCGGGCTGGGGGACGGGGCAGGGCGGGCGGTATCAAGTTTGTCGAAAATACGATCGATGCAGTAGCTGCCGCTCAAACAATTTTTAATTTGCCGATCGAGGATGAATATCCCCAAGTTCTACTGGCAGAAGCAAAGTACAACGCTGACCAAGAATTGTACTTAGCGGTACTCCTAGACCCCGTAGCCCGCCGCCCGGTGCTTCTGGGATCGAGACAAGGAGGTATGGATGTCGAAGGGTCGATCGAGCAAATGCAGCAAGTTGCCGTAGATCAAGAATTTTCCCCATTCTACGCGAGGCGTCTCACGCTGAAAATGGGATTGCAGGGAGACTTGATTCAATCGGTGAGCACCATTGTCGAAAAAATGTACCGGCTGTTTGTCGAAAAAGATTTAGATTTAGTAGAAATAAATCCTCTCGGCATCAGTCCTACGGGAGAGGTAATGGCTTTAGACGGTAAAGTCACCGCCAACGACGATGCCTTGGGGCGACATCCAGATTTGGCCACACTCTCAGGGAAGAGGCAAAGCAGCGGGTTGGCACGGGAAAGGAGAAGCCCCCATACCTCTGGCGATCGCTCCCATTCCCACTCGAAGGTTCAGCAGTTGCCGGAGTTTGACCCCAAATCTAAATCCCCAATCTCGAATTCCGAATCCCTGCAATTAATCGAACTAGACGGGAATATCGCAATTTTGTGCAACGGAGTGGGCCTGACAATGGCAACTCTAGATGCTGTAACCCACCAAGGAGGAAAACCAGCTAATTTTGTGAATATTGGTTCCCTAGACCGCTACGATGCAGCAAATGCGCTGCGCGATCGCGCGGATTTGGGTCTGGAGTTAGTCGCTCAGGATAAAAGCGTTAAGGTGATACTTGTAAATATTTTGGGCAGCGCCTCCAAGACCGAGGAAATAATCGCTGCAGTAGCCGGCTATTTGGAACGGAAAGCTCGCGCTAACCGCCACATCCAAGTTGTACTCCGGCTGGTAGAGATCGATGCTGATGCTGTTAAAAAGCGTTTGGGACAGTTGCCGGTGCAGCTAGCTAGCACTTTGGATGAGGCCGCGGCCGCTTCTGTATCCTCCGTCAAGTAGTGGCAGTCGATCGGCAAACAACGAGATTTCTGTACAGATGAAGGCCTTCTGCTTTTTACAGATCGAGTGTCAAGTGGGAAAAAATGAATTTAACTCCTGAAAGCAAAGTCCTAGTACAGGGCATTACAGAATCTCCCGCGTCAACCCGCGCCGCCCTGATGATGAAAGCATACGGCACGAATGTAGTCGCCGGTGTTAGTCCCGGTCGGGGGGGGCTGGAAGTGGAGGGAATTCCGATTTTTGATTTGGTAGAACAAGCAGTGGCGGCAGTGGGTCACGTTGACACTGCGGTAATTTTGGTAGACGCTTACTCGGTGCTGGATGCTGCTTTAGAAGCGATCGCCGGAGGAATTCGGCAAATCGCGATCGTTACTGGGGGAGTGCCTCCTCTGGATATGGTGCACTTAGTCAGAAAAGCAGAAGCCACCGAAACTTTGGTAATCGGGCCCAACAGTCCGGGGATTATTGTACCCGACAAACTGCTGCTGGGAACTCACCCCAAGGAATTTTACACTCCCGGCCCGGTGGGAGTGATCAGCCGCAGCAGCACTTTGACTTACGAAGTTGCCCTAGAACTAACGGAGGCTGGGTTGGGACAGTCGATGGCGGTTTGTATTGGCTGCGATGCGATTGTGGGTTCTTCTTTTATGCAGTGGCTGCAAATTTTGGACGAAGACGACAGTACCGAAGCGATGGTTTTGGTGGGGGAAGTTGGCGGGTGGAGTGAACAAGCTGCTGCTTCTTACATCGCTTCGGCGATCGACAAACCCGTGGTTGCTTATCTGGCCGGCCGCTACGCTCCCAAGGGGCCGTCTTTGGGCCACGCCGGCATCCTGATCAGTTCTCGGGCGGCTGCCCAAAAAGCCTTTGGAGTTACGGCCCCAAACAAAATGGCTGCCTTTGAAGAGGCGGACATACCTGTGGCGGCTCGACCTTCAGAGATTCCTAAGTTGCTCAAAAAATTGCTAAAGAAAAATTGATTGCTTTGGGAGTTTTCACAAAAGTCCTAACCCTTTTGGGGGTTGGGATAGGGGTAGGGCGGGGGCGGGTTTGGTCTCAAAAGTGTCAATAGAATGCCACAACAGCCGTTTCAACCCGCCTTTAGGACACATTTATGATTTTCTTACCAAAGCCCTCTGACCGGCGTCACCGGCTGCGGTGCGGGTGCTGGCAAGGGGGCGGCGCGGCGCGGCGCTGGAGGCGGAGTTGTTGGCTGTACGCTGCGGCGAGGTTCGATCGGAGTTTCGGTGCGAGTTGTCGATCTCGTCACATCTTGAAGCAGGCTTCGCAGAGTTCCAGCTATACTCTGAACTTTCCCAACAGCGGTGCGAAGGCTGGCAACATCTACGTAAACCTCGTTGAGAGGATACTTTTTCAGGATTTCCAGCAGCGATACCTTACCGTCATCCCCCGATGCCAGGATCACCGCTGCCCGCAAAGCTTTCCCGCTTTCTGTGCGGCGCTGAGTCCGAATGGCTTGACCGATGTCGTCAGTGATTTTTTCTCCTGGGGTGCTGTAAACTACCCTCGCCAGATTAGCAGGCTTTAAACCAATTTCTAAACCCATGAACCCCCGCAGTATTTGCGCGTCCATTTTGGAGAACCGGATAATTTGTTGGAGGGTTGGCGTGGTCGTGCCGTCTTTAGCAAAGTCTTCTAAGTCGCTGACATTGATGGCTTGTCTGATCGGGCCCAAGGTGAGAACCACTTTTTCTGCCCCTAATGCTCTACTGCTGCTAGATAATATGCTCCCGCTTGCTCCTAAAAATAGGACAATCCCGAGCGATACAAATTTTGTTAATTTCATATTCACCGCTACATTAAAATTATTTTTTCTAGATTTGTACATTTTTGTACATTATAGATGCAGCCGTTATATTCTACAAGGTCGCCCGTATAATTTGTGCCCGCGTCACACCCACAATCTCGACCGAGACTTTTTCTCGCTCTTGACTTTAAAAATAAGTAACGACATCTGCCGAAATCTTTTCGCTTATATTCCTTCTGTCTTCTACCTTCTACATCTCCAGCCTTCTACATCAGAGTGTCTTCCGCCTTCAACATAAGTACCTTATAAAAATTATAGGAACTGCCCTCACGGGAGGACTTTGTTAATTGCAGAAACATAATGGGTCGATTACTTCTTCTTTCTCTCTTAGGCAACTAAATCCCTCTTCCTTCTTCCCTCCTTCTTACTTCTTCCCTCTTCCTTCTTCCCTCTTCCTCTTCCCTCTTCCCTCTTCCTCTTCCCTCTTCCCTCTTCCTTCTTGCTTCTTCCCTCTTCCTTCTTCCTTCTGCTATATGCTGAAAACCAAGCGCAAATCCAAGAAATCCAAACACAAGCCCAGCGAAAAAACAACAGCACTCAGCAAAAAAGAAGTAGCTGCACAAAAACGCAAAATTTCAGAAAAGCGCAATGAATTGGTGCAGGCGATCGCCATAAGCTGCTTAGTCACCGTTGCTCTCAGCATCCCCCTGTTGTTCGTAGCCGGCCCTAAGATTGCTATTGCAGGAGGCGCAGCCGCAGCCATCTTGCTGCTTTCCTACAAATACCCCCGTCAAGCTTTGTGGACTTTTCTAATTTACCTGCCTTTGAGTGGTACAATTACTTACGCAATTGGCGGCGGAAATGCTGCATTTCAAGTAGCCAAAGATGCTTTCTACATACCAGCCCTCATCGCCCTAATTCAAAGCTGCAAAAAGAAACAGTTGCGCCTGTTCATTCCCAAACAAATGCTTTCTACCTTCAGCATCCTGTTGATGATGGCAATGCTGACTTTAATTTTTGTCAACGGGGAGATGCAGCTCAACCCTAGGGCGGGCGACAAACCAATTCTGCAAGGAATTCTCGGATTAAAAGTATTGATAGGTTACATACCGCTGATTGCTTGTACCTATTATCTGCTCCGCACTAAGAAGGATTTGGTATTTTTTAGTCGAATGCACATCGTTTTGGCTATCGTTTGCTGCCTTCTCGGTTTGATTCAGTACCTGTTGCTGCAAAGTGGAAAGTGTGCAGGAACCAGAGGAATGACCGGAGCCGAATTATATAAAGCAACGCTGGAAGCTAGATGTTTTGTCGGCGGTTCTTTGGTGTTCAGTCCAGAAGTCAAGATGGTCCGCTTGCCGGGAACTTTTGTCGCGCCTTGGCAGTGGGCGTGGTTTTTAATTTCTAATGCTTTTTTAACCTTTGCCTCTGCCTTTTGCGACCCTTCATTCTGGTGGCGAGTTATCGGTTTATTTGGCATGGCGTTAGTATTTGCCAATGCAGTTATTTCCGGTCAAAGAGCTGCTTTAGTTATGGTTCCCCTGGCTACGGCAATCCTGCTAGTTCTCACCGGTCAATTAGTTAATTTAAAACGATTTATTCCCATTGGTGCCGGACTGGCGATTCTGCTGTTTGTCGGTGCAGCTATTAACCCGGGAATTATCGAGCAGCGGTGGGAGAGTTTTGTTAGGCGCTGGAATGCTGCACCGCCCCAGCAGTTTCTCTTTAATCAGTTCGAGCAGAGCAACAATTTTATCATTGACAGACCTTTCGGTAGAGGTGTGGGACGAGCCACTAATTCAACGCGAATATTTGGTGCCACGCAGCTAATTGAAACTTTCCAACCTAAGTTGATATACGAACTCGGTTATCCGGGAATGATTAGTTTTCAGCTCATGCTTTTACACTTAGCTTTTCTAACTTTTAGAGCTTACAGATCAGTCAAGGACAAAAGTTTGCGGAGTTACGGAGCTAGTTTTTGGGTGTTTGTTGCATTTATTACGATCAATACTCAATACTATCCGCTGGATGTAGATCCAGTGTCCGTGTATTATTGGGTTTTAGCTGGGGCGATTTTAAAGTTGCCCAAAATTGATAAACAGGTGCAGGATGAAAAACACCAGGAAGTTGAGTCAAATGAATTGCAAGTTCACCAGCCATTAAAGGAGAAAAAAATTATTGCATCTTCCCCAATTTGAGAATAGTTTTGAGTGTTGAGTTTGGTGGATTCTTTCTTGTTCAGTAACCAGCTTTCGCTCCAAGGCGGTGCAAAGATAGCCCACCGTTATGGGTTTATCTGTGCTAAAACCCACCCCTACAGCATATTGTTGCTCTTAACTTTATTGCGGTTGCCAAACCGGATGGCTAGCATTCAAATCCTGGTCGTTTGTCAATTTATTCAAGGCCGAACCATCGCGATTAATTACATACAAGTTGCTTTTTTCTCCTTGGATTTCGTTAAATATAAAAGCGATTTGCTGGCTGTCACTAGACCAAGCTAATTCGGAAATTCCCGACGGTTTTAGCCGGGTAGCTAGTTGATTTAGCTGGTTCCCGTCAGCATTGATTGTGTAGAGTTTTTGATTATTGAACTCTCCGGCGACGAAACCCATAAATTGGCCATCCGGCGACCACGAAAGTTCATCGTAGTTTCTGGGTTGTTGGGTGAGGTTCTTGGCTGTTTCCCGGTTAATGTCTAGCAGGTAGATATCTTGCTGTTCACCTGCTGAATCGCCGGGTTTATTATAATAGTAAGCAATGCGGCTGCTGTCTGGAGACCAAAATAGTTTGACGTTGTAAACCTCATTTTGCGGATTGTTAGTCAAATTTTTGAGGTTGGTTCCATCGGCATTAATTGTGTAAATTTGCTGTTTCGGATAAGCGCCGAACAGGAAAGCAATTTTTGTGCGATCTGGCGACCAAACAAGTTGACTGCCGCCAGATATATATTCGCCGGGACTTTTAGTTAGTTTGGTCATTCCCGAACCGTCGGCATTCATTTTGTAAATATTTTTATCTTTGACAAATGCTACTTGCTGACCGTCCGGAGAAAGGTAAAATTCCGATGAAATTTCCGTTTGAGGCGGCTCTCCTCCTACTTCCAATTCCCTAACTAATTTAGTTCCTTTAATGCCAGAACTGTCGCTTATATAAAGTGATTGGCTACCGGGAGCATCAGAGGTAAAACCGTCGCATGAACGGGCAAAAACAAGTTTCTGGCTGTTGGAAAACCAAGCTATTTCAAAATTAGGTGCTTTGCAACCACCCTCAGCAAACTGTTTAGTTAGTCGAGAACCGTCAGCATTGACTGTATAAATGTCGGTATCGCCACTCACGAAAGCCAGTCGCTGACCGTTGGGCGACCACACTAGGGGAGCGCTAACATCTATATTAGGTGTAAGTTTGCGGCGAGCGGAACTGGTAGCATTGACCGCAAATAAATTGGATCTGGGCTCGCTGCCGCGCATCTGGAGGGCGGTAAACGCTAGTATCCTTGGTTTTTGGGTTGCGGTTGGGGGAGGGCTGTGAAGGCTCAAAAACAAGCTGATTAAGAGTGTTAGGGAGATGAGGGCGATCGAACTAAGTCGCAATAATTTATTCAAAAGCATTTTGTCAATATCATCTCCTTACTTTTAAATTTTCACAGTCTTCAGTCCTCATATCTCCGACTTCTTAAAGTCCTGCGGGGATATGGCAAATTCTAATTCCAAGCTATTACCAATGCCCAATTCGCAATGCCCGATTCAAAGTGTTTGTCTGTCGATATGTCTCGATAGCCTCAAACTCTGTTTAATTCTGCCAATAATTAGCTCGAACATTTTTTTGCGGGACGGATTCTTGCTGCTGGGCGGCATCCCTAACTCGCAACACATCAAGTTCAAGTCAGTTGCACTCATTGCCAACAACTTTTGCCTCACCTCTTCTTCATTACCCTTCTTAGCTTGTAAACGCAGTTCTTCATAAACTTCTAGAACATTTCTCGCCGATAAATTAGCAGGTTTATTAACATCAGCACTACTGGAAATATCCGAACTTTTTGAGCCAGCAGAAATCACTCCCCGCTTGACTTGAGTTTCAAGCCTGGTTAATTTTCTAGAAACGTCCCGCAAGATTTCCTTAAGTTCGCCAATTTCCTCAACTAACCCCCCGCTTTCTTGTTCGGAAGCAGCCAAAATTTCTTTTTTACTCATTTCAGATACTCCTCACACTCGCGCCATAGTTTTTCAAATTCTCTAACTAATTCTCGCGGCAGTTCTCCCTCATTAATCGCCCGTTTTAGCCCGACGCTTTCGCGAATAGTCGATTCTAAAAATCTAACTTCTATGTTATTATCTTTTGATATCTCATCGCAAAGTCTCTTTACTTCTCTCATGTAAAACTGAACTTCATTTGTCAGCAATCCTCCATAGGTTTTAGCTTTATTCATAAAGACTGCTATCTTGGGAAACGGATAAGGCTCAATCCGCTTCTGAAGCGAGTTTAAAACTAAACTCAATCCCCTAGAACCAAAATAATCGGGATTGACGGGAATTAATATTAAGTCGCAGCAAGAGAGTACGCTGTAGGTGAGGAGACTGAAGGAAGGCGAACAGTCAAAAAGCATCAAGTCGTATTTGGGGAGATTGGGAGAGTTGGCGATTTTGCCGATGAATCTGCGGATGAAGTCTTTAACACTTTTTCCCTCAAATCCATCGATATCTAACCAATACAATTCTTCAACTGAAGGGACAAAATGCAACTGTTCGTCAATCTGATAAATGGTCTCGAAACCAACTGGAAATTTAAAATTCTGTCCGGCTTTTTTAAAGACTTCTAGAGCGTCGTAAATTGTAAGTCTATGCTTGAGAGATTTTTCGTACCACTTACCAAACTTGTCATCTAAATGACCTGTATTTTCGTTAAGTCCGATCGCCTCTGTGAGCGACATTTGCGGATCTAAGTCTAACATCAAGACTTCTAAGTCTGTTCCTTGGGATATAATATTTCCCAGACTCCAAGTGACGGTGGTCTTTCCGACACCGCCTTTGAAGTTGATTACGGCTATTGATTTAGGACTCATGGCTGGCTTTGTTTGGATTTTGCTCAAATATAAATTAAAACATATTGTGGCAATTAGTCGATCGCGCGATCCGGCATCAGCCCGCTCTGCCAATTGACAGAAAAGGCCGACTATGATATAGAAATCAATAATAAAATAAATAGCCCATTCTGTAAAACCAACTGAGTTATTTGCAAATTATTCTGATATCAACCATATAGATTATAGCCAATTAGTTAGATGGGAATTTTGCAACCGCAGATATTAGCGGATGAACACAGATGGACGCTGATGGTGTTTTATCTGCGTTTATTTGCGGTTAAAAAACATTCTTATTGTTTCGGGTTGCTATGGATATATAAAGATGCTGAAAGAATTGGACTCCCAGCAAAAGATTACTTAAAAAAGCCATGTACTTTGGATAATATATAATTTTTTTAAGATCGGGCAGGTTTTTTGCCATAAAAAATAAGGTGCGCAATACGCACCCTACAATATGTTTTGCCTATAAAATGTAAGGTGCTATTCGGCGCACCCTACAATTTGTTTTAGCGTTTTACCAACTTCTTAGAAACCTTCCGCAAGCGAATTGATTTCGGTGTTACTTCCACCAATTCATCCGGGCCGATGTACTCCAAAGCGCGCTCCAAACTCATATCGACTGGTGCTTGCAATTGCGCCAATTCTTCACCGCCAGATGCGCGGTGGTTTGTCAACTGCTTCGACTTGCAGATATTCAGCTCCATGTCATCATCTCGGTTGTTTTCTCCGATAATCATCCCTCTGTAAACCTTTGTTCCAGGGGTAATGAAAAATACGCCGCGGTCTTCAGCATTTTTCAGTGAATAAGTAGTTGCAACTCCTTCTTCAAAGGAAATCAATACTCCGTTGCGACGGGCGACAATTTCTCCGCCGAGGGGGCGATAGTCGAGGAAGCTGTGGTTCATAATTCCAGCGCCGCGAGTCAAGCGCATAAACTCGCCTCGGAACCCGATCAAACCGCGGGCGGGAACTGAAAATTCTACTTGCGTGCGGCCCGTGCTGCTGACGTGCATATCTTGCATTTCTGCTTTCCGCTGACCGAGGCGTTCGATGCAGCCGCCGACTGCTTCTTCGGGTACGTCTAACACCAAACATTCAAAGGGTTCGCAGGGACGACCGCCGATTTCGCGGAAGATTACTTGCGGCTGGGATACTTGGAATTCGTATCCTTCGCGACGCATATTTTCGATCAGGATTCCGAGGTGGAGTTCGCCACGGCCGGATACGAGGAATTTGTCGGGAGATTCGGTTTCTTCGACGCGCAAGGCGACGTTGGTTTGGAGTTCTCGCATTAGCCGATCGCGAATTTGCCGAGATGTTACCAAACTACCTTCTTGACCGCAGAACGGCGAATCGTTCACAGAGAAAGTCATCTGCAAAGTTGGTTCGTCTACTTTGATTAAAGGCAGCGCTTGCGGGTCGTTGGGACAGGTAATTGTCTCGCCAATATACGCATCAGCAAAACCAGCAACGGCGACAAGATTACCAGCAGAAGATTCTGGGATATCAATCCGCTTCAGGCCTTCAAAGCCCATCAATTTGGTAATTTTTGATTTGACAATCGCGCCGCTTTCGGTGATTAAGACTGCTTGTTGACCGATTCTAATCGTGCCGTTGTGGATGCGGCCGATGACGATGCGACCGACGTATTCTGAGTAATCTAAGGTGGTTACTTGCAGTTGTAGTGGCTTGTTGGGGTCGCCGACGGGGGGTGGTACGTGGTCGAGGATTTCTTCAAAGAGGGGCTTCATATCTACCCCTTCGTCTTCGAGGTGTTTTTTGGCGTAACCGCTTAAGCCGGAACCGAAGAGATAGGGAAATTCGCACTGATCGTCGTCAGCACCTAGTTCGAGGAACAGATCCAAAACTTTATCGACGGCTTTGTGGGGGTCGGCTCGCTCGCGATCGATCTTATTGACAAAGACGATCGGGCGCAGTCCTTTTTCTAAGGCTTTTTTGAGCACGAAGCGGGTTTGCGGCATCGGGCCTTCGTTGGCGTCTACGATCAGCAGACAGCCGTCAACCATGCCGAGAACTCGTTCGACTTCTCCGCCGAAGTCCGCGTGTCCGGGGGTATCGACGATGTTGATCAGGGTTTCTCCGTACCTGACGGCGGTGTTTTTGGAAAGGATGGTAATGCCACGTTCGCGCTCGATGTCGTTGGAGTCCATGACGCAATCTGGGATTTCTTCCCCTTCGCGGAAGATCCCGGACTGTCTGAGGAGAGCGTCCACAAGGGTGGTTTTGCCGTGATCGACGTGAGCAATGATGGCGACGTTGCGAATGGGAAGACTCATAATGCGTCTGGAACGTTAAACGGATCTAACTAAAGATTTCTTAATAATTGTAGCGCATGGAGTCAAGGGCCGATCGGGCGCGGCTTTAAGATTGGAGTGCGATCGTGGCTAGAATCAAGATTATGGAAGCGCAATCCAGGGAAATGGAGCGTTACACCCCGCCTGACGGCAGAGTTTTTTTCGATCGGTGATCTTGAGTTGGCCCAGGTGAAGAAGGTTGGATACGGGGCGATCGCCGATATTAAGATGAGGGTGCAAGTACGATCGACTTTATGGAAGTACAACCGAGGGAAATTAGACGTTATATTACCTCAGACGGTAGAAATCCTTTCGCAGAGTGGCTTAGTTCCCTGCGAGATTTGAGTGCGGTAGTTAAAATTGAGCAAAGGCTTGACCGAGTTCGCTTAGGGAATTTAGGAAACAGCAAGTCTGTTGGGTAAGGAGTCTGCGAATTAAAAATTGATTTTGGGCCGGGGTATCGCGTGTACTTCGGACAATTGGGGTCAACAATAGTTCTTCTTCTCTGCGGTGGGGATAAAAGCACTCAAGAATCAAGATATCCGCAAAGCGTATGAGTATTGGAAAGAATATGGAGAACGCGAAAATGCCAACCAGCGATAGTTACCAGGGCTATCTGATAGAAGCGCTCAAGGATAAAATACACGCTGCGGCTTATTTAACAGCGCATTTGGAAGACGAAGAGCTTGAACCTGGTTTGCTGGAACTCGCACTTAGCAATGTATTTGAGGCTCTTGGCGAACCAAATATGTCTGCTGAGGATGCTAAAGTGCATTTGGAAAAATTAGATGTTTTGTTGTCGGGAGAAGGAAGTGCGACAATTTATGCTTTAGCCCATTGGCTGAATGCTCTGGGATTGAAGTTAACAGTTGCGGTTCATGAAGGGGAGAAAGCGGAAGACGAAGGTTCTGTTGGTGCTGCTGAGTTGACCAAAGTTGGTAATATTTGATTTGGGGTGATCGAGCCTTAAGCTACTAATTAGACCTTAACGGCGCTCGAACCGCGATCGCTAAAGGAAGTAGCCGATCGCTCCGGGGTATCCTACAATACTGTTAAAACTTATGCCCGATCGCCCGGTATGGTAATGGCTGACATCGGTGCTCTGCTAAAATTGGCCCGGACGTTTGATGTCTCGATCGAAGAATTCTGGGATTTTGTGGAACAGTAACAAATTACACTTAAAATAAACCAGCGCTACCAGCGCCAACCAGTTCTGCCTCGCAGGGACGATCGACTGTGGGCCCAAGCAACAGATGCGAGAGTTGGCGGATGGGACGGGGCGAAGTCTGAAAGAGATGATATATTCTCAGCGGCAATTGTAGCTGTTCGATCGCCCATATCGGTCTACAATTTTTAACGTTGAGCCTTATTGAAGTGCAGGAGTGGAGCTGGCTTGGATAACGCTAGTCTGTCAAGAAAACCCCCGCAAGCCTCGGAGCTTGTCGCCGACGAAATTCCCGAAGCAGTGCGAGACCACCCATACCCAGAAGCAGGGCAGAGTCAGTCCAAGAAAAAAGGGCTGATTTGGAAACTGCTAGGGTTGGCCGCACTAGCCTGTGGGGTCAGCATCTGGCTGCACCTCAACTTTAACTTGTTCCCAGCCACCAGTCAGGCAGAGCAAACTCAACAAAACTCAGCGCCGACAAGTTCCGCGTCTCCGTCTGTCGCGAGTCCAGCTAGCACCCCTAAAGTCCCCACAACCCCAGACAACCTCCTGGGACACTTGCCGTACCCAGAAGCACCAGCCAAAGACTTGGTAGGCGTCACCTCCGACGGTAGCGTCAAACTCCGCACCTCAGCAGCAGCAAAATATCAAGAAATGGCCAACGCCGCCGCCGCATCAGGCATCTACTTCGCTCCCATATCCGGCTTTCGCTCCCTGGAAGACCAACAGCACGTATTTTTTGACGTGAAAGCCGAACGCAGGCAAAACGCCAGCAAGAGAGCCGAAGTCAGCGCCCCTCCAGGTTACAGCGAACACCACACAGGTTACGCGATCGACATCGGCGACGGCAGCGCCCCGGATACCAACCTCAGCCCCAGTTTTGAAAATACCCAAGCATTCAAGTGGTTAGAAGCCAACGCCGTGGCCTTCAGTTTTGAGATGTCCTTCCCCAAAAACAATCGCCAAGGCGTCAGTTATGAGCCTTGGCATTGGCGGTTTGTCGGCGACAAGCAAAGCCTCGAAACTTTCTACAAAGCTCATTCCATGAAAAAGTAGAGGCAAGAAGGAAGAAGGAAGAGGGAAGAAGGAAGATTTTCCACATCTCCGGCTTTGCCACTCTCCCACTCTCCCACTGCCCCACTCTACCCAATCTCCCCTTCCCCCACTTCCCCCCACTCCGTTGAGCCAAACTCGTGATTGCAATCTATCCAGGCAGCTTTGACCCCATTACCTTCGGTCACGCAGACATTATCGAGCGGGGATCTAAACTGTTTGACCGGGTAATTGTTACGGTAGTCAGAAACCCCAGCAAAACCCCTCTCTTCACCGTAGAGGAACGGATCGAGCAGATCCTGCGCTCTACCCAACACTTGCCAAATGTAGAAGTAGACAGTTTTGAGGGTTTGACAGTAAACTATGCTAAGATTCGACAAGCCAAAGTGCTGCTGCGGGGGCTCCGGGTACTAACAGATTTTGAAATGGAACTCCAGATGGCCCACACCAATAAAACCCTTCTGGGCGAAATTGAAACAGTTTTTTTGGCAACTTCTAACGAGTACAGCTTTTTAAGTAGTAGTGTAGTTAAAGAAATAGCCAAGTTTGGTGGCTCCGTAGATCATCTTGTTCCGAAACACGTCGCCCTAGATATTTACAAATGTTACGCCAGCAGGAACCAACTCGCATCGAACCCGACAGTACCGGACGCGGCACTGAGAACGAATCGCCTCAGAACACATCCGCCTTCGGAGACCCCACCCGAACCGCAGGAGTAGACATCCAGCGGGAATTGAATCGGCTTGAGGAAATTGTTCTCGACAGTCCACGAATTCCCATGACCAGACGCACTCTGGTGGATGAAGAACAGTTGCTCGATCAGTTAGACTTGGTGAGGCTAAATTTGCCCATCGCTTTTCAGGAAGCCGAGACGATCATTCGGCACAAGGACGACTTGCTTCAAGAGGCGGAACTTTACGCTCAGGAAGTGATAGAAGCAGCAGAACAGAGAGCAGCAGAAATTTTAAACGATATGGGCCTGCTGCAGCAGGCGAAGATAGAGGCAGATCAGTTGCGGCAGCAAGTTTTGCTCGACTGTGAGGCAATTCAGCAGGCCACGCTGGCGGAAGTCGAACAAATTCGCTACCAGGCCCAAGAGGAATTGGAAGAGATGAGAGTCAGGGCGATGGCTGAATGCGAGGAAATTCAAAACGGAGCCGACGATTATGCCGACCAAGTGCTGGATAATATCGAGCACAAGTTGAGCGATATGCTGCGCGTGATCCGCAACGGGCGCGATCAGTTGGATAGTGTTTCTACGTCGCACATCCATCACAACAACGGTTAGCCCACAGTGAACTCATTTGTTGAACATTTCTAAAAGTCTACCTAATTTAGGTAGATTTTTTTTCGCATTTTATCTAGCTAGCATTTGGGAATATTACCTGATAAGTGGAGTTAATTCGGAGACATGGTTTCTCGGATCGTTTTTTAAACTATCTGCTCAAGGATACGCAATTTTGTTCGTATTATCGATCCTCGCATTTTCTAAGAGTATCGCACTTCCCAGTAGAGCATCGGGGTTAGTCAAAATATTGGCTGCTTATTCATTCTCTATATATCTCCTGGATTCGACAGTAGTGAAATATGTGTTGTTAGTGTTTTATAAGTTTATTGACGCGGTAAATCCCCTATTGAAGCTCGGCTTTTTAGTTACGGGACTTTGTTAGGTTGTTGGGCAATTATTTACCTGTTGGAAAAACTTTTTCCCAAAAATTACAGGCAGTACATTTTGGGAGTTTAATCAAATTTGGTGTTTCAGCGGATGTCTTCATAAAACTGCTTGAGATACCTTGGAGAAACGCCAAAACCCCACAAAAAACCAATCGAAAGATAGATCGCAATAGCTTTAAATTCGCCCCAATTCGCAACTCGCCGATCGCTACTTTCCACTACCCGATTGACTAACTTAAGTTTCCCCCGGCGCACTAACTTCAAACACAAATCCGCTTCCTCCATAATTGGCAGCGCAGCATCAAAACCCTCGCATTCCCAAAAATCGGTACGGCGACAAAAAATAACTTGGTCGCCAAACAGCAGGCGCAATCCTTGGACAAATAAATGAGGTCGAAATAACAGCGGCGCGTAATAAGTTTTCAGGTAATTGTGGAGGGAAAAACCCCATCTTGTTTGCTGCGAACCAGTCATCAGGGAGATAAACCCGCCGCCCACAATTTTGGCATCGGACAATGTTTTATGGATGACTGCTACAATGTCATCGGGAACTAAAGTATCGGCGTGCAGAAAGCACAGAATTTCACCGGTGGCGACTTGAGCACCTAAGTTCATTTGCAGGGATCGTCCCGCTATACTGCTAGAAATAACGCGGGTGGCGGCGGAAAGTGCGATCGTCACTGTTTCGTCTTGACTGCCGCCGTCTACCACCAACACTTCCCAAGCGGGAGGATTAAGAATGCTGAGTTGGCGGAGGGTGCGTTGCAGACAAGTCGCTTCGTTAAGGGCTGGGATGATAATAGAAACGCGATCCATCTTGTTGAAATTTGTGCCAGAGCTATTATAATAAAAAACTGGGGAGATTCACAACTAACGATAAAATAGAACTTACGCGCGCTGATTCAGGAACCTGGTGTCTGCCTGCGAATTTGCCACGAAACCTCGGGTTTTTTTACAAAAATTAGGTGTATTGGCGTCCTATAAAATCCCGCAAATGTGCAATCGCCATATATATTTTCCACTAATCAGGACTGAGAAAATCGTGCAGAAAACAGAAGTAAAAAATGATTTAGGATTTTATGAGGAAAATGCCGATAATTGGTGGGACGAAAATGCTAAAATTTATGCTTTATACCATCTAAACAAACCCAGATTTGAGTTTTTCGACAGACACGCGACTAATTGGCAAGGGCTGAAAACCTTAGATGTCGGGTGCGGCGGCGGCTTTTCTTGCGAGTTTATGGCCGAGAGAGGCGCTATTGTTTCTGGAATAGATCGATCGGAAAAATGTATTGTAGCAGCTCAAAATCACGCAGTTACCAGCGGTTTTGAGATTGACTACAGGCAAGGTTTTGCCGAAAATATGCCCTACGACGACAATACCTTTGATGTTGTCATCTGCGTGGATGTTTTGGAACACGTGGCCGATTACAAAAAAGTTGTGTCTGAGGTACACAGGATTCTGAAGCCTGGGGGACTGTTCTTTTTTGATACAATCAACCGAACTTTTTCCTCGCAAATTGTGATGATTGGGCTGATGGAAAATATTTTGCAGGAGATTAGGCGGGGCGTTCACGATTGGGAAAAATTTATTACCCCGGAGGAACTATCTGTGGTAATGCAGGATATTGGTTTTGGCAATATTCAAATTAAAGGTTTTGATATGTTTGGCGAAATTGGCGCTATGTTAGCCGCAATGCACGGGTTTTGGGAAGATTTTACACGCGGAAAGCAGGTGTTTCCTTCGGCGGGTA
Source organism: Microcoleus harperi Pol14_C6 (assembly GCF_036701295.1). Taxonomy (NCBI): domain Bacteria; kingdom Bacillati; phylum Cyanobacteriota; class Cyanophyceae; order Oscillatoriales; family Microcoleaceae; genus Microcoleus; species Microcoleus harperi. The sequence goes on along the minus strand of NZ_JAUBQN010000010.1, from coordinate 110,136 downwards.
TTTTCAAACAAGTATCTCAAACTCTAACATCTAATCTAGCTAACTATATGGATTACAAAAAGTCTGGGTTGTTTAAAATCAAAATTAATGAGGATCAGTCGATTATGTATGTTGGCGTTGGGGCGAAGAATTAGTCAGTTAATTGTTCACTGTTGTCATTTGGGGCGAGTTTGAGACGGATTTTTGCGATCGACAAATTCGGCTAAAACCCGCCTCTATTGCATTTTTTAGGGTACGCACGCAGCGGTAAACCTTATCCTGTTGAGTGCAATACACATATTCCGTAGGCACGGTGCCGTATCCTTACTGTATTGCGGGCAATTGAGAATTGCTATATTGGCGATCGCACGACAAACCTAAGCCTGGGCTGAGGGATACTGAGTATCGATCTAATTTTAATGACTCGCCCCAACTCCTAAAATAGCGATCTAGCAAGCATATATACTTAAATGTGAGGGCGAACACAGTGGCACCGTCCCTACCGATTCACAATTTATCAAGAATTATGCCAGCAAGTTTTCTCCCAAAATCGATCGCACAACTCACAGAATCTACCTCAATAGCCTTAGCCCAAAGCATTCAACGAGAGGCAATTACAACTCCCCTATCTTCTGACCCAATTGCCACAACCTACGTGCGCCAAGGCAGCGGCAACACACCAATTTTGCTAATTCATGGCTTCGACAGTTCCTTGTTTGAATTCCGCCGCCTGTTGCCGCTGCTGGCTGCCAAAAATGAAACTTGGGCCGTTGATTTGTTGGGTTTTGGCTTTACAGAAAGGCCGGCAGGTTTGGCATTCAGCGCGAGGGCAATTGAAAGTCACCTTTACTATTTTTGGAAAACGCTAATTTCGCAGCCTGTAATCTTAGTCGGTGCTTCAATGGGAGGTGCAGCAGCAATTGATTTCACTCTCAATTATCCCGAAGCTGTAAAACAATTAGTGTTAATAGATAGTGCAGGTTTTGCCATCAGTTCTAATAAGGGAAAGTTTTTAATTCCTCCTTTAGGATATCTGGCAACTTCATTTTTACGCAATCCCAAAATTCGCCAGCGAATTAGCGTCAATGCTTATTTCGATAAAAATTTGGCTTCTCTAGACGCTCAAACTTGTGCCGCTTTACACTTGGAAATGCCCAACTGGAATCAAGCTTTAATTGCGTTTACCAAAAGCGGCGGTTACGGTGGTTTTGGGGAAAAATTATCACAAATTCCGCAACAGACGCTGATTTTGTGGGGGAAACAAGACCGGATTTTGGGGACGGCGGATGCTGAAAAGTTTGCAAGGGCGATCGCCAATTCTCAACTAATTTGGATACCCGATTGCGGGCACGTTCCCCACTTAGAAAAGCCACAGACTACCGCCCAGCATATTTTAGAATTCATCACAAAAAGCGGACTCACGCAAAAAAATTAAACCTAGGGTGCGCTGTGGCGCACCTTACATATATGGTTTCCCTGGCAGATTTGGTATAGTTTGAGGCCAAATAGACAGGTTTCAAACTTTCGGCAAATACTTTTGTACTATCGTCCATCCTGTGAGCAACACAGTCACAAATCCCCCAAACAAGGCCAAATTAGTACCGATGTGGAGGGGACGGGCCCAAGGATGTTTAGGACCAATTTGCAGCCCGCTTCCAACAGAAACCAACACCAAAGCGACAACAGCTAACCCCGCCGGTAAATGAGCCGAGTGACCCAAATTGCCGTAGTATCCTAGCGTACCGACTACACCAATTCCCAGCAGTAAAATTACCAAAGTTGCCATCCCCGCACCAGTGGCTAAATGAAAGGGACGCAGCCATTTTGGGCGCGGTTGTTTGGTACTCCTAGCGGCAAACATCCACGTTCCAGTAACGGCCAGCAACAGGTAAGCCAACAGGGAAACACCCATTGACCAAGCCGCTATTTTCCACAACCACAAGAAAGAAGGCAGATTCATCCGTTGCATCCCTAATTAGGATTTTCCACAAAATGTTTCTTTCCGATTTTACCTGGATTTGAAAGCAAAAATGAATTATTTTGAGAGAAAGTGCGATCGGACTATCCACAGATGGCATCAGTCTTGCCTGGAAGTCAAACGCACTTTCTCCGATACTCAGCTTAATTTACGCTAGAGATTTGTCGCTGCCATTTTTAGGAGCCACCTTCCCATTTTAGATTGGTGGTTTTGCTGTCCATGAAAGGCATTTTATAAAACCCTAATTTTTGTTCTAAGATTAATCGGAAAAAAGGCAAACCTTCAATCAAATATCTTTTCCACAACCTTCTCGGTTCACTTAACAGTCGGTACGCCCATTCTATGCCGACTTCGCTCATCCATTTGGGAGCTCTTGCTTTGCAACCAGCTTCAAAATCAATGGTTGCACCTACGGCTAAGAATATTTTGACGTGTGTTAATTTGCTCTTGTATTTAATCAACCACTTCTCTTGCTTGGGAGCTCCCACTCCTATAGCGAGAACTGTAGCTCCTGATTTATTTATCTCGTCAATTATTTTTTCACATTCTTCTTCATTTTTTTCAAAGCCAAAAGAAGGAGAAAGTGCTTCAACTACTATTTCTCTTCCAATTTTTTGGTTAATTTTTTCCTGGGCTTTCCTAGCAATACCTTCAGCAGCTCCTAGCAAAAATATTTTAATCTTCTCGTTATCTTTGTGATACATATAAAATGCAGGGAACAAATCAGAACCAGAAATTTTTTCTTTGAGAGGAGTACCCAAAAACTTGGAGGCATACATCAATATTTGACTGTCGCAGACTCTATAAGTAGATGTATTGTAAGCTTCATAGAAGTCGCGGTCATACTGCAACTTAATCAAGTGGTCTACATTGGGTGTAAATACGACACCACCTTCGCAGTCGAGTTTTTCAAACAACTCTGTGATTGACAAGTTATCTATCGAGACATTCAATAAATTAACTGTTTTCATTTATGATGCCCTTCCCGCTTTATATTAAACTACAACTCAAACTATTATCACCCACAATACAGTTTCGTGTTTTAACTACCTGGGTGCTTCAGTGAACATACTTTTATCAGTATATCCTCCTACACCCTGCCTGTCTAGTGAGTATTTTTAAAGATTATGTAAAGAATCAGCTCGTTTTAGAAAAAGTGTATAAACCCCATTTTTAAGTTTATAACTCGCTACACAGTTTCAAGAAAAAAGCCACCCCGTGCTAATACTTGTTGAAGCATTGCAAATGAATGTAAAAAAGAGTTTATGAGATTAAAATTTTAACCTAGTGAGAATTATCTCGCCACTTCTGAACTGGATTTCATCCAAAAGTGGTAGATTTTTTAGTTGTTGTCTCCAGGAGTGGCAAGATAGTGTCAAGCTTGAAGTGAAGCAGCGATCGCATTTCCGAAAATCATCCTGATTTTTGGTGAACCAGCGACTGTCTTTTTGGTGGGGAACTGGTTTTCTTGGCCTTAAGACTTTCTGGAGCTTTTAAGACCAGACCTGATATTCCTCCTGCAATCAGCGCAAAAATCGGGTTAGTCATAGCATTCAAAACACAGTCAAACACGTACATAGTTAAGGCTATTCCCAGGGTGGCGGCAGGTGCTACTTTAGGATTAGACCAGGTTCTGGCGGGATATTTGAATACGGCAAAGACGATAACAGGAAGTAACATGGAAGAAAATAAACTAACTAAACCGACTGCACCGTTGACGCCAAATGCAATAATCCATAAGCTGTCGGTAACTGAGATATCATCACCGTATTCGTTATACACGCGGTTTCCGCCCGAATCTCCCCAGCCAAACATAAATCTTTGCCGCGCCTTTTCCCCCAAGATCTCTTCATTGTCAAATCTAAACTTCAAAGAGGCGGCTCGTTCTTCGCCAAATACTTGATTGATGAATCCAATCACGTCTTTGCTCGAAAATTGACCCGATGCAGCCACATACAGATAAAACACTATATATCCAATTATAAATAGCAATGGCAAAGAGGTGCGAAAAAACTTGGCAGAGTATAATACTAGCAACGCCATTACAAATAAACTGTAGGCGCCAGTTGAACGGCACAGGAAAAAAGCGATAGTTGATATAATTGCTAAAGTCTTGATGTTACGGCCCATAAACTTTTTAAGCGTCCCAGTTTGCCACAGCCAAACAGCAATTAAGGCGGCTGTCATCATCCACAGGCCCACCATCAAACCGTGCTGCATAAACACTACTGGTCTCCACCCCCCCAAACGCCTTGCTTGACCCCAGTCGTCAAAGGCATTGACGCCGTAAATCATTTGGTGGAGAATTGGGCCCCTAACTCCTTCAACTAAAGTAAAAGGAATGTAGGCTAACCCACCTGCAAAAATTCCGATCGCCAATTGTCGCAGCCCGTCTAAATTGCCCACATACAAGCGTCCTAAAAAATAAGGCAGACCCCAAGTAACGATTTGGTTGATAGTCGGAGAAATCGGGCTGCCGCCATTACTAACTTGTGAAACAATTGGACACAAACAGTAAATTACCATTGGCACGTCCAGCCAACCGGGCTTAAAAGATGTGAGGCGCGCAGTATCGTAGATCAGAGTCCCCAGCAAAATGCCGTAGCAAGCTGCAGAGATTTTGGTATACGGTGGCAATGAGGGGATGGGATAAGAAGCTTGCGGTAAAAAAAGCCACGCTGCCACAAAACTTATAATTACTGCCCGTTGAGCCGGAAACCTCACAAACAGGTAAAAAACGACTGGAATAAAGCCGAACATAGCAAGTGGGATTAATGCAACCATAGGTATTTTTTGGCAGTAAAATTATAGAAAGACAACTCAAATTGCCCGATAAAATTTCTCGTTTAAACGATCGCCCCACCCCAATCTTTTACATCAACCTCAATTTTACGTCTTGTTCGTTAATTGTACCTAACGTTCCAAAGCAGTGTACAGTGCCGCCTCGAAGAGATTAGTTGCATCCTCCCAAGTATAATTTATCACCCTTTCCAAAGCAGTCTCGGACATTGCGCGCCATTCGGCATCAGACAACTGACAAATCTGTTCGATCGCTTTTGCCATATTCTCTGGATCTTCTGGCTTGACAAGTATGCCACCCCCGCCAGCAAGTAGTTCCGGAGCCGCACCAGCAGGAGTGCCAGTGACTGGAGTGCCGCAAACCATAGTTTCTAAAATTGGCAAGCCGAAGCCTTCGGATCTGCTGGAAAACACCCAAGCATCGCATTTGCTGTAAAAATCTGTTAGTTGGTCTTGAGTAGGTTCTTTATTATACTCAGTACCCTCACGCAGCAAATTGGGATGAGAACTATCGTGGCCGGAACCAAATGCAACTAAACGAAGGTTAGGAATTTTTTTAGCAGCTATAGAGAAAGGTTTTAGCGCAATATCGCAGCCTTTCCAAGGAGTTGTAGTATAGTACAGCTCGACTGTGGGAACTAATTGCTTGCCTGGGCATCGGGGCTGCTTCCCTCGCGACAGGGGGTTGTAAAACTGTTTGGTGTCCACCGTAGGAGGGACGAGAGATACAGACAAATCGCCGTATTCATTCCGAGCTATGTCGGCTAGCCACTGGGCTACAGCGATTTTGTGCATCGGCAGCCGCCAAGTTGCCTCTAATCGACCTTTTGGTACGTAGTCAAAAGCCTCATAATGTTGCAGCAAAAAATATACTTTCGTTCCTTTCCTCGGAGAGAGTTTTGCCACCCACTCGGCAGTTTTCCACCAAGTAGCCATGACAATATCGGCATCAGGTACGTCAAGGTCAGTAATTGGACGGTTGGTTTCGATAACTCGACTTTCGACATCCACCTTGTCAAAGTTAAACTTTTGTGTTTAGGAGCGGACTGCCAACCCCTACCCCTCAGCAGCGATCGCAATTGTTGGATTAAAGTCGGTTGCGACAGGGGCATAGAGACAATAAATATTTTGTATCCTCTCTTTTGCAGCAGTTTTGTGTAGATAGATAACACCCTGATGCCACCTTTAAGACTAAGGATAGGCAGGACAAAAGTAATTTTCCTGAATAGATGCTGAAGATTGATACTGGTTAAAACTCCTCCTTATCCTTAAAGCAAGTTGGCACTTACCAGCCTTTGTTTGGCTTTTCTGCGGGGTGCGGATCTGTGCTGGAGGCGATCGTAACTCGATAGTCGAGCCGATCGATCTTACTTTGTCGTCAGGGACTTTTCCCATTTACAAATTGGCAGATGTTTGACGACTAGACAAGTTTAAACTGTAACGGAGCCAGCCTTAAAACCTCCGTTGCACTCTTGTTCAGATTTTGGCCGAGCAATTTATAACCAGTATTCCTTCCTCGCTGCGCTCAGAATTCGTGTCGAGACTGCTGCGTAGAAAACAGGACACGGGCAATTTATTTTACTTGTGGCAGAAGCACTCCACCAAAGGATATTGAGTTTCTGCCCAGAAATCCGGCGCCGAAAACGCGGGTAGCGCCGAATTTCAAATTGCAGCAGTTAGCCAACCGGAATTTTTCCATAGGGAGAAAACGAAACTATCTTAACGTCGCGCTGTTTAGATTTGTCTATAGCAACTTTCAAGCCCGCTTCAAAATGATCCGTGGCATCTTCCCACGTATAATTGTTCACCTTGGCATAGGCGGCTTCAGACATGGCTTGCCACTTGGAATTTCGCAACTGACAGATAGACTCTATGGCTTTTGCCATTTCTTGGGGATCTTCAGGTCTTACAAGTATGCCAGTACCCCCGCTCAAAATTTCAGGAGCAGCGCCTGCTGGGGTACTGATGACGGGAGTGCGGCACGCCATTGCTTCGATAATAGGCAAGCCGAAGCCTTCTGAGCGGCTCGCCAGCAGCCATGCATCGCATTTACTGTAATAGTCTTTGATTTTGTCTTGGTCGGGTTGAATTACATACTCGGCATTTGCCGGTAGTGGCAATTCCGGGGATGGGGCCTCTGTACCGAAGGCAACCAGACGCAGGTTGGGGATCTTTTCGGCGGCTAGGGAAAAAGCTTTGAGGGCGATGTCAGTTCCTTTCCAGTAGACTGTAGAGTACATTAGACCAACTGTAGGAACCGATTGTTTGTTGCGAGGACAGGCGTAAAATTGCTTCGTGTCCACGGTAGGAGGAGCTAAGGAAACTTGACGATCGCCATATTTAGTCCTAGCTAGCTCAACTAACCACTCAGAAATCGTAATTTTGTGCATGGGCAGCATCCAAGTTGCTTCTACTCTTCCTTGAGGTAGATAGTCAAAAATTTCGTGGTGCTGGATAAAATAAGCTTTTGCTCCTTTGCTAGGAGATAGTTTAGCTACCCACTCGGCGGTTTCCCACCAGGTTGCAACTACTACGTCAGCGTCAGGTACATCTTTGTCTTCTACCGGGCGGTAGCGATCGGTAATTTTGTGTTCTACACCTAAGTTATCGAAAAATGAGGGTTCGTTTTCAGGTGGGGAAATCCAACCCCCTCCCCGCAGCAGCGACTTGACTTGCTGGCGCATACTCGGCTGGGGAGGGGCTACAGAGATGACGAACACGGAGTGTCCTCGCTTTCTCAAAAGTTCTGCGAAAATAGATATTACTCGTATTCCACCAGTTAGAGACAGAGTAGGAAGAACAAAGGTGATTTTCATTTTTAAGTCCCGCTTAAGACTTGGAATCGCATTCGGCACTGCTACCAGCACTGATGTTAGAGCCCAAAAGGAAAGAGGGGCGGGTGAATATTAATTACCGCTTTCCTGGTGTTTACATAGAATCCAACCGACCGACTGTTCGCAACACCCCAATATCTATCTGCCAAAACTTCACTGTCGTTGCATTGATAATAAAGATTGATGCGATCGCGAAACAGTTCCTAGAGGGATAATTTGCAGGGAAGCGCAATTTCATCCTGAAGATAGATACCTCATGAAATAGTAGCTTTTCTCGCGACAAACACCAAGCTAGACAACACCGTATGTTAAAGATTACATCATTTAGTCTCAAACAGACAAGGATGTACGGTAAACCGAATGTCACCCAAATTTTAAGGTGGAATAAAGGTAACATTTGGAACAATATTCAGTAGATTGACATCGCCTTTGGCAAAATTTTATACTGAATTAAAGAGGGAGATTCTTACCGTGAGAATGTTGAGTCCTCCATCGCTGGAATAGATATAAACATCCATCGGTAGGTGGGATTTTTTGGTAACAGTCCTCTAGGTATTGCTTGACACAATATCCTATTTGGTCAGGATTCAGACATGGTAGTTTTCTCAGATACCAGCAGGGGCGCGATCGCGCGAATCACCGTCGTGGACGTGCGAATGAGGAAATAAAGCCTGTTTTTCAAGCGATATCTCTCGCCCTCACTTGTCGTATGTTCGTGTAAAAACCCGGTTGATGCGTCCGCTGTTTGAAAAAATAGGTTTCCCAATCCTGCTACAGAACATAGAGTTTCACCGATATAAATTTAATTAGCTGCCTGAGTTTTAAATTTGTTAATAAAAGGCGATCGCCGGAAAAATTTACCAAAAGAGACTGCCACTGCGGGGCAGAGTATATGTAGCGTTACTGACCAATTCCTGTCTAAGTAATTACCGTAACAATAATTCAGCAGCAAATTATCAAATGACCCTATAAAGATCAAAGGAATACTCAAGGTGGATCTGCCTATATCGTACAAACCTTGACTCCTAAGCAGTAGCAGCAACTTCGTGGTATGTATCAAACGATTTCGCGTACAAAAAATTTCATGTTATGAAAGCATCATTTTTCCTAAGTTTGCAATTCCGGATGACAATCGGTGTACTCTTGGGGGCTCGGCCACCGATGCTGATAGCGATATGTTGGCCAGTTTTCATGCAGCTAAAATTATGCGATCGCCAGCAAAACAAAACTTTGAATTTAAACCAGATACCTTAATGGAAAGCATCTGCCGGTGGGAAGATATAAACGTTCGATTATTGCACACCATCAGTCAAGAACCCAGTACAATCAGCATGAATGCCAGCAAACAGTTGTCGCTGCTAGTTGGCATGAAGCGCAGCTACAGCCACAAATACCTTGCAAAAGCTTACAATTTATCAGGGTGTACGATGCCTGCGGCAGTGGCACGCCATCCGGATGATGGGGGGAGAGATTAATCTAGAGAGTGAGTTGGGCCCAACGTCAAATTTTACTGTACAATTGCCAGGAATAGTCGCTGAAAAAGCAGCTAGTTAAAGAGGATTTTCCAACCAATACTTGCCAGGGCAAAATCTGCGATCGCGTGGCTGATATAACTAGGCCAAAGCGAACGGTAAGTCAGATAAGACTGAGACCAAATTATCCCGGCGGTGAAGACAGCTAAGGAACCTAAGAGAACAGCCTGCCAGTCGCTGTAAGCTGCTATTACAAAAATGTGGTGGATCGTGAAAAATAGCGAACTCAGAAATATTGCTTTTGTTCCCGGTATGAGAATTTGGCATTTGTTGCAGACAAACCACCGCCAAGTAAATTCTTCAATCAGCGAGTTAACCAGCACAAAATATGCTTCTACAATCAAGTAAATATTACGGCTGGTAATACCTAATTGGTACGATTTTTCTTTAGCAACTACAGGATCGATCCACTGCTGCCCAAAAAGGCTATAGATACCCACAATCACCGCAAACATGAATATTCCCCAAATAGATCCAGCCAGCAATTCTTGGCGCTTGGGTAGGGAGAAACTCAGCTTTTTGCGATCGACAAAAACAGACCACGCGATCGGAAAAACCAGCAACCAAACTTGACACAAGACTGACAGTGTTTGTCCCCAGCTTCCAGGGGCAATATACAAGCCTGCTATGATACCAATACTAGCAGCAGGGACAAGTAGTGTTAGAGCCAATAGTGCTTTTTTGCGATCGCCCATATCCAGCATTTTGCACGCTTCATTGGAAAATTGGATTAAGATCAAAGGTAAAATCTTGGTCACTGCAGACAGGCGCTACCACTTTCAAAAAACCAGGTAACTGTAGGGCGGTGATCCAAACCTTTATGCAGTTATTCATTCTCCATTTTTCAATCTAAAATTTAAAATGGTATGAGTTTTGTGTCGCTTATAAAAGTGGTGCTTATTTGTGGCATCGAAAAATATGCAGTTGCATAAAATTGAAGACTCCGCCGTTAAAGGAGTTTTTGTGGCAAACAAGTCTTTATTCAAGCACAATTTGATAATCTGTTGGCATTGGTGACTCGAAATACCATAATATGATTAAATCCCTAGTAGCTGTGTATTTTGGCTGAATGACGATCGCAATTGATTTTGGAACTAGCAACACCGTCGTCGCTCGCTGGAATCAAGTCCTCCAGCAGCCCGAAACTTTGAAATTACCGGGATTGTCGGCAATCTCGGCTCAAAATCCGCCCCTCATTCCTAGTTTACTCTACGTTGAGGACGCTGCTCAAAGTAAAGTCTTACTCGGTCAGCAAGTCCGCGATCAAGGCCGGGATTTGAGTGGAGATTCTCGGTTTTTTCGCAATTTTAAGCGGGGAATTGGCACTTCAGTTCAGGGTTTTGTGCCGGAACTTGACGGGCAAATTATTACTTTTGAACAAGTAGGTGAGTGGTATTTGAGTCAAATTGTTAATTCAATTCGCCAACTGCCCTTGCCGATCGATTCTTTGATTTTTACTGTGCCGGTAGATAGTTTTGAAGCTTACCGCCATTGGTTGGGCAAAGTGTCACAATCTCTGCAAGTAGAACAGGTGCGGATGTTGGACGAACCTACGGCGGCTGCTTTGGGTTACGGTTTGGCCGATCGCGAAAATCTGTTAGTCATTGATTTCGGTGGCGGAACTCTAGACCTTTCTTTAGTGCGTTTGGACGCTTCCGCCGACAAAAAGCCCCTCGGTTTTATTCTTAAGTGGGGCGAAAAGTTATTAGCTGAATCTTCAGCGCAAAAAACAAAAGTTGCGCGGGTTTTGGCTAAAGCCGGACAAAATTTAGGCGGTTCTGATATTGATAATTGGCTGGTTGACTATTTTTTCAAAACAAAAGGGCTGGCAAAATCTCCGATTACAACAAGATTGGCAGAACGGTTAAAAATTCAGTTGTCTTTAGTAAATCAGGCGGTTGAGGTTTATTTTGATGACGAAAATTTTGAGAGTTACGAATTAGAATTAGACCGAACTCGTTTTGAATCTATCCTTGCGGAACATCAATTTTTTGACAAACTCGACGAGTGCATGAATCAAGTATTGCAGCAAGCGCGGCGTCAAGGCTTAGAAATTGGGGATATCGACGCAGTTTTGCTAGTTGGCGGTACTGTACAAATTCCCGCTGTCGGGCGTTGGGTGCAGCAATATTTCGATCCTGCAAAAATTCGCTGCGACAAACCCTTTGAGGCGATCGCCCAAGGTGCTCTGCAACTGAGTCAAGGGCTAGAAATCAAAGATTTTCTCTATCACAGTTACGGCATTCGCTACTGGAACCGCCGCGACAATTGCCACAGTTGGCACAGTTTAATTAAATCCGGCCAGTCCTATCCGATGAGCGAACCGGTAGAATTAGTCTTGGGAGCTTCTTTAGAAAATCAGCCGAGTATAGAATTAATTATCGGCGAATTGGGAGCGGAAAATGGCGGCACGGAGATATATTTTGACGGCGACAGGCTAATTACTCGGCAACTCGCTGGTCAAACATCGGTACAGCCCTTAAATGATAAAGAAGGAGCACGCAGCATCGCGCAATTGACGCCGCCTGGGTATCCGGGGAGCGATCGTATCAAAATCTTCTTCCGCGTTGACGAACAGCGCTTTTTGCGAATTACCGTGGAAGATTTGCTGACAAATGCAAATTTGTTAGAGGATAAACCCGTGGTGCAGCTAAGTTAGGAATTAAGCACGCCTAAAAAAAACCAGGACTTATGCACTCCGACCAAGAAACCGGGTTTTTGACCGAATCTACGGCTATAACGCAGTATTTCGCAAAAAAACCCGGTTTCTGACCACCGGTGCATAAGTTCTAATAATGTTTGACTATCTCCGATGCCCGCTCCCCCATGCCCTAAACCTGAGATTTGTGCACCACCACCGGTGTTCCCACCGAGGCCCATTCAAATAGCCATTTAGCGTGATTGACAGCTACATTTGTGCAGCCGTGAGTAACGGGATTGCCAAACAAATTGTGCCAGTAAGCGCCGTGAATTGCCATGCCTCCGTCATAATACATTGTATAGGGAACGTCGGGCACGTCGTAGTCCGGCCCAGTCATTCTAGCAACGCGGTATTTGGTTTCAACGGCAAAGGTTCCCGTGCGGGTGGGAGTCGATGATTTGCCGCTGGAAATAACCACCGCGTAAACAGGTATATTTCCTTCCCAAGCTATTAACCTTTGTCTTGACAAATCTATTTCAATCCAGCGTTCGCTGGATTGCTGCAACTGCATAATTTTATTGGCAATTATGTTGTGCTGTTCGCCGGCAATTACAGGAATTGAACCGCCGCAGAATACAGCAAAACTGAGGGCGAAGCCGGCACAGAAAGTTCCAGCGCGACGGAAGTAAGTTGAGTTAATAATCCTGTTCATTTCTCACACCTCGTACTATTTTAGATTTTAGGTTTTAGATTTTAGATTGGCTTGTCCTATTTTAGATTTTAGATTTGAAATGTTGGATTGGGAAACTGGACTTAACAAGTTGTTAAGTTTTGGGCGAGAGTTCTGGCAATTTGGGCGATCGCCCGCCAATCTCGATTTTCCACTAAGTGTTTAGGAAATAAGTCTCCGGCCAAACCAACGGCGATCGCCCCAGCGTCAATAAATACTTTGGCATTTTCCAGCGTCACCCCGCCAGTGGGAATTAAAGGAATGTCTCCCAGGGGGCCTTGCAAGCTTTTCAGGTAAGCCGCGCCTCCCAAAGCCGATATCGGAAACACTTTAACGCAGGTAGCGCCCGCTTGCCACGCGGTGACAATTTCCGTGGGAGAAAAAGCACCAGGGACGATCGGCACTCCGGCATCAACTGCTGTTTTAATCATAGCTACATCGGTGTGCGGAGTAAACAGAAACTGAGCCCCGCAGTCTATTGCTTGCTGCAACTGTTCTAAGTTTAATAAAGTGCCGGTGCCAATACTAAAAGTAGGGAATTCCGAGCGGAGTTCGGCAATTAATTCAGCGGCTTTATGGGTGTTCCAAGTAATTTCAATAAACTGGATTCCGCCTGCTGCTACCGCTGATGCCATCTGCCAAGCAAGTTCCTTTTCTGAGGAACGGATGACTGCGATAGCCCGATGTTTTTTTAGTAGTGTCAACCAAGATTGATGATTCATGCTAACTGATTTTGCCCCCAGATTATTCAATACAGTTCATATCGGAAGACCGAGCGGTTTCAACCGCGTCTATACAAACAAAACCCACCTCCGTGGGTTTCCGAGGGGGCGGTTAAAATTGCGTTATTTTCTTTACACCACAGGCGAGTGGACTGCGTTTTACTCGCTAGCGAGAGTAAGTAAAGCCTCAGCATCGCTCGGTTTTGCCATCCATATTACCGCCATTTGCATAACCTCGCTCTACCCGTTGTAATGAGCAACAACTTTAGTCACTTTTCCGGTTGAACTGACTTCCATAAACTCACCTGCCTTCGTGCCTTTTTGGTTGATGTAGTAAAGGACAACACTGGAAACTCCCCACATCACATCAAGCAACTCAAACTTGAGGTCAGGATAAACTTCCAGCCCCTTTTTGAAGTAGTTTCGTAGCGCTTCTTTGCCTCTCACTGTCCCAGATGGTTCGTTTAGCAGTTGCGCTGCGACAGGCGATATCAGAATTACATCTTCTCCGTAATGGGACATGATTCGATCGAGGTTATGAGTATTCCAAGCTTCTACCCAATCAAGTGCAAGTTCACGCGCTCTATCTTCAGTTACGATCATGGTTTGCTACTCCAATGCTTTTTTTGGCTGCTTCCTGTGTGTCCACAAAAAAATCGGGGCGATTCCAGACAATCCCAGAATCACCCCAATTATCGATTTCAAATTTTAGATTAAATCTAAAATCCCAAATCTAAATTGTAAAATCGATTAGGCGATCGTCGCCATTTTCACATCGCTATTAGCTAACAAATTTTGCAATTCATCAGCATCGACAGTTTCCTTTTCAACTAGCATATCTGCCAAAGCATTAAGGACGTGGCGGTTGCCGACGAGTACATCTTTAGCGCGGCGGTAAGCTTGCTCTACCAACAAACGCACTTCATCGTCGATCGTGGCGGCGGTTTCTTCGGAGAAATCGCGTTCAGCCATGATATCGCGACCCATGAACATATTGCCTTGTTGGCGACCGAGAGCTACAGGGCCTAGCCGATCGCTCATTCCGAAGCGAGTCACCATTTGGCGCGCTACTCTTGCCACTTGCTGCAAGTCGTTCGACGCACCGGTTGTTACTTCTTCTTCGCCGAAGACAATTTCTTCAGCAATGCGGCCGCCCAAAGCTACCGCCATTTGATTTTGTAAGTAAGACCGAGAATACAAGCCAGAATCCATCCGATCTTCGCTGGGTGTGAACCAAGTCAAACCGCCAGCGCGGCCGCGGGGGATAATGCTAATTTTCTGCACGGGGTCATAATCCGGCATCAGTGCGCCGACTAAAGCGTGACCGGCTTCGTGGTAAGCTACCAAAGTTTTGCGCTTTTCGCTCATCACGCGGTCTTTCTTTTCCGGGCCTGCGAGCACGCGGTCGATCGCGTCGTTGACTTCATCCATCGAGACTTCGGTCAAGTTGCGGCGGGCGGCTAAAATTGCTGCTTCGTTCAGTAGGTTGGACAAATCCGCACCTGTGAAACCGGGTGTCCGGCGGGCGATTTTTTCCAAGTCCACGTCTTTCGACAAAGTTTTGCCGCGGGCGTGAACGTTGAGAATTTCTAGGCGGCCTCCGAAGTCGGGGCGATCGACTACAACTTGGCGATCGAAGCGACCCGGACGCAGCAGCGCGGCATCGAGCACGTCGGGGCGGTTCGTGGCAGCAATCAGAATGATGCCAGTATTGCCCTCAAAGCCGTCCATTTCTGTCAGCAACTGGTTGAGGGTTTGTTCCCGTTCGTCGTTACCACCGCCCAAACCAGCTCCCCGCTGGCGGCCTACCGCGTCAATTTCATCGATAAATACGATACAAGGAGCGTTAGATTTAGCTTGTTCAAACAAGTCGCGGACGCGGGAAGCACCGACACCCACGAACATTTCGACAAATTCTGAACCGGAAATCGAGAAGAAGGGAACGCCTGCTTCTCCAGCCACTGCTTTTGCCAGCAGGGTTTTGCCTGTTCCGGGAGGGCCGACCAGCAGCACGCCTTTGGGGATTTTTGCTCCGACTGCGGTGAAGCGGTCTGCATTTTTCAGGAAGTCCACGACTTCTGCGAGCTCTAGCTTGGCTTGTTCGATGCCGGCCACGTCGCCAAAAGTCACCTGAGTTTGCGGCTCCATTTGGACTCTAGCTTTGGATTTGCCGAAGTTCATGGCTTGGTTGCCGGGCCCGTTTTGGGCGCGCCGCACCAGGAAAAACAGTCCGACCAAAAGCAGAATCGGGAAGAACAGGCTGCTGAGGGCTTTTACCCAGAAGCCTTCGTCGCTTTGGGGCAGAACTGAAATATCTACGTTATTTTTGGTCAGGATGTTGATCAGTTCGGGGTCGTTCGGCAGGTTAACGAGTACCTTGTTGCCGTCCTGGGCTGTGACCAGGGCTTTGCTGCGATCGGAACTGATATTTATTTTGTCTACTCTCTTGCCTTCGACTTCCTGAATGAATTGACTGTACTTCCAAACTTCGCGGCTTGGGGGCTGTTTGTCAAAAAAAGCCGTTGCTAAGGCAATGACTACAATAGCCAGCAGTGCGTACAGGCCAGCGTTTCTCCACCGTTTATTCACCGAGGTCGATCCTCCTAATTTTTAGTCCCTGTGATTTGGGAATTTTTATTTATGTTCATCAATCTTAACGTAATTGTAACTTGTTTTTGTGTGGTGAGGAATCCCGGCCATGCTGCGGCGGTCTCAGGTCGCGGGAACGGAACTGCCCTGCGCGGCGTCAGGAGATTCGGGTGTTGTCCTAATTTTTGTGTTTCCTCATACACTATAAGACACAATTTGTCAATATTTTAAAAAGTGGTGGCGATCGCGTTAATCCCTTTTTCGGTTAAATAGCCATGCAGAAACCGGGTTTGTTGACGGAAATACTGCACTTGAGTCTTTAATTGGAGTGAAAAATCCGGTTTCTTTGGTAGTGATGCGTAAGTTCTCTTAAACTCTTAAGTAAGTAAAGTAGGACTGACCCAGAAACCAAGTGCGTTTACCAAAAATCGTCATTTACCTCAATAGTCTGAGCTCAAAAGCCAGCTTTCTTTCGTAACTAAATTTAACTTCAAGGTTTTTTTTAGAAAACGCATTCCTAGATTAATAGCACAATGAATTAAGGAGAAAATTTTATCATGACTTCAGAAATTAATCAAATCATTCCCGCAGAGATTAAGTACGATCAATTTTATCAGGCTATTAAACAAATAGCGAAAGAAGAAGATATCCAAACCATTTTAGAAATAGGGTCATCTTCCGGCGAGGGAAGTACAGAAGCATTTGTCACAGGAATTAGAGAAAATCCCCATCATCCTCAACTTTTTTGCATGGAAATTTCCCAGGCAAGATTTACCGCATTACAAAACAGATATGCTAAGGACGGCTTTGTAAAATGTTATAATGTTTCATCAGTAGGAATTAATAAATTTGCTCAACAAAAAGAAGTTATTGATTTTTATAATTCTTACCAAACTGCACTGAACCAATACCCCCTAGAACAAGTTTTAGAGTGGCTCAGACAAGACCTAAAATATCTCCAAGATTCTGGAGTATCTCAGGCAGGAATTAAGCAAATAAAATCAGAAAATAACATCATTTTTTTTGATGTTGTCTTAATAGATGGTTCGGAATTTACCGGGGAAGCTGAATTAGATGAAGTCTATGGGGCTAAATTTATATTGCTAGATGATATTAATACCTTTAAAAACCATAAAAATTACCATAGACTTCTAAAAGATCCTAATTATAAACTCTTATTGCATAATCTTCATCTGCGAAATGGTTATGCCATTTTCCAGCAAGAAAAATTTGCGTTTAATGAAGAACAAATCGAACAACGGCTTGTACAAAGATTAGTTCGTCAAGGGATGACTGTTTTCGATATTGGAGCAAATATTGGTAACTATTCTCTTTTGTTTAGTAATTTAGTCGGAGGGGAAGGAAAAGTATATTCATTTGAGCCGACTTCAACTACTTTTAATACACTTAAACGACGAACAGAAAATAATCAAAATGTTTTCGTGTTTCAGAATGCAGTATTTTCCGAGAACAAACTGATTGAATTTAATGAATTTCCTGATGAGTTTTCGGTTTGGAACAGCATCGGCAGACCGCAGATGGAAAATCCCGAAAATCCCCAGGAATATGTACCTATTGTAAAAAGCGAAACCGTTAGCGCGATTACAGTTGATTCATTTTGTCAAAAACATAATATTGAGAAAATTGATTACTTAAAAATCGATGTAGAAGGAGCTGAAAGTGATGTTCTTAATGGTTGCCTGAATCTTTTAGCAAGAAAAGCAATTGAGTTTATTCAGTTTGAAATATCTCAAAAAATGTTAGAGGGAATGCAGCACACCGCCAAAGAAACTTTTGATTTACTCATGGCTAATGGTTATGAGTGTCATTGTATAGAAAAAACTGGTGCGATTGGTGCAGCAGTTGTCAACTCTAATGCTTTCTATGAAAATTATATTGCGTTTCCATCACTTCCCCTTCATTTCTTTACCATCGTTCTCAATGGTGAACCATTCATCCGTTATCATATTGATGTTTTGAAAAAATTACCCTTTCGATGGCACTGGCATATTGTCGAGGGGGTGGCAGATTTAAAACATGATACGGCTTGGAGTGTCACTCTGGGCGGTAACATTTCTGATGATGTTCATCGCGACGGACGCAGCCTGGATGGGACTACCGAATATTTAGATGAACTGGCTCGTCTTTATCCCCAAAATATTAGCATTTATCGTAAGCCAGAAGGCGAATTTTGGGAAGGGAAACGAGAAATGATAAATTCTCCTCTTTCCCGGATTTCTGAAGAGTGTTTATTGTGGCAAATTGATGTAGATGAACTCTGGACTTTTGAGCAGATTTGCCAAACTCGACAGATGTTTATTGAACATCCTGAAAAAACAGCGGCTTTTTATTGGTGTTGGTATTTTGTTGGGGAAAAGTTAGTTATTAGCACTCGGAATTGTTATGCAAATAATCCTCAATATGAATGGCTACGCACTTGGCGTTTTAAACCAGGTATGGTATGGGCAACCCATGAACCGCCCAGATTAGCGGAACCATTAGCTAGCGGTAAATGGCGTGATGTCGCGTTTGTTAATCCTTTTCGACATCAAGAAACCGAAAAAGAGGGGTTAGTTTTCCAACATTTTGCCTATGTTACCCCGAATCAATTGCGCTTTAAAGAGCAATATTATGGTTATAAAAATGCGACTTCCCAATGGTTAAATCTGCAACAACAGACTCAATTTCCTGTGTTATTGCGTCAATACTTTGATTGGGTTAACGATGAGAGTCAAGTCAATAGCGCGATCGCCTGTGGAGTCGAACCCCTTGCACAACCAGATATTAGTACAAAAACTTGGCACTTTAAAACTGTGTCTGCTTTACCTGCACTTGCTGTTAACCCTAGTCAAAAATATCCGACAATTCTCATTGATGGTGTATTTTTTCAACATAATAATACAGGCATTGCTCGCGTTTGGAAATCCCTCTGGCAAGAATGGGCAAATACGAACTTTGCTCAAAATATTATCATTTTAGATCGAAACGGAACTGCCCCAAAAATTCCCGGTATCCGTTATCGACCTATTCCCCTTTACGATTATGGTAATACCGATCGCGATCGCGCGATGCTCCAACAAATCTGCGATGAAGAAAAAGCCGATTTATTTATTTCTACTTATTATACAACCCCTTTGTCAACGCGATCGGTATTCATGGCCTATGACATGATCCCAGAGTTGATGGGGCAAAATATTGGTCATTCCGAGTGGAGAGAAAAGCATTGCGGTATCCGCCACGCCTCGGCATACATCACCATTTCGGAAAATACAGCGCGAGATTTAATTAAGGTTTTTCCGCAGATTTCTTCAAATTCTATCGCTGTAGCCCACTGTGGGATTGATGCCAATTTTGCGCCAGCCGATAGAGAAGAAATTTCAGCCTTTAAGTCAAAATACAGCATTACCAAGCCCTATTTTCTTTTGGTAGGCGAAAGGGTAGGCTGGCATGGTTACAAGAACGGGACATTATTCTTCAAAGCCTTTTCTCAACTTGCCAACAAGTTTGACTTTGATATAGTCTGTGCAGGCGGCAAACCTGTATTAGAACCAGAGCTGAAATTGTACTGTTCTGGGAATACTGTCCACACGCTACAACTAAGCGACAGCGAACTGAGAACTGCTTACTCTGGTGCTTCAGTGTTAGTTTATCCGTCGAAATATGAAGGCTTTGGGTTGCCAGTCCTTGAGGCAATGGCTTGCGGTTGTCCAGTCATCACCTGTCCAAACGGTTCGATTCCAGAAGTAGCAGGACAAGCAGCGGTTTATGTGGACGGGGATGATGTTATTGGGCTTGTCAATGCTTTAGGGGAAATACAGAAGCCCGCTGTCCGCAACTCATTAATTGCGGCGGGGTTAGAGCAAGCTAAGAAGTTTTCCTGGTCGAAAATGGCTGCAATTGTTAGCTCAGTTTTGGTTCAAGTATCTGAGCGCGCACATTCGGAAAATGCTGCCGTTAAACAGCCAACTGATGCAGCATTGCAGGGGGAATTAGGGAATGGTGAGAACTCCCAGCCTGTCCCGTCGGCTTTTAAAGTATCTGCGATCGTTTCTACTTACAATTCCGAAAAATTTATCCGGGGCTGCTTGCAGGACTTGGTAGAGCAAACGCTGTACAAACAAGGCCAACTCGAAATCATAGTAATTGAAAGCGGTTCCCAAGAAAATGAACAGTCTGTTGTGCGGGAATTTCAAGCGAAATATCCGAATATTGTGTACGATCGCACTTCTGACCGCGAGACATTATATGCAGCCTGGAACCGAGGCATTAAGATGTCGCGCGGAGCTTACATAACTAATGCTAATACCGATGACAGACACCGCCCCGATGCCCTAGAACTCATGGCGAAATACTTGGATGAAAATGCCACAGTAAGTCTGGTTTATGCTGACCAATTAATCACCAGCACAGCTAACGATACTTTTGCAAAAACCCAAGCACAAAAAGCCTGGAATTGGCCAGCCTTTGACTACAGCGAACTAGAACGACGCTGCATTATTGGCCCTCAGCCGATGTGGAGAAAATTGCTGAACGAAAAATACGGCTATTTCCGAACTGAATTTACGGCGGCTGGCGATTACGAATTTTGGCTGCGGATTGGCAAAAGCGAAAATATTGTGCACCTGCCCCAAATTCTCGGCTTGTACTACGAAAATCAACAAGGTTTGCAACATTCATCGCCAATATCGTACCAAGAAACTCGGCAAATATGGGATGAATATGGGATCACTCGCCGAGGTGTAAAACCAGCCACTACATTACCTGTTTCACTCTCTCCATCACAGCTAAATGCCATGCCCTACCGCACCTCCGCAGAAACACTCGTCAGTGTAATCATTCCCTGCTACAATCACGCAACTTTACTCAGAGAAGCTGTTGAAAGTGTGGTCAGTCAAACTTATCCCAACTGGGAGTGCATAATTGTCAATGATGGCAGCACTGATGATACCAGCAACTTCGCCAATTATTTAATTAAACTGTATCCTCAAAAATCGCTTCGCCTCATAGATAAACCCAACACCGGGCCGGCTGATTCGAGAAATGTTGGCGTTCAGCAGTCGTCAGGAAAGTTTATTTTATTCCTAGATGCGGATGATAAACTTCATCCCAAATTTCTAGAGGAGTGCGTCGAAATTTTATTAGCAAAACCGAATGTTGGTTTTGTCTATACAGATGTGCAGCACTTCGGAGCAAACTGCGATTTAGTTGTTCACGGTGACTTTGATGCCAATCGGTTTTTGAGAGACAATCAAGCCCCCGCTACTTCCCTATTTAGAAGGGAGATTTACGAGCAAGTAGGCGGATTGAAAAAAGTGATGAAGCTGGGATGCGAAGATTGGGAATTTTGGGTGTCTGCCTATGAAAAAGGCTGGTTAGGCGATCGATTACCTAAGCCTTATCTCTATTACAGGCAGCACGGCGACGGCTCTAGCAGGACCCAAAAAATGGCAGGCGATCGCCCAAAATTAGACTTAATGAGAGCCACACTTATTCACCTCCACTCTCAACTTTACAAACCCGAAGAAGTGCGTTGGTCACAGCAGATTTTGCAGCAACACGGCAATTTAATAGCTAATGAGTTAGTTGAATTTAGCAAACCCGAACAATTTTTAACTGTGCTGTCCCAATATGTGGGAGAGTATCAAAAAGACCAAGCTAATGAAGTAAACCTCGCTAACATCCGCCAATCCCGCCAGCAACTTGCCAATTATTGGCTGAATCTGCCCGCAGAACAACTGGCAAATGCCTATGGCGGTGATGCAGGTAAGGCGCATCAGCTACTGCTCAAAAGTAACATCAAAGATGAAGCGCTGACAGATGCCGAAAAGAGTGTTATCGATCGACTAACATCGCATCTCTCCCAGGGAATTAAAAATCCCAAAGATATTAACTACCTACTAGCAGCCGCCCTCTATCGTCGTGCAGATCAGTTACTGCTGAAGTATGAAAGTGCAGCTATACCTAATTGGTTTGTCAACGACTATCTCAAATTTATGTTTGCTGCGCCTACTCTCTTTCAAGAAATAGGAGAGGCTGACAATTATTGCCGGTATGTGCAGGGATGGGTCAGTTATTTGCATAGCAATATCTTCAAGAACCCAAACTCACAAGTGTGGCAGGACATCGCTTGGTTTTTCACTCAAAGTGCTAACTTTATTCCTCTGTACTTCAATAGTAAAAATCTCAAGGATATCTACACAAAGCGGGCAGATATTATTGAGTATGCCGTGAAAAATCGTGGGGCTGCGATTGATTGCATTTTTCCGGCTCGACCTGCAAACAGGCAGAAAATTCGCCTCGGTGTCCTGACTAAACATTTTGGGGCGATGACGGAAACTTTCGCCACGTTACCCGCTTTTGAATATCTGAATCGAGAGCAATTTGAAATTATTTTATACGCTCTCAATCTCGACGGGAATAAACTAGAACAGTATTGTCAGAGTCGCGCTGACAGACTGGTTAAACTGTCTAATGACTTGCCAAGTCAAGTTCAGACAATCCGCGCTGATGACTTAGATATTCTGCTGATTGCTACCAATATTACTGCGGTTACTCATCCGATTAGTTTACTGGCGCTACATCGATTGGCGCGGGTACAAACTACCTGTTTTAATTCTCCCATTACCACAGGAATGCGACACATTGACTATTACATTGCTGGTAAGTTGATGGAACCTGCACCTGAAGGACAGGAGCATTATCGCGAGCAATTAGCAACTATTGACGGGCCTGGCTGCTGTTTTAGCTATACCCTCGAACCTTACACTCCTAACATTAATTTCACCCGAAATAGTATCGGCATTTCCGAGGAATCGGTGGTCTTTATTTCGAGTGCGAATTTGTATAAGCTAGTGCCGGAGTTAAGGGAAACATGGGCAAAGATTATGGCGGCTGTTCCTAATTCTGTGCTGTTTTTAATGCCCTTCGGCCCTAGCTGGACTAATCATTATCCTGGGGGGGCTTTTGTAAATAATATGAAAGCCGTTTTTGCTAAGTATGGCATTGAGAGTAATCGTTTGCGGGTGTTGAAGAGTTTTCCTAACCGTGCGGATGTTAAAGAAGTTTTGAAGTTGGGGGATGTTTATTTGGATTCCTATCCCTATGCGGGGACTACTTCTCTTGTAGATCCGTTAGAGGTGGGACTTCCAACTGTGGTTAGGGATGGCGATACTTTGCGATCGCGCATGGGAGCTGCAGTGGTACGATCGCTCTCTATGCCTGATTTAATTGCGTATGACGAAGCATCTTACATTCAGCTAGCCGTTAGTCTCGGCACTAACCCGCAATTGCGACAGCAAAAACGGCAGGAAATTCAGCAAAAAATGCAAGCTAATCCGGCTTGTTTTGACAGTGTGGCATACTCTGGGGCGATCGGCAAATTATTCCAAGAACTCTTTGCCAACTGGCAAACCAGCCACCTGGAAGCATCGCGCAGCTTAGAGGATAGCATTCCCAAGCAGCCAGATTTGGGCGAGATGCTCTCGAATGCCGTCAAGCTTTACCAAAGAAACTCATCAAACATCTCAGCAATATCCGAACTGCGTCCAATCCGCAAACAAATCGCTGATTTTTGGCTGAACGTTCCCGCCGAAAACCTCGAAACCGCCTACAGAAGCGCCTCAGGTAACAGCTATCAAATCCTGCTCAAGAGCGGTTTCCAACGTCAACCGATGATCGAAAGCGAACAAATATTTTTGCAGCAATTAACCCTGATTAGCAAAGGATTAGTGCATCCCAAAGCGGTCAACGCCTTGCTCGCCGCGATGCTGTATTTCCCGCCGGGAACCATGCGAATTCCCGACGCTCGCAACCGTTTGCCGCACTGGTTAATTGGGGATTACGAACAAGTTTTTGAGACTGAAGCTGCCGTAAATTCTGAGTCAACTTCTGACTTGCTAGCTCAATACATTCACTCCCCGCAATTTGCGAATCAACTGTTAGGATGCGTCAATCTTTACCGCATCGATCCGTCTGACGAATCGGTAGTTTTGGAACTCCGCCAAATCAGAAAACAAATGGCTGATTTTTGGCTGACTGTTCCTTCAGAGAAACTCGAAAGTTTTTACCGAGGAGAAGTTCGCAAGGGATATCAAGCAATACTTAGCTGCGGCTTGCAAGCAGAATCGATGACTGAAGCCGAACAGCAGTTTTTGCAGAAATTGACTGAAATGAGCAAAGGGTTGGTGCAGCCTCAAGCTATCAATGCTTTGCTTGGTGCGATGCTGTATTTTGTTCCGGGAAAAATGCGGGTTCCCGATGCTCGCACCCGCTTGCCACAGTGGTTACTTGAAGATTACGAAAAGGTGTTTGAAAGCGTATTCGCGACAACAGAACCAACACTTGCAAAACCCGATTATCTGCCACAGTTTCTCAATCAATTAACTGCTGCTGTCAATCTTTATGAAATCGACCCAACGGATGAATTAGTGATAGCAGATTTGCGGCATATTCGCAAGCAAATTGCTGATTTGTGGCTGAGCGTTTCCGGCGAACAAGTAGAACTTTTGTACCGGAGCGATTTTGGCAAGGGTTACAAAGCAATGTTGGGCAGCGGGTTTATTAACGAGCCGCTGAATGAGAGCGATCGCAAGTTTTTTAAATCGTTGGTTGCTGAGTTGAGTAAAGGGTTTGGAACGCCTAAAGCTGTGAATAATTTGTTGGCGGCGATGCTGTATTGTCGCGCTGGACAGTTGCGGGTTCAGGATGCGAATACTTGTTTGCCTCCGTGGTTGTTGGAGGATTACGAGCAGTTTGTTGGGGGTGCGGTTAAGGTGGCTGTGAAGTAAACAGATCGCGCTTGGCGCGCAGCGGCTCGCCCAGCGCGATCGATTAGTTAGGGAATTGAATCTTGATTTTGATTAGAAAAGGCATTAGCAAGAGCTACGTATTCTTTAACAAGGTCTGCTAACTCTGTAAACGACATTGTGACTCCGCTTGCACAAATACCATTGTTGGAAATCCAAACATGGTGTAAATTTCCTTCAGGTATAGTTGACGGTTCAAGATGCTTGCTAATATTGGAAAGTCTATTAAGCTTTTCATGAGAGCTACCGTCTCCTTTCTCAAACAAATTCGTTTCCTTTGACTCTATCTTGATTCCTAGTTTTCTCCAAAAGTCGTAAGCCTGATATAATTGTGTAACTGCTATTTCAAAATGAGAAAGCGCTTGAAAATATAAAGATGTGTTCTTTTTGCTCTCAGTTAAAAATAAAAGCAGTAGAGTACGACCATTTTGATACTCAACTAAAGCCATTTGTACGCGACGGATGATTCCAAAAATATAAGGTTTTTCCTCCGTTTTAATAGGAAATATGAATATAGAATTAAGGATAAAGTTATGAATCAAATCTGCTACCTCAGCGAAGTGCTCTGCTAGATCCGGAGCATTACACTCAGACAATTCTGAAATTCCCTGAGCGAAGTAGTTATCTAAGCCATAGTTTGTAAAAGGCATAATTTGTTACTCAATGACCACTTCTCAAGTCTAACGCCTGCTAAAAAGCTCTGCTTAGGGACAACCGAACCCATCGGGTAGTAAATACTACACTACTCTTACCTTAGAACTAGACAAGTTTGAAAAGGGATATCTAACTAAAATTATGTCATTTTTAGAGGAGCTGGGCATAGACATCATCCTCAGTATTGTCCCAAACTCTATCGAGTCAGGTTTGACTGGCTTGAAGCCAAAACTCAGCTTCTTCATCAGGTAAAACTGTTACTAATACTTTTGCCCCTTCGGGTAATTCTGATAACTCCAGCAGTTCAATTTTCCCTTGTCGGACAGTAACCCAAAGTGTTTTTAGCATATCCGCCTCATAAACTGTGCTTTATGCAATTTGCAGATTTATGGTAGGTTGTCGCACTGAGCAACTAATTACAACCTCACACACATAGATCGAGGCAGTATTTAAGCTTGATTTAGGCTCAATTTAACACAAGTTCTGGCTGCTGAGTCTCAAATAAAGGGCGAGTTACCTGACGCAGTAGCACTGTTTCTAAACTGCCTTCTACCACATTTTCTGCTTCTATTTCTAACTCGCCCCACAATAGCCGATCGCCTTGATTGGGCATTTTACCTAAATTGTGGATCACGAATCCGGCGATTGTTTGGTAAGCTTGGTTAGTCGGCAGGTTTAACCCGAGTTTTTCGTTAACTGCTGTCACTTCCCATAGGCCTGAAATTAGTGCCGAATGAGCATCTTTTTGAACGAGAGTTGCCTCGGAAGCTAACAGCAGGGGTTGAGACTCTTTACTGGTAATCCAACCTGTCAGCAGCCGCACGGTACCGTTGAGAATTGCTAGCAGCGGCCACAGTAATTTTGAGCAGAGTTCGAGGGCCGGCATCAACAGCAAAGCGGTGCGTTCTGGGGCGTGGGTTGCTAATACTTTGGGGATTAGTTCTCCTAAGACTATTTCTACGTAAGTTACTAAGATAAAAGCTGCGGGAACTGCGATCGAATGAGCAGTCAGCACGGCCGACCAATGACCGATCGGCAATTTGTCGATCCACGGTTCGATCCAGTGTACAGTCGCTCCCTCACCCAACCAACCCAACAGCAAACTACCTGCTGTTGTGCCAGTTTGAGTCACAGACAGGTAATGCGGTATGTTGTTTTGAGCTTGATGGACGAGTTCGGCGGTTTTGGCGGTTGGGCGATCGTCCAAGTGAGCGAGTTGGCGGATTTGATGGCGATCGGCTGATACTAATGCTAGTTCTGACGCCACAAAAAAGGCGATTAAAAGCGTTAAGCCCAGCAACATTGCTAATCTCAGCATTGTTTGAGCGACTTCTATTTCCAGGCAAGTAAGGTTGTTCAAGATAGATATCTAATATGATAGATGTTTTACGTTATTTCTTTTATTTTAGCTTGGGATTCAGATAGGTTTATCCCCCGATATTTCGGATATCCCCACTACCCTTATTCGTAGGTGCGCCGAGGAGGCGGACCTTACCCGTAGAACTTGTAAACTCTTTCTCTTCTCTTATCTTCCTTCGCCATAATAGGGCTAAGGCGAGTTTCATCGGTTCGTTCACAACCATGGAATTTACAAAACCGGAACTCATTGCTGTATCAACTCTCCCTTAC
Source organism: Microcoleus harperi Pol14_C6 (assembly GCF_036701295.1). Classification (NCBI taxonomy): domain Bacteria; kingdom Bacillati; phylum Cyanobacteriota; class Cyanophyceae; order Oscillatoriales; family Microcoleaceae; genus Microcoleus; species Microcoleus harperi. Next base: position 83,245 of record NZ_JAUBQN010000010.1, on the reverse strand, counting down.
TCCCCGGAGTGAGTTCATTTCCGTAAACGTCTGCACCGGATCGGACTTCAACCCGCCTTGAATGTAATTCAACTTCACTTCTTCCAACAAATCCGACAGCAGCGACTGCAATTCCCCGAGAGTTTTCTCATCTTGCAATTCCCGCCGCAAACTTTGATTAAATTCTTGGCTGAAATTATCGAGAATTTTTCTACCTTTATCGTCTTCGTAAGTAGTAGATACCACATCCACAGCAGTTTGAGCCAAATAATTCGCTAGCTGTTCCGTCATCTCCGTCGGCAAAATGTTAATCGGAGAGAAAGTTTGCAGGATTTGATAAAAATCCGACTGTTTGATTGTTGTTTCCAAATTGTGGTGCAGCAATTCTTCCAAATCCGGTTGCACCTGTGGCAAAACTTTGTAAATTGTCAGATCCAAAATCCGCTTGGTAATTTGTTCGATCGTATTTTCCTGATTGACATGAAGGTACGGCTGCTGCGACAGCAACATCTGCGCCGCGTCGCCCTGTTTGATCGAACTTTTAGCTTGATTTATAAACCGCACCATCATGTATTCCGAGATCGTATTGGCTAAATAAGCCATCGGTTCGTAGGTAACTTGAGCAACTACACGATCGAGATTCACCAAACCCGACTTGTGAAGCCGCACCAATACCGGCAGAATCCGCCACCCCTGCCAAATCGGTATCACCAGAAACACCTCGTACCAGCGCCTCAGCACAAAATCCAACCAAGTTACCCCCGGTTTGCGGCGGGTATGGAACAGACTTTTAATCAAAAATTCCGCCCCAAAAAAACCGATAAACAACGCATCAATTCGCCAAAACTGGTCAGCGCTTTTCAAATATTCTGGATTTTGTAAACTTGAATCAATGCCTTTAATCGGGTCATAAATTTTAACTAAACCTGGAAAATAGCTCTGATAAACAGGCCGCAACTGAAGGTAACTGAAATGGAAAAGTACCAGCAAAAAATTGACCAGCGCTACTAGGGCGCTCAATTTTGCCCAAGAAATTGCTTTTTTGGACAATGTTATATCGGTGCTGTTAACAGTTGTGTTGGAATCAGACATAAAAGTAATCTTCCGAATTTGCTAATCGATAAATCTATCTTGTGGCTGAGGCTAAAAAACTCTTAACCTATTAAGATCCCTTGGACGATAAGTATAAGGAAACCAAAGACCGTGAACTTAAAAACAGTCATATCGCTGCTCAAACAAACTTTTACTGAATGGCAAGAAGATAAAGCGCCAACCTTAGCCGCCGCCCTAGCCTATTACACAGTCTTCTCCCTCGCCCCGCTGCTAATTATCGTAATTGCGATCGCCGGTTTAGTATTTGGTGCAGAAGCAGCCCAAGGTCAAATCGTCGCCCAACTCCAAAGTTTAATCGGTAAAGATGGCGCCGAAACCATCCAAGAACTCATCCTCAAAGCCTCCGAACCAAAGTCGGGAATGATTGCTACTTTAGTCGGTATCGCTACACTTTTGTGGGGCGCTTCCAACGTGTTTACTAATCTCAAAGAAGCCCTCAATACTATTTGGAATGTTTCACCGCCCCCCGGACGAGGAATTTGGGGATTTCTGCAAGACCGCGTATTGTCTTTTGCAATGATTTTAGGCATAGGCTTTCTACTGCTAGTGTCTTTAGTAATAAGTGCCATTTTAGCCGCCGTTAGCTATTGGTTGAACGGCTTGCTGCAATTACCAATCAACATTTGGCAGATTGTGGACTTTGCTATCTCCTTTGGCGTAGTTACGCTGCTTTTTGCGTTAATTTACAAGCTTTTGCCCGATGTCAATCTTGCCTGGAATGATGTGTGGATCGGCGCCGCCATCACCTCAGTGCTGTTTACGATCGGCAAATCCCTAATTGGAGTTTACCTCGGAGGTAGCGGTATCGCCTCTACCTACGGTGCTGCGGGATCGTTCGTAATTATCCTGCTTTGGATTAATTATTCCGCTCAAATTCTCTTCTTAGGTGCCGAGTTTACCCAAGTTTGGGCTAACCGATACGGATCTCTAATGCCAGGTTCGCGAAAGAATATCCTAAACAGTGAAAACGGTGAATCCTCCGCACGCAAACATCGGAAGAACTCTTAACATTATACAAACGGGAAATTTGAGGTTAAACTCGCACTCCGGGTTTGACACAAGAAGCAAGAGGGAAAAAGGCAGAAGGTGCAAGGCGGAACGAAAGAAAAATTTTGAAAGCAATAACTTTGCTTTTTTTTCGCTTCCCCTGTAACATTCGGTCTTCAGGACGACCGACTTCTGCTTTCTCGAAAGCCCTACTTATTTATTCATAGGGGTAAAATTCTACCTTCTGCTGACCTCGCATCTCTAGCAGCAAGCTGAAAGCAGGCTCTAGTTATAGAGGGCTAGAAGGTGCGAGTTTGACACAGGCAAGAATACGGAAAATTCCCTTCACCCTCGTTCATTTCCATTTAGATTATCTAGAGTTTTAGCTGCTGCACGTCTCTGTCAGCAGAAGGAAGTCGTATGTAAATTTTTCCCTGCAACTTATCCCTGAAGGATGATTTATCGATCCCGCCTTTTGACTTTAATACAAATTAGCTAGAAGATTCCAGTCCCGGCGCAGCAGCCAAAATTGCACTTCAATCTTCTCCTGAAATATTTTTAATTTTTGGTAAACAATCATGATTTCATTAACTAAAAAACGCATCGCCCTCATCTCGGTACACGGCGATCCCGCTGTGGAAATTGGCAAAGAAGAAGCGGGCGGGCAAAATGTTTACGTGCGTCAAGTAGGAGAATCTCTGGCGAAACAAGGGTGGCAAGTTGATATGTTCACCCGCTCATCCGATCGCCAACAAGCAAGAATTGTACAGCACAGTCCCAATTGCCGGACAATTCGGCTAGTAGCAGGGCCACAAGAATTTATTCCCCGCGACGAACTATACGGATATTTACCAATCTTTGTTCAAGAATTTCAGAAGTTTCAGTTAGAGTCAGGCTTTCAATATCCCTTAGTTCACACTAATTACTGGCTGTCTTCTTGGGTGGGAATGGAGTTGAAAAAATCGCAACCTCTGCTGCAAGTTCACACTTACCATTCTTTGGCAGCAATTAAATACAAGTCGGTTTCGACAATTCCGATGATTGCCAAAACCAGGCTGCAAGTAGAAAAAACACTTTTGGAAACAGCCGATCGCGTAGTGGCTACCAGTCCCCAAGAAAAAGAACACATGAGGTCTCTGGTTTCCTCAAAAGGCAATATTGACATCATTCCCTGCGGTACCGACACTGAAAGGTTCGGCTCGATCGCGCGATCGACGGCCCGCCGCCACTTGGGCATAGCTCCCGAAACCAAAGTCGTGTTGTACGTCGGCCGTTTCGACCCCCGCAAGGGCATAGAAACCTTAGTCCGCGCCGTCAGTCTGTCGGCGGTGCCCAAAACCGATTTAAAACTCATAATTGGCGGCGGGTGGCGTGAGGGGGAAAGCGACGGTAAAGAGCGCGATCGTATCGGCAGCATCGTTGAAGAACTCGGCCTGAGCGACATTACCAGTTTTCCCGGCGCCTTGAGCCGAGACATTCTCCCCGGGTACTACGCCGCCGCCGATGTGTGCGTCGTTCCCAGCCACTACGAACCCTTCGGTTTAGTCGCCATTGAAGCGATGGCCTGTGGCACACCGGTAATCGCCTCCGACGTGGGAGGGCTCAAATATACTGTAGTGCCCCAAGAAACAGGTTTGCTCGCGCCGCCGAAAAATGAAGCAGCCTTTGCCGATGCGATCGATGGCTTGTTAATGGACTCAGTATGGTGCCAGCAACTCGGACACACAGGCCGCCAGCGCGTCGAAACCTATTTCAGTTGGGACGGTATCGCCTCCCAACTGGGTCAACTATACACTCAACTGCTCGAACAATCGGCCCTTGAGCTTGACCCGGTGAGCGCTTAGTAGTATCACTTAGTATGGTTGAAGCCAGTTTCCCTCGATCCCTGTTTCACTCATCCGTTCTCACTGGGAACCTTCAACTAGAAGTGATATCAGGAGGTACTCTTGTACGCGCCAGAACATCTGGGAAGCCATCTGCAACCCATTTCAGACATCGAGCTAATTCGCCTGTGGGTGGAGCGCAAATCCACCCGCAGCAAGCGCTTTAGCTGGCAGGCGGCCAACCGTTTTCGGCTGTTTGTAGAAAAACCGCTGGCAGAAGTGACTCTGACAGATGTCGAGACTTTCGCCGCAGCTATGAGAGCTCGAAAACTTGCACCCGGTTTCTACAAGCAAACCTTGCTAGCGCTGAAATCGCTGTTCGCCTTCGGCCAGCAAACGGGAATCTTGCCCGCAGTCCTCCCCCTGCACGGGTGGCCTGTGCGCCAGCGCACGCAACTGTCCAAACGCCTCCGTTTTAAACTTTCATGGAGTTTGTGCATCTGTTTGTGCTTTTTTTTGGGTCGAATGGCCCCGAAACTGTGGGGGCAATCGGTCTCGGCAGAAAGCTCACCAACCCCGAAACGCCTGCCGGAAGTTGCGGCCCTAGATTCACCAGACAAAGGAGAGGATAACATCGAGCGCGATCGGGAATCGCAAACTGCAACCCTGAATTCACCAGAGCCCCTACAGGATAACAGACTCGATAGCATCGGCCCGGAACGTCGAGTAAAAGCCTTTCTCGACACAATTGCCACCGCCGAAGGAACCGCTAGCGCCGACGGCTACCGCACCCAGTACACAGGCACGAAATTTGTCAGCTTTCAAGATCATCCTAGGGAAATGAGGTGCGGCCGCCGCTATGGCAAAAAACTATGTTCCGACGCAGCAGGGCGATATCAGTTTCTCAGCACCACTTGGGACAGATTTGCCAAAAAATTTAGCATCAGCGATTTCAGCCCCCAAAATCAAGACCTTGTAGCTGTAGAGTTAATCCGAGAAAAAGGTGCATTAGAAGATATAGAAGCGGGTCGATTGGAGCCAGCAGTCAGAAAACTCGCTTACATCTGGCCTTCTTTTCGGCGTTATGGCGGTTCCGTGGAATCGTCGATGCCCAAACTCGAAGCAATGTACCTGCAAAATTTGGGGATTGACCGCCCAGGATTGGTTGTTAGCAATTAGTGAATAGTCCTCGGACGAGTTTAGATTGGGGTTTGGCAATTTTGGATTAAATTTTGACATCCAAAATTGAGAATGAGGGAGTTATGGGTGATGTCTATTCTTCGGAAATTTAAAAATTAGGCTAATTTTCCATCTTCCATGTGAACGATGCGATCGGCAATATCCAAAATTCGGTTATCGTGGGTTACTAACAAAATAGTACAACCCTGTTCTTTGGCTAATTGCTGCATCAAATTCACCACTTCGCGACCGGATTTGCTGTCCAGGGCGGCTGTTGGTTCGTCAGCTAAAACAATTTGCGGTTGACTGACCAAAGCGCGGGCGATCGCAATTCTTTGTTTCTGTCCTCCCGACAAATCATCTGGATAATAGTTAATCCGCTGTTCCAGTCCTACTAACTCTAGCATTTTTGCAGAGCGATCGCGCATTTGGGAACGCGACAAATTGCCGTGAACTTCCAAACCCATTTGCACGTTTTGCAGGGCCGTCAAACTACGATGTAAATTATGCGCCTGAAAAATATAGCCAATTTTGCGCCGCGCCTTTACCAATTGGTCTGAACTTGCTTTGCACATTTCTTGACCGAGAATTTGGAGACTTCCCGATTGACCGGATCTCAATCCGCCAATCAAAGTTAAAAGCGTAGTTTTTCCAGAACCGGAAGGCCCCGTCATCAGCACGATTTCACCTGCTTTAATTTCGAGATTAATGTCAAAAAGTACCTGTTTTCGCAGTTGACCTTGACCGAAGTAGTGGTCGAGGTGGTGCGCGGAAATTACAGGTGCAGGAATCTGTAATGCGTTGGTTGTTGGGTAGAGAGTAGTAGAATTCATATGTTATTGGTTTGAGGTTGGAGATTTAATTAAGAGACAAGGTTGCCTAAATCTTTGATTAAGAGGGAAACAGCAGATGAACGCAGATGAAGGCAGATGGATTTCAAGATTGGGCAATTGTTCACTTCAAGTCTAATAAACCGTTTTTGTCGCCAACAAGGCAGAGGAAAAAGAAGAGAAAGATTGCAAAAATATGTTTTTAGTCAGGGCTTTAGTCTTTCATAATCTCTGATTAATTTTCCCTTAAAACATATCTGCTGGATCGGCTGCTTGCAGTTTGCGAGTGGCAATTGCTCCCGAAATAGTGCACATAATCACGTTCAAAAGTAATACAATAAATGCTCTAAGCAACGTCATGTACAGGGGTAAATTGGTAGCTTTGCGAGTTAAAGAGTAGAGTCCGACAGATACTCCTACTCCTGGCAAAAAACCGAGGACGGAAAGAATTAGAGCTTCTTCAAAAACGATGCCGAGTAAATAAACATTGCGGTAGCCCATCGCTTTGAAAGTAGCGTATTCTCCCATGTGATCGCTGACATCGGTTGAGAGAACTTGATAAACAATAATCACACCAACTACAAAACCCATCGCGACGCCTAAGTTAAATACAAAGCCGATCGCAGTATTCTTAGCCCAATAGTTTTTCTCAAAATCGATAAATTCTTGTTTGGTTAGTACCTTGACATCAGGCGGTAAATATGCTTTCAAAACTTGTTGAACTTCCACGGGGTCAGCACCCGGTTGCAGTTGAATTAATCCGGCATTAACACTCGCGGCGTTTTGTCTGGGAAACAGGCGCAGGTAATTTTGATCGCTAGTCATCAAAATACCGTCGGCGGCAAAAGATGCCCCAACTGTGAATAAACCGCTGACGTTAATTGTGCGTCGCTCGACCTCAGCTTTAACGGCTTTGCCTTCAGCAATTTGCGCGATCGTTCCTTGGTACTCTCCCCTAGAAGCTCGATCGAACAACACGGTATCCGGCAATTTAATCGCGCTCAAATTTTGGTTAACTTCGGGAAGCGCAAACGCAGGGCGATCGGGATTGAAACCCACGACCATCAGCGACGTTTCGCGCCGAGTTTCGGGATTTTTCCAGTTAGCAATTTTCACGTAAAGCGGCTCGGCTGATTTCACGCCCGGTACGTTCATTGCTTGATACAATCGGCGCCTGGGGAAGGAAGACAAATTAATCAAATTTCGCGCTTGGGGGTGAATTAAAACTAAGTCTGTTTGCAAGGTTTGGTGCAGGCGCGTATTGCTGGTGTAAAGCGCATTTTGGAAGCCTAACTGCATGAACATCAAAACGTCAGCAAAGGCAATTCCTGCTACTGCAACGGCCATTCGCCCTTTGTCGTGACTCAGTTGGAGCCATCCGAGGGAAGTTCTGCGTCTTAATTGTTCTAAAGGTTTTATTAGTCCAATCATAGGATTTAGATTTGAGATTTTGGATGTTGGATTGAAGCAAGCGACCCTGCGGTTTAAGACTTCTTAATCTTTAATTTCTCCGATCGCCACTTTGACTTGCAAATTGGTTAATCCCGCTACTTTCTGGCTGGAAGCTTCATCTAAGCGCACTTTTACTTCCACAATTCGACCATCAATATTCGCAGAAGGATCGGTGTTAACAATGTTTTGCCGCTGCACTTGCAAACCAATATGTTCGACAGTTCCCCGTAATTCGCCTGTCAAAGCATCGCTAGTAATTTTGGCGGTTTGTCCGAGGCGTACTTTGTCCACATCGCTTTCGTAGATTTCCGCAACAGCTAGCATCTCGCGAGTTTGTCCGAGTTCGACAATGCCGTCGCTTCCCACCCTTTCCCCCGGATGCGTGTGAATTTTCAGGACTTGGGCGTCTCTGGGAGCACGGACGTAAGCTAGATCCAGGTTGGCTTGGGCTTGTTTGGCTGCAGAAGCGGCGGAACTGACTTCGGCGGCGGCTGCTGCTATGTCAACGGGACGCACTTCGGCGATGCGATCGAGATTTGCCGCTGCTTCATTAATCTGCTGTTGTCGGGATTCCTGAATTTGGCTGAGTTTGGCTTGGGCTTCGTTAATTTGTTGTTGGCCGGATTGCTGAATTTGGTTGAGTTTGGCTTGGGCTTCGTTAATTTGTTGTTGGCGGGATTGGCGAATTTGATTCAGTTTTGCCTTTCCTTCGTTGAGTTGCTGTTGGGCTGTTTCGGCTGCGAGGCTTTTGCTGTCGCTAGTTGAGGCGGAAATTGCTCCCTGTTCATACAGTTGGGAGTAGCGCCGATCCTCGCTTATGGCGTTGCGGAGTTCGGCTTGTAGACGGGCAATTGCGGCTTGTTGGGTTTGAATTTCACCTTGTTGTTCGGCCCTGATGCGGGCAATTGTGGCTTGTTGCGCTGCAATTTCGGTGCTGCGATCAATTTCTAGACGGGCAACGATCGCCTGTTGCGCTGCGATCTCGTTGCTGCGATCGGCGGATAAACGGCTAATAGTCGCTTTCTGGGCTTGGATTTCGCCGTTTTTGGCTCCTGCTTTCACTTTTGCTAGGTTTGCTTCAGCGACGCGCACCTGTTCTTGAGCTTGGTCGAGGGCGGCTTGCTGGCGATCGCGGCTGTCCAAAATAGCGATCGCTTGACCTGTTTTCACCCTGTCTCCCTCTTTTACCAACAGTCGATCGATGCGGTTTCCTTCCGTGGCACCGGAGGCGGAGACTTTAATTACTTCTCCTCTGGGTTCGAGTCGCCCCAAGGCTGTAACTGTCGTTAATTTGGATGCCGCCACGGATGCTGCTGCGGCTACTGCGTTGGGATCGGGTATGCGCGATCGCCAGATCGTGTAGCCTGTGGTTCCCCCTGCAGCCAGGGTTGCTAGTGCTGCCACAACTAGGAGTTGTTTAACTAGGGATGGAGTTGAGGATAAGCCGTCTGCTGTTGGTTGGTGTACCATGACATACCTCTTTTAGAGTAATAAAACTAAACCGTTTAGTTCTAATGTGTCTTAATACTAAACCGTTCAGTATAATGATGTCAAGAGCCCCAATAAAAATTACAGAAGCAAGGTATGGCAAGGACAAAACCGATCGAACCAGACGCAACAGGAGGTGACAAGAGCGAGCAAATCCTCCAAGGTGCGATGCAAGAATTTTTAGCCCACGGCTACGCGGGCACGAGTATGGACAAGGTAGCGAAGACGGGGGGAGTTTCCAAAGCCACGGTTTACAGCTATTTTGCAGATAAAGAAGGATTATTCGTGGCCTTGGTACAGCGGCTGGCGCGAGAAAAAGTCCATTTTACAGTTTTGGATGAAGAACCCGCCGTAGCGCTGCGATTCGTTGCCACCAATCTATTAGAGCAGGTGACGCAGGAACCTGAATTCCTGAATTTTGTGAGGCTAGTGATTGCGGAGTCGGGGCGTTTTCCCCAGCTAGCGCAGACTTTTGTGAAAAACTTAGCTAAACCGGGTATTGAGCGGCTTACTCAATATTTTGCATCGCATCCAGAGTTAAAATTGCCCGATCCGGAGGCAACGGCGCGGATTTTTATTGGATCGGTGGTATATTTCCAGTTAACGCAGCATATGATGCACGGCAAAGATATTATTCCAATGGAGCGCGATCGACTGATCGACGGTCTGCTGCACTTGATTTTGTCGCCGCAGTCCAATTCCTAAAGTGCGAGCGACACAATCGAGGAATTTTATGTGAGAATTATCGCAGCCATAAAGAGCGAGATCCCTTTATGGCTGCGATCGCAGGTTTTAGTCAGGTGTTTTTCCTAACCTGTCCCTCAATTCCTCAGCCGATAACTGCGGCAGTTGTTCTACAAACAATGTCAATTCTGTCACAGTCAAAGCCAATAAATTAGTAACGGCTGTAGGCAGAAGATCGCCCAATTCAGGCGATCGTATTTGCAACGCACTTTCAGCTAACAATTTAACCGCTGATTCCCGCCCAGCTTCATCAACGGTCAGCATCGATATTGCCAGCAACAGCACTGTAAATTCCGCCGCAGCCAACTTGGATATTGGAGATAGAAATACTGTCATTTTTGGACTTAATTCTCCAAATCTAACTCGCAGAAAGTTTTCTAAGATTAAGCGCTGTTGTTCTTGTCTGCCTCGTTCTAGCCCTTGTTCTAGCCCTTGTTCTAGTCCTTGTTCTCTAGCTTGTTGCTGTGCTGCTTGTATTTGTTGTTGAAAAAGTGGTGCAATGGCCATAATTAACTCCCGCTCTTCTGGCTCTAATTCTTGTGGCGCATCGGTTACTAAATTTGACTGTAACCGATACAGCAATTCTAGCGCGATAATCCGCAACGGATCGTCTGTTGCTAAAGCGCTCAATTGGGAAATAGCCCTTTGCTGCACTCCCCCTTTGCCCAAAATCCTCAACCACAGGGTTTCTGGAGTTTCTGGCAACTGGTGAATCGCCACAATTGCCGATCGCAAAGATTCACCCAAAAAATAAATTCCCTGCATCCAGTTTTCTGTGTCTGGTATCGCATTAAAGCTATCTACCAATGCTTTCGATGCTGTGGGCATCAAAATCCACAGTTTGGGTAACTGAGCATCATCATAGCGAGTATTTTCTCTCCTGAATTTTCGCTCCAATTCACCTCGCACATCCAATAATTTGCCCAGACAGCTACAAATTTCGCTGACGTTCGCCGGATTGCGAAACGGTTCAAAAATTGCAGTTGTGCTTGCCATTTTTCCCAACAATCCCAGGGTTTCTGAGTATTCGGGAATTGCGGTGCTAGGAGTGAAATAAACATCGATTTCTCGGACTTCGGAAGTCACATCGCGCCCGACATTAACCGTTCCGATCGGCGACAGCAATTCCTCCAGGTATTCTTTGGCAAAAAGATCGTGAATAAATCGCGTCATATAAATAATTTTAAACACTAAAGAGATTTGTTAGCCGTTTTCTCACCCATTCTACAGGATTTTCATCCTCTTCTGCTGCATCTACTAATTCCATTTCTCGCAATAATTTTTGTCTCTCGCTTAGTTCTTCTTTGTGTTTGACTATTTCTCGAATAATCTGTTCGTATAAATCCGGTCGTTCAGTTAAAACTTTCTGGAAACCTTCTTTATTGATGGCAAACAAAATTGTTTCTTCTAAAGCTCTCACAGAAGCAGTTCTGGGGATTCCCAGCATCAAAGAAAGTTCCCCGAAAAACTGACCAGTGCTGAGGTTATTCAGGTGTTTGTCAATAGCTTCCACAAAAACTTCGACTGAACCTGAAAGAATCATGTAAAAAGCATCTCCCGGGTCGTTTTCGTGAAATAAAAATTCTTGCGATCGCAGCCGTTTGCGGTATCCAACTTCAATCAATTGGCGCAATTCAAGATCCGTCAGATTTTCAAAGTATTCCACCTCTCGCAGCAAACAGCTAAGGGACGATCGCTGTTTCAGTTCCTCAAAAATTGGCATTTTTTGCTTATTTTCCGAGGAACTGTCCGTCGTGTCAATTGCAGTTTCTTTTTTGTTGAATAACGACAACAAAAATTCGGGATTTCGCAAATAAATTTGTCTGTCATTGAACGGAAAGTCGATTTTCTGGTGGCGAAAATTGTACTCGATCGCAAAATTTAAAGCACTTTTAATTACTTCTCTTTCAGTCGGCTTGTCCGTCCAAACTAAAAGTTCAAATTTAAAACTATCATCGCCAAACTCGACAAACAATACTTTTGGATTCGGTTCGTATAAAACTCCCGCTTCCGCGTAAGCAATATTTAACAGAGTTTCTGTCACTAACAGCGGGTTACTATTCTCCGCTACTTCTACGGGAACTCGCAGACAGAGTAGCGAGTTTTCGTAACTCCAATTAACAATTTGGTTGCTAATCATTTTGCTGTTGGGAACTATGACGCTGGAGTCCTCAATGGTTTGGATGATTGTCGATCGAATCGAGATTTTTTTGACTATTCCCATTAATCCTTCTAGTTCTACAAAGTCTCCGACTTTCACGGGTCTGTCTAAAAGCAGCGTTAAGCCGCTGACAAAATTAGTTGTTAAATCTTGGATGCCAAAGCCAATTCCGACTCCCAGCCCCCCCGCAACTACTGCAAAAGAAGCGAGGTTGAAGCCAATGCTTTGGATGGCAACTATCACCCCCAAACCTACTATTAAATACCCAATAATTACTGCGATCGCTTCCCGATTTCCCTCGTCAATTCCCAGTCTGACAAGCAAGCTTTCCTTAAGAAAGTTGGTAAAATATCGTGCTATCACAAGGATAGCCATAAACAATACAATCAGTTCCACCAGTGACTGCAAGGATACAGGATTTTCACCTATTTTAAATAGGGTAGCGGTAAATATTTGCGAAATCTGTGTGAATACTTCTTCTGGTATTGTATTTAATTTAAATTCAGGCCCTAAGGTTGTTTGTGTTGTCATTTTTCAAGGGGAGTAGTAAAAAATAAAGTCCTCAGTACCCAATGTAAAAATAAAATACTGAACTCGCAATCATAAATTTTAACCTATTTTTAGGGGCAAAAAAAGTGAAGTCGTAACATAGAGATGTGGTTGCTCATACTACGCAGTTCTCCCTATTGCCAATTTTTAGGATACCTGGTCTTTGCAGGCCTGCGGTTAGTGTGCCACTTTTGCGCCATCCAAGAGCAAACTCATCTATTATTAAAGCGATCGCTCTGCTAACTTTAGTCAACATTAACTCGATTCGAGTTTATCATACTCTCCACTAATTTTTTTTGAAGTCCCGTTATCAACTTAAGCAGGGATTATTGAATGACTCTTTAAGTGGACAAGTCAAATATCCAAGTATTACAATGACTTTAACTGGTGGGAGACATATTGCTATTACTCTGCTAGTTGCGTGCGTTTTGTGTATTTATAAGTGAAAATTTAACGGATATAGCTAAAATTGATAACGTTCCAAGAATACTTGGCATTCTACCGACATGGAGGACAAACTATAACTTAATCACATTTGTCAATCAGTAAAATTACTGAAAATACTTGCTTGTTCAGGAGTGGAAAATTGGCGGTTTGGGGTTGGGTAGAAATAAATATGGCGCGAGACATGATTGCTCGATCGCCCAAATCTAAGTTCTCCACCCAAAACCTGAGTAAATGCTGAGCATAATTGCTGGTTGGCAAACGCTTCCCTAGCTTATGTTGTCACCAAGGTTCTACCAATAGGATTGATTAGGAATAGAATTGATGAGCAATAGAGCTGCTTGGCGATACATCCGAAGAATTAACCGCTATTGTCGCCAGATATACATATATCGCCGATTGAAAACCGAATGGTCGCCCTACTGAACGTTTTCTTCAGTACCCAAATAGGAAACAAGGAAAACCTTGCGATCGCAATTGGAAAGAAGTTTTAGAATAATAGCTGAAATGCACGAGCCAACATGAGCAAATTCCCACCAGAGAAAACCCAACCGCAACAGCAAGAGAGCACAACAGCAGAGAGATTGCGACAGGCTCACTTCGACGCTTTTTTTGCAGGTGCCAACGCCGGACTGCTGATTTTTGACCGCCAACTCCGGTACGTCCAAATTAACGAAGTTTTGGCCCAGATGAATGGCGTTTGTGTGGCAGACCATATTGGTAGGTCAGTGCGTGAAGTGCTGCCAGAATTGGCTCCGACTGTGGAACCAATGCTGCAAGGAATTCTGGATACGGGCAAGCCCATTCTCGACCATGAATTAGTGGGTGAAACGCCGAAAGAACCAGGAATCGTGCGCTACTGGCAAGGATCTTACTATCCTTTGCGGGACGAAAATGGCTTGGTTTTTGGTGTTGGTGGGATTGTAATTGAAATTACCGATCGCAAGCTGGCCGAACAAAAGCAGGCAAGACTGACGGCAATTTTAGAAGCAACTTCCGACTTCGTAGGGATTGCGGATGCAACAGGGCATAACGTCTACCTTAACAAAGCCGGACAGAAAATGATGGGGGTAGCTCCAGAAGAGGCACGCTCTCCGTTTAGTGTAGATTTTGTATTAGCTCCCTCGGCAACGACAAAATTCCAAAATGAAGTCTTTCCAACCGCCTTAAGAGAGGGTAGCTGGGCTGGTGAAACCGTGTTTTTGTCACGCGATGGGAAAGAAATTCCAGTTTCCCAAGTTTTAATCGTCCACAAAACGGAAACAGGCGAAGTCGAGTTTGTTTCCACTATTGCACGGGACATTAGCGATCGCAAAAAAGCAGAGGAAGAACGGCAATTGCTCGCTACAACGATCGAGAACAGCCGTGACTTTATTGGCGTTGCCTCAATGGATGGTCGCCCGATGCTACTGAATCAGGCTGGTCTGGATTTGGTTGGACTCAGTAGTTTGGACGAAGCCAGAACTAAACACATTACCGACTTCTTCATACCAGAAGATTTGGACTTTGTACAGCAGCGTGTTCTGCCTACTCTAATGCAAGAGGGGGGGTGGCGGAGTGATTTCCGCTTCAGAAATTTCGTGACAGGTCAACCCATTGCGGTAGACTACACCCTATTTCTGGTCAACCATCCAGAGACTAATGAACCCGTAGGGATTGCCACTATTACGCGGGATATTCGCGATCGCAAAACCGCAGAAGATGTCCTCAAACAAAGCGAAGAACGATTTCGTTCTTTAATGGAAGCCACTGCTCAAATTATTTGGATCTGCAATGCCGACGGCGAAATGGCGATCGAGCAACCTACTTGGAGTGCATTTACAGGACAGACATTTGATGATTACAAGGGAGGCGGTGGGATCAACGCTATCCATCCAGACGATCGCTCGTCTATGCTCGCTGTCTGGTTAACTGCTGTTGCCAATCGATCGTTCTATGAAATTGAATTCCGTATGCGCCGCTATGACGGGGAATATCGCTACATGAGTTGTCGTGGTGTACCAATTCTGAATGCGGATGGTTCAATTCGGGAATGGGTTGGGGCTAATACAGATATTACCGATCGCAAACAAGCTGAAGAAGCTCTGCGCGAACAGCAAGCTGTGTTGCGAGATCGCAACCTCTTGCTGAGTTCTATTTTGGAAAGTACGCCAGACATAATAGTTGTTAAAGACCGGGAAGGTCGATATGTTGCCCTTAATTCGTTTGTGGCAAACTCCTTCTTTGACGGTAAACCCATAGAGGAGATTGTGGGTAAAGATGATTCGGAACTGATGCCCCCGGAGGCCGCCGTTCCAATAATGGCCAAAGACCGCGAGATTATGGAAGCAGGCACTACTGAAACCTACGAAGAAGAAATTTCTAATGGTGAGCGCAGCAATTATTTTTTAACCACAAAAGCCGCTTGGCGGGACGGTCAAGGCAATATTCTCGGTATTATCGCCATAGCGCGAAACATTAACGATCGCAAACAAGCTGAAGCCCAGATGCGCGATCGTAATGCACTGCTAAACTCTATTTTGGAAAGTACACCCGACTTCATTGTCGTTAAAGATCGGGAAGGGCGTCATGTTGCCCTTAACTCCAATTTGGCAAACTTCATAGGCAAGCCAATTGAGGAAATCATCGGCAAAGATGATTTGGAATTACTGCCGCCTGAGAGTGCCCGTGCAATTATGGCGAAAGATCGTCAAGTCATGGCAGCAGGAATCACTGAGACTTACGAGGAAGATGTCTCTGACGGTGAAAAAATCGCGACTTTTTTCACTACAAAAGCTCCTTGGCGAGATGCTAATGGTAATATCTTGGGCATCATCGCTACCACACGAGATATTACCGATCGCAAACAAGTCGAGCAAAGACTCCGCCAAACCTTAGAAATACTAGACTTAGCCAGTAATAGTATCATGATTAAGGATATGGATGACCGCATCACATACTGGAATCAAGGTGCAGAAAAGCTCTATGGTTGGACAAAAGCGGAAGTAGTAGGGCACCACATTCACACATTATTGGAAACCGTCTTCTCTCAACCGTTAGAAACCGTAATGGCAGAGTTTTTCCAGCAGGGAAGTTGGGAAGGAGAAGTGCAGCACACCACCCGTGACGGTCGGCATATTATTGTGGCAAGTCGCTGGACTTTACAGCGCGATGGCGAAGGAAAGCCTTGTGCCCAACTCGAAATTAATAATGACATTAGCGATCGCAAACAAGCCGAAGATGCTATCAAACAAAGCGAAGAACGCTATCGTTCGCTAATCGCTGCTACGTCCCAACTTGTCTGGACAGCGGATGCTGAAGGAAGATGCGTGGATCAACCGGCTTGGAGAGCTTACACCGGACAAACCGAAGCTGAGATGGCTGATGGTTTTGGCTGGTTAGATGCAATTCACCCGGACGATCGCGAACGAACGGCTCAGGTGTGGATGGAAGCAGTGCAAACGCGAAGCCTGTATGACACAGAATATCGAATCCGGGGAGCGGATGGAAACTATCGTTATTTTCAACTTAGAGGGGTACCAATTCTGGATGAAGATGGCAGCATCCAAGAGTGGATTGGCACTTGTAGCGATATCCACGATCGCAAACAAGCGGAAGATGCTCTCAAACAAAGCGAAGAACGCTATCGTTCGCTAATCGCTGCTACGTCCCAAATGGTCTGGATAACGGATGCAGAAGGAAGATGCCCAGATCTACCAACTTTCAGAGCTTACACTGGACAAACTGTAGACGAAGTGGTTGGTTTTGGCTGGTTAGATGCAATTCACCCGGACGATCGCGAACGAACGAGTCAGGTGTGGATGGAAGCAGTGCAAACGAAAACCCTGTATGACATACAATATCGAATCCGGGGAGCGGATGGAAACTATCGTTATTTTCAAGCTAGAGCGGTGCCAATTCTGAATGAAGATGGCCGCATCCAGGAGTGGATTGGCACTTCCAGCGATATCCACGATCGCAAACAAGCGGAAGATGCTCTCAAACAAAGCGAAGAACGCTATCGTTCGCTAATCGCTGCCACGTCCCAAATTGTCTGGATATCGGATGCTGAAGGAAGATGCCCGGATCTACCAAGTTGGAGAGCTTACACCGGACAAACCGTAGACGAAGTGCTTGGTTTTGGCTGGTTAGATGCAATTCACCCGGACGATCGCGAACGAACGGCTCAGGTGTGGATGGAAGCAGCGCAAACGAGAAGCGTGTATGACATACAGTATCGAATGCGCGCAGCGGATGGAAACTATCGTTATTTTCAAGTTAGAGGGGTACCCATTCTGGATGAAAATGGCAGCGTCCGGGAGTGGGTTGGCACTTGCACCGATATCCACGATCGCAAACAAGCCGAAGATGCGATCAAACAAAGCGAAGAACGCTATCGTTCCCTAATTCTTGCCATCTCCCAAATTGTCTGGACAACGGATGCTGAAGGAAGATGCCAGGATTCGCCGAGTATGAGAGCTTACACCGGACAAACGGAAGCTGAGGGGGTTGGTTTTGGCTGGTTAGATACAATCCACCCGGACGATCGTGAACGAACAGTTCAGGTGTGGATGGAAGCAGTGCAAACGAGAAGCCTGTTTGAGATGGAATATCGAATGCGCGGAACGGATGGAAACTATCGTTATTTCCAAGCTAGAGGGGTGCCACTTCTGGATGAAGATGGCCGCCTCCGGGAGTGGGTTGGCACTTGTATCGATATCCACGATCGCAAACAAGCAGAATTCGTAATGGCAAAAGCCAGGGAAGCCGCAGAAGCAGCTAGTCGGGCCAAAAGTGAATTCCTTGCTAACATGAGCCACGAGTTGCGGACTCCGCTTAATGGCATCATGGGCTACGCGCAGATTCTTCAGCGTTCCAAAGTCTTGAATGAAGAAGAGCGATCGCGCATTGATGTCATTTATCAGTGCGGTTCCCATTTACTGACCTTAATCAATGATATTCTCGATTTGTCGAAGATTGAAGCACAGAAAGTGGAACTCATGCCCACGGATTTTCATTTCCCGGCGTTCCTGCAAGGTGTCGCAGAAATGTGCCGTATCCGAGCTGAACTAAAGGGAATTCAGTTTCATTTTCCATCAAGCCCCGAACTCCCGATCGGTATTCGTGCGGATGAAAAACGCTTGCGACAAGTGTTAATTAATCTTTTAAGCAACGCTATTAAATTTACGGATAAGGGCACTGTTACTTTTATAGTCAGTTTTGCCACAGAAGAAAAAATTCGCTTTGAAATACGCGATACAGGTACCGGCATTGCACAAGATCAACTCCAAGCTATCTTTCAGCCCTTCGAGCAGGTAGGAGATCGCAGGCGGCAGACGGAAGGTACGGGATTGGGACTGGCAATTAGCCAAAGGATTGTAGAACTAATGGGCAGTACCATTCAGGTTAAAAGTGAGATGAATGTTGGCAGTATTTTCTGGTTTGATGTCAATCTATCTCAAGCCGATGAATGGGTAAAAACATCTCAAATCGACCATCGTGGGCAGATTATCGGCATCAAAGACCGCCAACCTAAGATTGTGGTTATTGATGACAAATGGGCTAACCGTTCGGTAATTAGCAATTTGCTCAGTCCGATCGGCTTTGAGGTGTCTGAAGCCAACGATGGGCTCGAAGGCTGGGAAAAAATTCTGGAGGTACAGCCAGATTTAATCGTTACCGACTTACTAATGCCCGAACTAGATGGCTTCGAGCTAATTAAGCGGGTTCGAGAATCGGAAAATTTCAAAGACATCATCATTATTGTCTCTTCGGCCAGCGTATTTGAAACCGATCAATACAGAAGTTTAGAAGCAGGAGGCAACACTTTTATTCCCAAACCTGTTCAAGCCACGGAACTCCTGCAAAAATTACAACAGTATCTTGATTTGGAATGGATTTATGAAGCTAATGAAGATCCACGGGCGAGAGCCTCAGACACCGATGAGCTAATTGCCCCGCCTGCTACAGAAATGGAAATGCTATACGAGCTGGCTATGGAAGGAAATTTCCTAGAAATAGTTAAGCAAGCGGTATTGCTTGAAGAAATAGACCCAAAATACATTCCTTTTGCTAAAATATTGCATCAGATGGCAAAGGACTTTCAAGACGAAGAGATTATAACGTTTATTCAGTCCTACAAGTAAGGTTTATGAATTCTGAAATTCAAGCAAACGGTACAATTCTTATAGTTGATGACAATTCAGCCAACTTAGGTGTATTATCTGATGCCTTAAGCCAAGCAGGATTTGAAGTTCGGGTTGCGAAATCTGGAAAAATGGCACTAGAGCGAGTTAAATATGCTCTACCAGATCTAATCTTACTAGATGTCATGATGCCAGAGATTGATGGATTTGAAACCTGTCGTCGATTACAGGCTAATCCAGAAACTAAACAGATTCCCGTTATATTTATGACTGCGCTGTCGGATACGGCTAATAAAGTTGAGGGGTTTAAGCTTGGGGCTGTAGATTATATTACCAAACCCTTCCAACAGGAGGAAGTATTAGCTCGCGTCAAGCTGCATTTAAAGCTTCATGTTCTAGCTGATAAATTAGAAGAAAAAAATACCTTATTGGAGCAGAAAGTTTTAGAAGTAAGCCAAGCCTATGAAGATTTACAACAAATGCAACTTAAGTTAATCCAAAGCGAGAAAATGTCCGGCTTAGGGCAAATGGCCGCTGGGATTGCTCATGAAATAAACAACCCTATAAATTTCATATCGGGCAATCTGGGTTATGCCCAAGAGTATGCTCATAACTTACTAAAAATTATACACCTCTATCAAGAAGATTATGTAAATCCCACCCCTCGGATTCAAGCAGCAATGGATGAAATAGAACTGGAATTCGTGGAGGAAGATTTTATAAAAGTTCTTAACTCAATCAACTTAGGAACGCAGCGCATCCAGGAAATTGTCAAGTCTATGCGAATCTTTTCTCGCCTAGACGAGGCTGAGGTGAAAGCTGTAAATATTCATGAAGGAATTGATAGTACACTCACCATCCTGCATCATCGTTTAAAAGCAAAACCAGAGCATCCTGAGATTGAACTAATAAAAAAGTACGGTCAGCTTCCACCAGTAGAATGCCATGCCGGACAATTAAATCAAGTGTTTATGAATATTATTTCCAATGCCATTGATGCTTTAGATGAATCAAATCAGCAGCGTTCCTTTGCAGAAATCAAACAACACCCGAACCGAATTCAAATTTCTACACAAGTAATTGATGAGAATTGGGTGGCTATTCATATTAGTGACAACGGTCGAGGAGTTTGCGAAACTTTACAACCGAAAATATTTGATCCTTTTTTTACCACCAAACCGATCGGTAAAGGAACTGGGTTGGGGTTATCTATCAGTTACCAAATTATCGTTGAAAAGCATGGCGGCAGATTATACTGCCAGCCTGGATTAGGAAAGGGAATAGAATTCGTCATTGAAATTCCAATTAGGCAGCAAGCTTGTAAAGCTGCTTAGTTTCCCGGTGCAATGTCTCTTATGAACTTTGGTTAATTTCTCGCCGATAGCGGGGACGACAAGGTGTTCCTGTGCAAATAAAGCCTGCAGGCATATTTTTAAAGACGCTGCTGCGAGCTCCAATTAACGCATTTGCACCGATTTCGACACCTGGGCCAATGAAGCAGTCGGCGGCAATCCAAACGCCGTTATTAATGATTACAGGTCCTGTTATTAAGCTAAAGGCTGGGTCTTGAGGGTCATGAGTACCGGTGCAAAGGTAGCTTTTTTGAGAAATGACGCAGTGTTTGCCGATCGCAATTCGATCGAGACTGTACAATACAACATCATCTCCGATCCAACTGTAGTCTCCGATTTCAACTTTCCAAGGATAGGTAAAACGAGCCGTGGGACGAATCAACACACCCCGACCTATTTTCGCTCCAAATAACCGCAGCAAGCCGCTTCTGATGCCGTTAAAAGGGTGTGGAGTGAGAGGAAATGCGATCGCCTGCACGAACCACCAAAGCAAAATTAGCCAACCAGGCTTTCCCCGATCGAACTTTGATTGGTTGTACCGCCGCAAATCAACCAAAGATTCGCCTGTTAAAATATTTGCCTGGTTGTCGCTAATTGAACGATCGTTTATTCCCGAATTTGGGGAATTTGCGATCAAATTTTCCGGATCTTGGTTCGGATTTGGTATATAATCGGTCATTGATAGTTAATTTAATGTTTAATTTAAAATCGAGTTTAACCTTAAGGGCTGCTGCATGACATTTCTAGTTAAGGAAAATTTTGACTCTGAAAACGCCAAGGATACCGCACAATGCGAGAATATAAATCCCAGAATTGGCAAAGTGCGACTTTTACAAACAGCATTGGTACTGCTTAGCAGCTTTTTTGTAGCAGAGTTAATCGCCGCACTTAATTCTCATAGTTTGTCCCTACTAGCAGATGCGGGTCACGTTTTTTCGGATGTAGCAGCTTTAGCAATAACTTTGACAGCGACTTGGTACTCCTCAGTCAAACGCAAAAGTAAATCCGTAGATTGTACGATCGCACAATCGTCAATCCCTGAACGAGGAGAAATCATTGCTGCTTTAATTAATAGTATCAGTTTAGTAGCGATCGCCCTGTGGATTGCAGCAGAGTCGATCGCTCGTTTGCAGTCCCCAACTCCCGAAGTAGAAGGGCTGCCGATGTTAATTACCGCCATAGTCGGTTTAAGCATCAACTCAATCAATGCTTGTTGCTTGCATTCCTGCTGTCACGGCGACTTGAACCTCAAAAGCGCGTTTCTGCACGCCGTGGCAGACATATTTTCGTCGGTTGGAGTAATTTTAGCGGCGATCGCCGTGGCGTGGCTGCACTGGAATTGGGCTGACGGCTTGATTAGCTTGCTAGTATCAGCATCAATAATTTTATTAACTCTACCATTGCTAATAGAAAGCATCCAATTGCTGCGAGGAAAAGTATCAGCAATATCCGCAATTCAACAAGGTTGCGATTGCGAAAAAGTGAGCGCACAAAAATTGCTTTTTCCATCCCTCGAAGAACTCATCAAATAACATCTCTTCATCTGCGTCCATCTGCGTATATCCGCTGACATCGGCGGTTAAAATACCTAAGTAATTAACAAGGGCGATATCTAGATTGTAAAGATATCATAAACCTTATTATCTGCTCATCACAAAGACAAAGATCCGACTTTTCCGACTTTACGATCTGACTTTTCCGACTTTACAGAGGCAGGGGCCCGAAGCAATGATTAGAGATAAGGAAAGCCAACCCACGATGTCTAGATTGTAAAGATATCGTAAACCTGGATGTTGTATTACGAACTGTTAAAGAAAAATCTGCTATAAAAGATATGTCTTTAGTATGATACATTGAAGTTATATTTATGTTTAACTCACCCATTCCCACGCGAGGCCAGTGAAAGCCCACTTCATATCAGGATTACCGCGATCGGGCTCTACTTTACTGGCAGCATTACTCCGGCAAAATCCGCGATTTCACGCCGCCATGACCTCCCCTGTCGGGGGTTTAGTGGAGCGAATGTTGGAAGCCATGAGCGAAGATAATAATGAGTTTTCCGTGTTCATTTCCTCTGAACAAAAACGGGCACTGATTATGAGCATCTTTTCAGCCTATTACCACCCCCAAGCTGAAAAAGAAGTGATCTTCGACACCAATCGTCTTTGGTGCAGTAAATTGCCATTAATTCGGGAACTATTTCCCGAAGCAAAAGTCATCTGCTGCGTCAGAAACATTGCTTGGATTATGGATAGCATTGAGCTACTGATTCGGCGCAATGCCTTTGATGTTTCCAGGTTATTTAATAATCCAGCGGAACGGGCTACAGTTTATAGCCGCACGGAGGCATTAAGTCAAGGTTCCCGTTTAGTTGGTTATGCTTATAACGCTCTTAAAGAAGCATTTTACAGCGAACAGAGTGCATCTCTTCTACTGGTAGATTACGACCTATTAACCATAAAGCCGGCTAAAACAATGTCGTTGATTTATCAATTTCTCGACGAAGAGCCTTTTGAGCATGATTTCGAGAATGTTCAATATCAAGAACCGGAATTTGATAATAAACTGAAAACACAAGGATTACATCAAGTGCGTGCTCAAGTCGAGTTTAAACCGAGAAAAACGATTTTACCCCCCGACTTGTTTGAGCGATTTGATGGCTTATCTTTTTGGATAGATTCAACAAATAGTCGTGCTAGTGCGATTGTAGCGAAAGCTCAATAAACCGCAAAACCTTAGCCTCGATCCCCCCTAACCCCCCTTAAAAAGGGGGGAACCGGAATATTCTCTAAGTCCCCCTTCTTAAGGGGGATTTAGGGGGATCGAGACTCGGCTAAAAACGAGATTTTCACCCCCTGCCGGACTTAAATGTAAACCATAGATATCAAGGATTTCAGCAATTATGAACTCATCCACCGCCCACAAACAAATTATTTTTGTTGACTCTTCTGTACAGAATTATCAAAACTTGATAGAGGGCGCAGATGCTAACGCCAAAATAGTTGTTTTAGATGACAAGCGTAGTGGCATTGAACAGATTACCCAAGCACTGGCTAGTGAAAGTGGCATTGAAGCTGTTCATGTAGTTTCTCACGGCAACCAAGGCAGTTTAAAACTCGGTGCAGACGTACTTAATGGGAATGACCTCGAAAATTTCAACACTCAGCTAAAACAGTGGGGAAATGCTCTGACAGAGAACGGAGATATTCTACTTTATGGATGCGATGTAGCCGCCACAGAAACTGGCAATAATTTTGTCAAGCGATTGAGTGAACTCACAGGTGCAGATGTCGCAGCCTCTAACAACTTGACAGGAAATGCAGCTAAAGGAGGCGACTGGGATTTAGAAATAGTAACGGGCCAGATTGAATCCGCCGTGCCGTTTAATCGGCAGGCGATGGAAGATTATGACTATACACTGGCTAACTTTGATGTCACAGAGGCAAGGGATTCTGGTGCTGGCGATGTAGCAGGCACATTAAGCAAAGCAATTTTAGATGCGAATGTCGCACCAGGGGATGACACCATTACCCTTACCACAGATGTCAACTTTGAAGGAATTCCGAATCAGCTAATTGACAGCAATATTGCTTTTATTGGTGGCGGTTTCACAGTCTCGGGAAGTAATGCATTTCGCCCCTTCTTTGTGAAGTCTGGAACCGTCAGTTTCACCAACATGACCATGAGCTTTTGTTCCGCCCGGGGCGACTCTGGTGGTGGTGGGGGAGCAGGTATGGGGGGTGGCTTGTTTGTTTATAACGGCACAGTCAGCCTGAATTCTGTCACCTTTTCTAATAACTCTGCCATTGGTGGAAACGGTAGCACTTCTATCGAAGGTGGGGAGGCTAGTGTTCTGCCTTACAATTCGGCTAATGATGGTGCCACCGTTGTCGGCGACGGCGGTAGATTCAGAGACGGTGGCATCGGTCGCGGCGGCAACGCCGGCTTCGGCGGCTGGGGCGGCCGAGGCTTCGGCGGCGGTGGCAGCAACGGCACCTACGGCAGCTACGGTTACAGCAACGGCTTCGATGGCGGCAACGGCTTCGGCGGCAACGGCGGCTTCGGCGGCTGGGGCGGCCGAGGCTACGGCGGCAACGGCGGCTACGCCAGCAGCATCAGCTACGCCGACGGCAACGGCGGCAACGGCTTCGGCGGCGGTGGCGGCTTCGGCGGCGGTGGCGGCTTCGGCATGGCCGGTGGCAGCGGCGGCAACATCGGCAGCCCCCGAGGCGCCGGCGGCAGCGCCCGAGGCTACGGCGGCGGCGGCGGCTTCGGTGGCGGTGGCGGCTTCGGCCTAGGCTACGGCGGCGGCAGCGGCGGCAGTGGCGGCTACGGTGGCGGCGGCGGCAACGGTAGTGGCGGCAACATCAACGGCAGCTTCGGCAGCGGCGGCGGCAGCTTCTTCGGCAGCGGCGGCAGCGGCGGCTTCGGTGGCGGCAGCGGCAACGGTGGCAACGGCTACGCCGACAACGGTGGCGACAGCGGCGGCGGTGCGGGTATGGGGGGTGCAGTATTCATCCGTCAAGGTAATCTCATCCTTAACAACGCCACATTTACCGACAACACTGCTACAGGCGGCACGGGTAGCAACCCCGGTCAAGGCAAAGGTGGGGCCATTTTTGCCATGCGTTCTCTCACCAACACCAATGGCAACAACCAAGGAATGCCCACCGCGCTACCTACTGTCACGTCATTTGGAGCAACTTTCACCAACAACACCGCAGCCAACCAAGCAGGCACTCCTGCTGCCACCACCCCCGCCAACGGTGTCGGCAGCAGCCAAGACAATAACGATGTTTACGGTACGATTTTAGGCAGCCCCCCCGTCAACCTCTCACTCAGCAATAACGCAGGCACTGAAGCAGGAACAACCGCCATCACCGTCACCGCCACCGTTGAGAGTGCCGTGGAGGGCGCTCAAACCGTTGACTTAGGCGTAGCAGGAACAGGTATCACCTCCGGCGACTACAACCTCAGCGGCACAACCATCACCATTCCCAGCGGACAAACTACGGGAACAGTTACATTTACAGTTGCCGATGATGCGTTAATTGAAGGAAACGAAACTGCAACTTTAACCATTAGTAATCCTTCGGCTGGGATATTGTTGGGAGCCAACACCAGTCAAAATATTGCGATTACTGACAACGACTTCCCCAACGTCAACCTCTCACTCAGCAGCAACACTGGCACTGAAGCCGGAACAACCGCCATCACCGTCACCGCCACCGCAGAGAGTGCCGTTACAAGCCCTCAAACCGTTGACTTAGGCGTAGCAGGAACAGGTATAACCTCCGGCGACTACAACCTCAGCGGCACAACCATCACCATTCCCAGCGGAGAAACTACGGGAACAGTTACATTTACAGTTGTCGATGATGCGTTAATTGAAGGAAACGAAACTTCCACTTTAACCATTAGTAATCCTTCGGCCGGGATAGTGTTGGGAGCGAACACCAGTCAAAATATTGCGATTACTGACAACGACTTCCCCAACGTCAACCTCTCACTCAGCAGTAACACTGGCACTGAAGCCGGAACAACCAGCATCACCGTCACAGCCACCGCCGCCGCACCTGTAGTCGGCAACCAAACCGTTGACCTCGCCTTAACTGGAGATGCCACGGCTGCTGATTTCACCGGCAACATTCCCACCCAAATTACCATCGCCGATGGAGCAAGCAGCGGTTCTGTCACCTTCACCATTACCGACGACCAAATTGCCGAAATTGACGAAACTGCCAACCTAACTATTAGCAATCCATCGGCAGGCTTTCAATTAGGAACCACTACCACAGGTAGTTTTTCCATCACCGACAACGACACCGCTGGAATTGATATCCTCCCGATTAGCGGCAATACCAGCGAAGTCGGTGGCCAAGCCACGTTTGACATCCGCTTAACCAGCCAGCCTACAGCAGATGTCAGCATCGGGATGACTTCTGATAATACGGCTGAAGGTACTGTAGATAAACCGAGTTTAACTTTCACTTCGGCTAACTGGAATACTCCCCAAACCGTCACCGTTACCGGAGTAAATGACTTAGTAGTAGATGGGAATGTTGCTTACAACATTGTCACTGCTGCTGCTACCAGTACGGATACTAATTACAGCGGTGTTAATGCGGATGATGTCGCAGTCACTAATATTGACAACGACACCGCACCTGTACCCGCGCCCTCACCGACACCATCGGTAACACCGACACCATCGGGAACACCGACCCCAACGGGAACACCGACCCCAACGGGAACACCGACCCCAACGGAAACACCGACCCCAACGGGAACACCGACACCAACGGAAACACCGACCCCAACGGGAACACCGACACCAACGGGAACACCGACACCATCGGTAACACCGACACCATCGGTAACACCGACACCAACGGGAACACCGACACCATCGGTAACACCGACACCATCGGTAACACCGACACCATCGGGAACACCGACACCATCGGTAACACCGACACCAACGGGAACACCGACACCAACGGGAACACCGACCCCAACGGGAACACCGACACCATCGGTAACACCGACACCATCGGTAACACCGACACCATCGGTAACACCGACACCATCGTTAACACCGACACCATCACCATCGGGAACACCGACACCAACGGAAACACCAACACCATCGGTAACACCGACACCATCGGTAACACCGACACCATCGGTAACACCGACACCAACGGGAACACCGACACCAACGGGAACACCAACTTTAAACCAACCTAACTCAATTGAAAACACCATACTTGGTGTATCGGGAATTCAAATAGGCACTGCCCAAAACGATGAATTTCTCGGCACTAACAACGGCAATATATTCAATGGCAAATCCGGGGATGACAACTTATATGGTGGTGCCGGCAATGACATCTTTAATGGCAATCAAGGCAACGACTTCATCACCGGAGGCAAAGGTGACGACATCCTCTATGGAGAAGAAGGAAACGACATCGTTCTTGGCGAGTCGGGCAACGATTTAATCTTCGGAGGCAAAGGCAATGACTCGTTATATGGCGGCAAAGGCAATGACTCGTTATATGGCGACAAAGATGATGACTTCATCGATGGCGGCAAGGATAATGACGTTTTATATGGAGGCAAAGGTAACGACATCATCCTTGGTAGTCAAGGTAATGATACTCTTTACGGAAACCTAGATAACGATACTCTCACGGGTGGGAAGGGCGACGATATCCTTGACGGAGGCATGGGAAATGATAGTTTGATTGGCGGTAGCGGCAACGATATTTTTGTCTTAAAAGCTGGTCAAGGATTTGACACGATCGCTGATTTTACCGTCGGTCAAGATTTGATTGGATTAAGCGGTGGTTTGAGTTTTGGTCAGTTAGCAATAACTCAAAATACTCAGGGAACTCTCATCAAAAATGTCTTGACAGGGGAGCAGTTAGGCGTGATGATTGGAGTGAGTGCCAATGCGATTACATCTGCTAATTTCAGGCTGATTTAAGGAAAGGAAGGAAAAGTGCGATCGCCCATTCGATCCAAAAGGGTGAGCGCACTTAACCCTAATCAACATTTATCTGCGTTCAGCGGCGTCAATCCGCCGCCATCTGCGGTTAAAATTTCATACCTACTATTACGGCAATTTCACTTCTGTCTCTTGACTGATAACTACTGGTGGCGACAGAGGCGGTTGAGATTCGGCCACATTCAACTGACCGCCACAACAACGCAATTCATAAAGTTTTGCATTAATTTGATACTCATATTGACTCAATAACCTTGCATAAATATAGCCAGCTTTCCCATCCAAAAAGCCGAGCTGAATGAAGTAAAATAACATAAATCTGAGCAGAGGTTTAAAAGGCAGCCACACCCAAACTTTTTTGAGAAAGCGTTTCCGCTGCACTGCATCTCCAAATAGGTGAGCGCCAATAGTGCCGCTGTCGTCGCGCCCTTCAATAATATTGAAATAAACACGAGCTTCCCAATTAGAATAGCGGTTGTGCCGTTCTATCCAGTGAAATAAATCGCGGTAATCCTCGTGGATCATGTCATTTTTTAAGTAGCCGACTTGACCAGCTAAAATGACGTGTTCGTGAACTTCGTTGTCGCCAGTATTGGGGACAGATTCAGTGCCGAGATTTTCGTAACGTCCTTTTTGATGCTTGAACAAACGCAAATTCCAGTCGGGATATCTGCCGCCGTAACGCAGCCACTGGCCTAAAAAGAAGACTTTGCGGTTGAGGTAGTAGCCGTCAAAATTGGGGTCTTCGATCGCCTGCGCGATTTCGTCCCAAAGTTCCGGCGGAATGCGCTCGTCGCAATCGACAATTAATACCCATTCGTTGCGAAAGGGCAGATTGTCCAAAGACCAATTTTTCTTTTTCGGCCAGCGGTTGTCGAAGTAGAATTGCACTACTTTTGCGCCGGTGCTGATGGCAATTTCTACCGTGCGATCGCTGCTTTGGGAATCAACCATGAAAACTTCATCCGCCCTGGCAATGCTGGCCAGACACGCAGGTAGATTAAGTTCTTCGTCTTTTGCCGGAATGAGAACTGAAACCGGAATCTTGGATGAACTAGATGTCATAATCGAGTGCTTGAACCTAAATGCGGTCGAGTTTTGGTGGATGAAGTGCGATCGGCACAGCGGCGCCGACGACTTGAGCAGCGAGGGATATTGCCTATAGCCTAATGCCTGCTGGTAGATTTCGGTGCAAAAATTAGCCCGCGGATGGCTGCGCTCAAATAACCGATTTGACCCCAGGCAAAAACGAAATTTTCAAAGCGCAGCCCTGGATCTCTAATATATTTAAAAGACTTCCAGACACCCCTCAAGATTCTTTCACCCCCCCGCCCAAGCTGAGCAATACCGGCTCGATCGGACAATTGTTCGCGATAACACTCGCTGATGCCTTGCCACCACCCGCGCTCTAGAAACCAAGCTTTGTTGAGCCGTTCTGTGGCGACATGGTGAAGCACCAGGGCCTCCGGTAGATAAACTACTTGCCAACCTAGCTCTAATGCTAATTCTGTGGCGCGCAATTCTTCATTTGACAGCAACTTTTTGCCGACTCTACCAAGTTTGACATCGAAGCCGCCAATTTTTTCGAGAAAAGCGCGCCGGATCGAGTAGTTTACACCCCTGGGAGTCAAACCGGCAGCAGTCACGTACAGATAAGTATTGCCTAAATCGTAAACTCCCAAGTTCTGGGCTAATCCCGGTGACAGCCATGCGGGCGGGCTGACTCCAGAAGGCCAGAGCAAATTGACTTTGCCACCAGCTACGGCGAGTTTGTGATTGCTTTGATAAGCGCTGTGTAGCACTCTGAGCCAATTCGGCTCAGCAATAGCGTCGTCGTCGAGATAAGCTAATATTTCGCTGCGGGCTTGCTTAGCGCCGGTGTTCCGGGCTACTGACAGACCGATTTCGGGTTCCCAGACGTACTTGAGGCGCCGATCGCCCTGTCTTGCTTCTACGATCTCGCGGGTGCGCGAAATCGAACTTTCGGGGCTTGCATAATCGCTAGAAGCGTTATCCACTACTACTACTTCAAAGTTGTCGGGAAAATCCTGTACCAGCAAGCTGTCGATCGCCTCACCTAAATAGGCGGCGCGATTGTGGGTGCAAATAATCGCTGATATCTGAGGATGATCTGGCATAAATAACAGCTTGGGAAATACGGGAGTTCTCGATCGACTTACTCTGATATTGTCTCATCAATGCTATTATCGCTTAAAAAGCATTTGGTAGTTGGCCGTTTAAATGATCATTGGTAATTGGTAATTGGTAATTGGTAATTGTGTTTAATCATTTGTATCTGACTAATGACTGCTGACTAATAACTAATGACTAACTCAGAACCCACCACATCGAGACAATTAATCTTAGTAACTGGGCCTGCCCGAAGTGGCAAAAGTGAATGGGCCGAAACTCTGGCGGCGGGTTCGGGCAAACAAATAATCTATGTGGCTACCAGTCGCGTTGATGAAACGGATTTGGAGTGGCTTCGTCGCCTTGAACAGCACCGAAATCGCCGTCCAGTTGATTGGACAACTCTAGAAGTGCCGATCGAATTACCGGCAGTTGTGCGGGCCAGCCAGCCCTCAGATTGCTTGTTGATTGATTCCCTGGGAACTTGGACGGCAAATCTTTTGGAACAAGAAGCTGCTGTTTGGGCGACTACGCAGCAAGATTTGCTAGCTAGTTTGAAGTCGGCGGCGGCTGATGTAATTTTGGTAGGGGAAGAAACCGGATGGGGTGTTGTGCCTGCTTATCCGGCGGGGCGGCTGTTTCGCGATCGCCTCGGCAATCTCGTCCGCCACATCGGGGCGATCGCCGATACTGTTTATCTCGCCACCGGAGGCTACGCCTTGGATCTAAGGGCTCTGGGTACCCCGCTGCCGCCCGTAGCGAAAAATTAACAGCCGGAGTCGCGATCGACAAGAGAGAAAACATATCGGTTTTCCGGTGGACAATTTTAACTGAAACTTAGGTATAATATTAACTAAGATTGAAAACTCAAGAGTTACATAAATTAGTCAAAAAACCGACTCTTGAGGGGGGGAATGCCCAACAATGTGACATGAGAAATAGCAAAATTTTGAAAGTATGTAAAAGCTAAAATGTCTCTTAAGAAAGAGTGCTAATTTCAAATTCAAAGTCTAAAATAATCAATTAGTTGAAGGGTTGACTAAAAGTTATGGCATCAGATAGTGAAGTAAGAAAATATATTGCTTACTGGTTTCAGTTAGGCAAAAAAGTATTAATTCGCAACGGTTCCGAAGCGCTGCTGCCCAAATCGGTAAATGCGGGCGATCGCTACAGCCAGGAATTTGAAGAGTGCTGGCAAAAAATCATCTCCCGCGACAGCGGAGACTGTTACCTCGAAGGCACAAACGAAACAATTGGGCAACTGCTGACACCAGCTTGGGAAATCAGTCCCTGCGCGCGCTGCGCTATGCCCGTAGTGTTCAAACAAACCGGAATGCCCCCGGAGTTCTGTCCCTGTAACGACTTACCGAACTGGCCCGATACCGAAATGCCCCAACCCCGATCGCCCGTCAGCAGCCAATCGCAATTGTCAGGCATTCGCGATCGACTCAAAAGATCCAGCGGCGAGTAAGTATATAAGAAGGAAGAAGGGTCTTCTTCCTTAAATTGTTACAATATATTTACAATGCTTCACACTAGGTCTGATTTATGAATGTCAAGACAGTATCGCCAGCCTCCCCGCAAACTTATGTAAATTCAGGGACTCAGGCTGTACTCGGCAATTTCCAAGATGCAAATACAATTCCCCTGCAAGCAGTACCAGTATCACTAGAGACCGAGGTCGTAACGGGCGATCGGCTCAAATCAGCCAGAGACATAGCTTTCGAGTTGGCCGGAGATGCTGTTCGGTACGATCCAGTGGCGATCGCAGCCGAGTACCGAAATCGACCTCTACAAGTCTGGGGAAGGCTGTCGAGCGTTGTTTGGACATTTTTTAGCTTTGCCTTCAGTGTGTGGTTCGACGGCAAAACAGGTCGTACCGCCACCAATCAAAAGCGTCGCGCCGTCCGACTGCGAGAAATTCTGGCCCAACTCGGCCCAGCTTTCATCAAAATTGGACAAGCACTCTCAACACGGCCCGACTTAGTACCGCCAGTATATTTAGAAGAACTAACCACGCTGCAAGATCAATTGCCAGCCTTTCCGAACGAAGTAGCATATCAATTCATCCAAGAAGAATTGGGCGCCCACCCCAAAGACATCTACGCAGAAATCAGCCCCGATCCGATCGCAGCAGCGTCTCTCGGACAAGTCTACAAAGGCAAACTCAAAACCGGAGAAACAGTCGCAATCAAAGTCCAGCGACCGGGTTTAGCCGAAAACATCGGCTTAGATATCTACATCCTGCGGCGCGTTGCAGTTTGGGCACAAAACAACTTCAAAGTAATTCGCAGTGACCTCGCAAGCATTATGGACGAGTTGGGTGAGCGCATTTACGAAGAAATGGACTACACCCACGAAGGTCAAAATGCCGAACGGTTTGCCAAACTCTACGGCCACATCAAAGACATTTATGTTCCCAGCATCTACTGGGAATATACCCGCCGC
This sequence comes from Microcoleus harperi Pol14_C6, assembly GCF_036701295.1. Taxonomy (NCBI): domain Bacteria; kingdom Bacillati; phylum Cyanobacteriota; class Cyanophyceae; order Oscillatoriales; family Microcoleaceae; genus Microcoleus; species Microcoleus harperi. Next base: position 50,928 of record NZ_JAUBQN010000010.1, on the reverse strand, counting down.
CGCGTCTTAACAATGGAGTGGATCACCGGCATCAAACTTACGAATTTAGAAGCCGTTAAAGCTCAAGGAATCGATGCTCCTTACTTAATTGAAGTGGGGGTGCAGTGTTCTCTCAGACAACTCCTAGAACACGGTTTCTTTCACGCAGACCCGCATCCAGGCAATCTTTTGGCAACTCCTGACGGTCAATTGGCTTATCTCGATTTCGGGATGATGAGCGAAGTTAAACCTTATCAGCGATACGGCTTGTTGGAAGCTGTGGTGCATTTGGTGAACCGCGACTTTGAAGGTTTAGCAAAAGATTATGTCAAGTTGGAGTTTTTAACGCCTGACACCGATTTAACGCCAATTATTCCAGCTTTGGCGGGGGTATTTAACAATGCTTTGGGTGCTAGCGTTGCCGAACTCAATTTCAAAAGCATTACTGACGAGCTTTCGGCGGTAATGTACGAATATCCTTTCCGGGTTCCAGCTTACTATGCTTTGATTATTCGATCGCTCGTCACCTTAGAAGGGATTGCCATCAACGTTGACCCCGAATTCAAAGTGTTGAGCAAAGCTTATCCTTACGTTGCAAAACGGCTGTTGAGCGACCCCGCACCGGAATTGAGAGCATCGCTGCAAGATTTGCTGTTCAAACAAGGCGAATTCCGCTGGAACCGCTTAGAAAACTTGCTCAACAATGCCCGCGAGAGCGAGGATTACGATGTCAGCAAAATCTTGAACCAGGCATTAGAATATTTATTTTCCGAAAGAGGAGATTTCATTCGCGATCGTATTGTCCTGGAATTAGTCAAGAGTCTCGACACACTTTCCAGCAATGCTTTCGCTAACGCCAAATCTGTAGTCGGCGAATGGTTTGGAGTCAAGGCAAATCAACCTGTGGTTTCACCAACTGAACAAAAAAACTTAGAACACATCAAGCGGATTTGGGATATTTTGCAATCAACTCCCGGTTTTGACACGATGAAAGTATTGCAGCTAATTCCGCAGTTGTTGGTGAAACCCGAAGTGCAGAACATGGGCCAGAAAGTAGTCGGCGGTTTAGCTCAAAGAGCAGTTGCTAGGGTAATTCGCGAATTTTTGCTTTCCTCCGAACCCGCTGCGATTCCTGAGAATGCAAGCTATCCTAAAACTTCGCCTCAGTTGTCTTTACCTGCTGCGAAGTAGTTTGATAGGGCTTTTTCTTGACCGCAGATATTAGCAGATAAACACAGATGAACGCAGATGAAATTTCGTCTGCGTTCTTTTAATTAAGCTTGAATCCTTTAGCGGCTAACTGCTGGCGGAGACTCTGAATCATCACGCGATCGAGAGTATTTTCACCACTATTGGTACTAGATTGGCGCTGTTGTTCAATGTATGCTGTACGCTTTTGAGATAAGTCGCGAATCGTCTTTTTAATCGCCTCTCTTTCGGTTTTCTTTCCAGCGACATATGCTCTTTTTTCTGTTAGCGTCATCCCTCGCATGATTTCTGGTAAATTATCATCTGATATTGCCTCTAGTTTAACGGTTCCGTTTTCGAGGGCATCCAGCAAGTCCCAAGAAGAATTATCATAGTATTCAGAAGCTTTGGACGCACTACGCAAAACTGTATTGCTGCCAGCATTACTATCTTCAACTGCTTGACGTTGTTGTCCTATTCTTCCTTCTCTACCGTAGGGAATGTAGGTTTGATTGAGTTTAGTATTCCAAGTAGAAATTTCGTCGTCGTAAGGGGACTTAATTACCACAATTTGTTGGTTTTGATTAATGTTGAAGCTACTGCCTTTTGCTAACTCTGCTCCTGATGCCCAAAGTCTTCGCTCCTGACTTTCGGCTGAACCACAGTAAATTGTATTAACGAGAGTATCTCCTTTGACAGCGAGATTGACAGATTGATTCCAAACTATTGGACCTTGATCGAATGGTTCATTACCCGCAATAAAAATCACGCGAAAATCTTCCTGATTTTTACTCCAGTTTAATTCTTGCATTGCCGAACGAATTACCCAGCCAGCATATTCTTGACCGCCGTTGGTTTTGATACTAAATAGCTTTTCGGAAACTAAATCTAATTCAGGAGTAAATCCAGTTAATAATCTGACAAAACCTTCTGAGGAAGGTAAGCTGTCATTACCATAATGGTAAAGGGCCACCTCTAAATCTGGCACTTCGCCATCTTTGGTTACTTTAGTTAAAAAATTAACAACTTGCCAAAGTTGAGTACGAGTCTGGTCAATCAGTCCATCCATGCTATTACTAGAATCTAAAAGGATGGCTATCTGAATTTTTGCTTTGGCGAAAGCTGCTGTGGGAAAACACAAAATACTTAGGGTTAATGCTGTAGTGAATAACTTTCGAGCTAGTTTTTTCATGGAATTTCCCCTAAAAAATGATTTTTTTTCCAATTATAGTCAGTGGGAAATGGATTTAGTCACTGGTGTCAAGTTACTTGTAACAACATTTTACATTTTTCAGAAACGGGCAAGATGCCCGTTCCACAAAAGTTATTAGTAGGGTGTGTCAGCTATGATTATTTTCGGTTTAAACTAAAAATCTAATAGCTGACGCACCACACAAAACTCAAGGTGCGTCAGAATTATATTTTGGGTGATGATTCATAATTTCGCAACACGCACCCTACCACTATTCGCAAAAAACTCGGTTTCTGGGCACTAATGAGAAAATATTGGTAAGATGGTAATCCTCGGTATTGAGACTGGTGATTGCGAAATTGACCAAAATGGCTTGCACGCATCAAATAGTGTCAATGAAAAACATCCAAATGCTCAATTATTTGGAATTCGCATTGGTGACAACGTAGCAGATTCTCTTGGTGGCGTGATGGATTGGTGTAAAATAAAAGTCCGTTTGTTCTAAAACACGTCGGTCATGGATGGTGCTTTATGTCTCACGCTAATCTAGACGATTGAGAATTCAGATCGTTTCCTCGGAGCAAAATCATCCAATGCTAACCCTAGACCAGCTTATTTCCGAAGCAACTGCCCTACCCGATACCGCCAAGGCTATCCTCCTCGACAAGATCCTAGAAAGCATGACAGAACAGATCGAGATGTTTTGAACGAGGGGTACAGAAAGCTCAAGACCGCATTGCCGAGATTGATAGTGGCACAGTCCAATCCATTCCAGGCGATGTTGCCTTGGCACAAGTTCGACAATTGCTAGGAAAATGAAAGAGGATCGTAAATCTCACATCTCCAAGCTCAAATCGAGGTAACTTACGTAAGTTTACCAGATAGTGTCACTTTTTATCGAGTTGTGAGTTGGTATTATTAACTTTTGATTAATGGAGTATTGTGATGATAGCAGCACAAGATAACGATCGGCACTTTACACCGGAAGAGTATTTTAGTTGGGAAGAAAAGCAGCTAGAAAGACACGAACTGATCGGTGGTCGGGTTTATGCGATGAGTGGTGGAACGCAAAATCATAGCGCGATTAAATTAAATGTTGGTAGTTTAATCAGAACGCAGTTGCGGGGAAATCCTTGTCGTGTTTTTAATTCAGATTTAAAGATTAACATTCTCAATACACCCAACTATACCTATCCCGATCTAAGCGTGACTTGTGACGATCGAGATAGGGAGCATCCTCTCTATATTACCTATCCCTGCTTAATTGTGGAGGTTTTATCGGATAGCACCGAAGCTTACGATCGAGGTAAGAAGTTTGAGAAGTATCGCCGCAATCCGAATCTGGTTGATTATGTGTTAGTCAGTTCGGATGAAATGGCGATCGATATTTATCATAAAAATGATGCTGGTGAATGGGTGATTTTGAGCTATCGGGAGGGCGATCGGGTTGAGTTTCAAAGTATCAATCTAAGTTTGCCTATCGAGCAATTATATGAGGAAATTATTTTCGATCTACAGCCCTAAATATACGATCCTTACAGGTTATATTTTAGAGGCAATTCTGGTAGAGCCATTCGAGCGATTTTTCAGAGGAGGTAATTTTTGATGAAATTATGTGAGGATTTGGCGATCCGTAAGGTTAATTCCAAAATCTCAAATCTCAAATCGATAGAGGTAATTTACATAAGTTTACAAAATCGTGTCACTTTTTCTCATCAGCAGGGCGATCGGGGTGGTTTATTTTTTGCGTCAAGGCAGACAACAAGCTGTTCAGAATGTTCGGAGTTAAAGCGCAGATGTGCGGGATAAGCCAACTAGGAATAGTATTGTACCGCATCTGCGACACAATTATAAGTTAGGTAGCTTGATCCGCTGGCTAGAGCAGTACGGTAAACTCACTTGTTGAGAGTAAAACATAGGTGAATGTTAGTGGCGCTTTTCAGTCGGCTCCTAAATCTCAATACAGGTAGTATTCCGCTAGAAGATTTCTTCACTGAGTTGGTCGCTTACCTCTTCAGTACAGACAAGGAAATTCTATATTCTTGGCTCAAAAATATAAACTTATTGGATATAAACATTTATTTTGATGCCTATGTTTCAACACAGAGGGAGTTTGAGCCTCTTGATGATCATCGTTTAGCTAGCCGCCCAGATATCTTAATTGAGCTAGTAGATACTAAAAGTCGTAGCATCATCTTTGTCGAAAGTAAGATTGGCTCTCAGGAAGGCTACGAGCAGCTTTCAAGGTATGCCGAGATTTTGCATGGAATTTCAGGGTTCCAGCACAAATTTCTTTTGTACATTACTCGTGATTTCGATCCAAAAGATCAAAAAGATATTTTCAAGAATATTTCTCAATCTACCGTTCAGTTCAGGCAATTGAGATGGCATCAGTTCTATCGATTTTTGAAATCTCAGGCAGATACAATGCTTGTTCAAGAAATTGTGACATTTATGGATGAGTATCGCATGGCACATAACAATCAGTTCTCTTCTATTGACGTGATTGCGTTAGCAAATTTCACAAAATCACTAAAACTTATGGAAGAGACAATGTGGGGAGAAGTCAGTCAGCGCTTTGAGAAAGTTCTGGGAGCACTTAAGCAAAAGTCTACAGCTCTTACCCAGGTTCAATGGCATGGGCGGTATTTAATGACTGCCTCAATGCCAAGTGGAAGATGGTGGTGTGGTCTAGGCTTTATTCTAAAGACATCACATTTAACTGATTATCCAATAGTACGTCTCGTACTTGAAGTAGATCCTAATTCACCGCGTCGAGCAGAAATTATTGAAGCGATGAAAGATATTTGCGAACAGTACGGTTGGAGGGGTTATAACTTAGATAGCTCAAAAGACTGGGCAGGAATAGTTCGAGACAAAAGTTTACAGGACTTTCTTTCTGAAGAAGACCATGTGGTAGCTATCAAAAGATTTTTCCTGCAAGCACTAGATGAGTTAGAAAAGATCAAAGATCAGTATTCAAAACTTCCTTGGGTAGCAATTCAAGGCAATGGAGAAAGCTCTGATGATACGTTGCCAGCTACCTAACAAATCGTTGCAACGGCGGAATAAAGATAATCGGTGGGGATGCCAGGGTTACTAACCGCCGTTGAACTCAATCGTTAGACCGCTAGGTTATCTGTCAGGGGGCAATCGAAAATTGTCGTTGGGGTGAGATTTCCGGAGTGGGTTTGCATCACTGTTTAATGAGCGATCGCAAAGTTACTTGTGAAGATCCTGAGCCAATTTATCAGACTAATTGGTAAAATCAATAGACGCTAGCGATCGCCCCCCTGCGACAAGCTAACACCTCCAATACTTTCACCGATTCTCAGACAAAGAGATGCTCAAAATTACTGCAAAAAACCCGGTTTATTCAAGAAACCGGGTTTTTATCTATTCGATCGCCCTCAGCCCAACCTACAATTACTACAAGCTAGAAATGCCAGTAAAATCGCTATTTGCGAGTGGGTTGCTGGGACTTGCAGCCGGAGTAATTAAGAGGCCGCTGTCCTGAGTAGAAGTATTAGCAGTAGGATCGATCGCAGTACCAATACTCGCGGCTTGCAAAGGAATAATTGGCTGAGTTTGAGCGCTGGTTAGAGATGTTAACAAGCTGTTAGAGTCGTAGATGAGAATGTCATCATCGATGCCGCTAAAGCTGTTCATCGTTGGAATTGAACCGCCATTCAGCAAGATGTCATCGGTAGTAGTTGTGACAGAAGTTACTGTCAAACTACCTGGATTAGTAGCTGTTGTTAGCGGTGGGAAACTTATGGCTGCTGGTGCAGTAGTCGTACTGTTTGGCTGACTAATTGATTCAGTAGTCGTGCTGTTTGGCTGACTAATTGATTCAGTAGTCGTGCTGTTTGACTGGCTAATTGATGCAGTAGTCGTGCTGTTTGGCTGACTCATTACTGTTGCAGTCGTGTTTGATAAGCCAGCGGTAGAACTGTTATCAATCAACTCATCATCCTCACTATCAACAGGTTCGCCAGTTAAAGAATCGACAGGCGAAGGAGTATTGAAAACTCCAGGCAGCGGGTCTCCGGGGGTGATGGAAATAAAGCGAGAACTGTCGATCGCACTGAATTGAGTGTCTTTCACCCAAGCTAAATGTTCGCCGGTGCCTGCGATGCTAATCAAAGCATCGTTAGTATAATTTTCGCCGCCTTGAACGATTTGCAATTGGTCATAAGTGAGGTTTTGTGCGAGTCCGAAGTAATCGCGATCGCCCTGGAAGTAGAAAATGTTATCAAGTCCCGAACTTGGTGATAGCACAAATATGTCGGAACTACTGCCTCCAATCAGCGAATCTTGGCCGTTCCCGCCCTTGAGCACGTTGTTACCTTCGCCACCGTAGAGACTGTCATCGCCATCGTTACCGTTCAGGCTGTCATTGCCACTGCCACCATTTAAGAAGTCGTTGCCATTACCGCCATCAAGGGTATCGTTGCTGCTGCCACCATCGAGACTGTCATCGCCTTCGTTACCCAAGAGGTTGTCGCTGCCAGCTTCCCCAGTTAGCAAGTCGTTGCCACAACCGCCGTCAAGGGTGTCCTGACCGGCACCTCCGAGCATGGTGTCGTCCTCGCATTCGCCGAACATTAAGTCGTCGCCGTTACCACCGCCCATCCAGTCGTTGCCACCACCACCTGTGAGGGTATCGTGGCCGGAATCGCCTGTGAGGGTGTCGTCGCCGGAGTCGCCGACAACCATGTCGTTACTGGCCCCGCCGTCCATCAAGTCAGTTTCGTCGCCGCCGTAGAGGGTGTCTTCACCAACTTCGCCTAACATCGTGTCTTGCCCTTGACTGCCAAACATCAAGTCGTTGCCGGCACCTCCGAACAGTTTGTCGTCGTCGATGCTGCCGTCAATTTTGTCGTTGCCAGCGCCGCCGAACAGTTGGTCGTTGCCCGTACCGCCGAACAGTTGGTCATTGCCAGCGCCGCCGTCTATGCTGTCGTAGCCGGAACCGCCATCGATTTTGTCTTCACCTGCTTCTCCAAAAATCAGGTCGTCGTCTTCGTCGCCCCAAATGTTGTCGTTGCCGGCGTTGGCGAAAATCGAGTCGTTGCCGGCTTTTGCCCAAATGTTGTCGTTGCCATCGCCGCCGAGAATCGAGTCTGCGCCGGAACCACCGTCTATGTTATCCTCTCCGGTTTGTCCGAGGAGGGTGTCGGCTGCATCTCCGCCGTAGATTTGGTCGTTGCCACGACCGCCGTCGATCAAATCTTGGTCTTCACGGCCGTACAGTTCGTCGTCGCCGTCGTTGCCCCACAGCGTGTCATTTCCGGTGCCGCTATCGAGGAAGTCGTTGTCGTCGTTACCTTCGAGGCTGTCGTTGCCGGATTGACCGAAAATTCGATCGCGCCCTTCTCCCCCTGCTAAAGTATCGTTGTTCGCCCCGCCGTCGATGTAGTCGTCGCCGCTGTTACCGTCGGCGATATCGTTGCCGTCGTTGCCGAAAATTCGATCGCGCCCTGCGCCGCCAGTTAAGCTATCATCGTCTGCGCCGCCTTCTAGGTAGTCGTCGCCATTGTTACCGGAGAGGGTATCTTTGCCGATTTGACCGAAAAGTCGATCGGCCCCTTCGCCACCATCAAGGCTGTCATTGCCGGATTCGCCCCACAGTTGGTCGTCTCCAGTTTGTCCTAACAGCGTATCCTCGTTATCTCCACCCCACAGTTGGTCATTATCGGCATTGCCTTCTAACAAGTCATTGCCTTGGCGACCGTATAATTTGTCACTGCCATCATTGCCGGAGAGAGTGTCGTTTTCGGTACCGCCATCTACAAAATCGTCGCCTGTTCCGCCAGCTAGGGTATCATCGCCACCTTCCCCGTAGAGGCTGTCATTATTTTCGCCGCCGTCGAGTTGGTCGTTGCCGAAACCGCCGAACAGGGTATCGCTGCCGGATTCTCCCAGCAAATTGTCGTTGTCGTCTCCTCCCCAAAGAGTGTCGCTATCGTCGCCACCGAACAGGGTATCGAGGCCGGATTGACCGTAGAGGCGATCGCGCCCTTCGTTGCCCTGAAGCAAATCATTGCCGGAACCGCCGTCAACAATGTCATCGCCCCGGTTGCCGATAACCGTGTCATCACCGACTTGTCCGAACAGACTGTCGTTATTATCACCACCGTCGAGAATGTCGTTACCGTCGCCACCTTCGAGGGTATCGTTTTCAGTACCGCCGTCGAGGGAGTCGTTGCCGAGTTCCCCAAAAAGTCGGTCTGTTCCTGAGTTGCCTTCCAGGATGTCATCGCCACCGAAGCCGTACAGAGTGTCGCTGTCAGCTTGACCGAGAAGGGTATCGCTGCCGTCGCCTGCTAAAAGTGAGTCGTCGCCGAAACCGCCTTGCAATAAGTCGTTGCCAGCTTCGCCGAACAGGGTATCTTTGCCGTCGCCACCGTAGAGGGAATCGTTGCCTTCGCCAGCATCGAGGATGTCATTGCCAGATTCCCCAAACAAGTTGTCATCGCCGGCTTTGGCTGATAAAGTGTCATCGTCTTGACCTCCCCACAGATAGTCATTGCCATTTCCGGCATCTAAAATGTCTTTGCCGTCGCCGCCGTAGAGGGAATCGTTGCCTTCGCCAGCATCGAGGATGTCATCGCCGTTTTCGCCGTAGAGGTAGTCGTCGCCAGCTTGGGCTGATAAAGTGTCATCGTCTTGACCACCCCAGAGGTAATCGTTACCTGCGCCAGCATTGAGAAAGTCTTTGCCACTATCGCCGTAAAGGGAATCGTTGCCTTCGGCTGCATCGAGGCTGTCGTTGCCGCCTTCGCCAAACAGGTAGTCGTCGCCAGCTTGGGCGGATAAAGTATCGTCGTCTTGACCACCCCAGAGATAGTCGTTGCCAACTCCGGCATCGAGAATGTCTTTGCCGTCGCCGCCGTAGAGACTGTCGTTGCCTTCTGCTGCGTTGAGGCTGTCGTTGCCGCCTTCCCCAAACAGGTAGTCATCGCCGGCTTGGGCGGATAAAGTGTCATCGTCTTGACCACCCCAGAGATAGTCGTTGCCAACTCCGGCATCGAGAATGTCTTTGCCGTCGCCGCCGTAGAGGTTGTCGTTGCCTTCGGCTGCATCGAGGCTGTCGTCGCCCGCTTTGCCAAACAGGTTGTCGTCGCCTTCTTTGCCGAGGAGGATGTCGGCATCGTCGCCACCGTAGAGTTGGTCGTTGCCGAGGCCGGCATTTAGGGTGTCTTTGCCGCTGCCACCGTAGAGATAGTCGTTGCCTGTTCCGGCGTCTAGGGTGTCGTCGCCTGCATCGCCTGCGAGAGTGTCGTTGCCGGCTTCGCCGATTAGGGTGTCATTTTCGTCGCCGCCGGAGAGTTCGTCGTCGCCGATGCCGCCGTAGATGAGGTCGGTGCCTCCTTCTCCGTAGAGTTTGTCGTTTTCGCCTTCGCCGTAGATGATGTCTTTGTCGTCGCCGCCGTACACAAAGTCGTCGCCAGCGCCGCCGTAGAGTAAGTCTTTGCCTGTTTCGCCGAAAATCGTGTCGTTGCCGTAACCAGCGTCTCCGGCAACGGTGTCGTCATCGCTACCGGCATAAATTAAGTCGTCGGCGTCGCCGCCTCGGATGTAGTCTTGACCGGCTTCGCCGTATAGGGTGTCTCTGTCTTGGTTGCCGTAGATGCTGTCGCCGCCTTCGCCGCCGTAGATTAGGTCGTTGCCGAATTCGCCGTAGAGTTGGTCGTCGCCACCGAGTCCGTTGATGCGATCGTCCCCAGCATCGCCGATGATAACATTAACCGTATCGTCGCCGGTAATATTATCGTCATGCCGAGAACCGGCGACGTTTTCAATGTCGGCAATTTTGTCTTGATTTCCCCAACCGTCGGTAGCATCGCCTGTTTGTAAGTTGACAGTAACGCCGTTCGGGTCGCGGCGGTAGCTGAGAATGTCGATGCCTTCTCCGCCGTAAAATGAGTCATTGCCGGCATTGCCAATTAATAAATCGTTGCCTTCTAAGGCCCAAATTCGGTTATCTTTTTCGTTGCCAATTAAGATGTCTTCAAAGCGAGTACCGATGATATCTTCTAAGTTTCTCAAAGCATCGGTAGTGCCAAAACCGTCTTTACCAGTACCAGCAGCAATTTCAAAATCCCGTTCGAGTTCCGTGTAGTATTCGCTGGGATTAACTGCGGTGACGAATTCTTTGAAACGTTGATTGGTATTAGTTTCGTAGTCGCTATTTTCGTCAATATTAACGATAACCCCACTGGGAGAATTGATGTAATTAACGAGGTCGATTCCTTCGCCGCCGTCAATTAAATCATCGCCGATTTCTCCGATTAACGAGTCATTGCCAGTACCGCCAAATAATTCGTCATTGCCAGCGTTGCCGTTGAGAGTGTCATCGCCTGCTTGGCCTAAAAGTACGTCGTCATCGAAGCCGCCAAACAGGGTATCTTTGCCGTCGCCACCGTCTATGTAGTCTTGGCCTTGACTGCCGAAAAGGTTGTCTTCGCCTGCTTGTCCGTAAATATCATCATCGTCAGTTCCCCCATCAATAATGTCTTGGCCGTCGCCACCTTCCAGCCAGTCATTATTTTCGTTGCCTTGGATGACATCGTTGCCGGCTTGTCCGTAAATTCTGTCATCTCCGGTATTGCCCAGAAGCGAGTCTTGGCCGCTGCCGCCATCGATGAAGTCGTTGTCTGCGTTGCCTTCTATGGTGTCGCTGCCGTCTTGTCCGTAGAGGATGTCTTCGCCTTCGTTGCCTTGGATGAAGTCGCGGCCACTGCCACCTTCGGCGTAGTCTTCGCCTTGGTTGCCTTGGATGATGTCGTTGTCTGCGCGGCCGTAGAGTTTGTCATCCCCACTGCCTCCGATGAGGATATCGTTTTCGCTACCGCCGTCTAGGATGTCGTCGCCATCTTCACCAAAAAGTTGGTCGCTGCCAGCTTCGCCGTAGAGTAAGTCGGCATTTAATCCACCGTAAAGTTGGTCTTGGTCTTCGCCACCATATAAAGAGTCGTTTCCGGCTTCTCCTTGTAACAAATCATCGCCTTGTTCGCCTCGCAAGTCGTCATTTCCAGCGCCGCCATTGAGGGTATCTTTGCCAGTTCCGCCGTAAAGAGAATCGTTGTTTTCTTCTCCTTTTAAATCATCGTCTCCTTCTTCGCCATAAAGTTTGTCTTCACCTTGGCCGCCGTACAAGGAATCATTTTCGGTGCCGCCGTAGAGAGAGTCGTTGCCATTTTCTCCTCGGAGGTCATCGGCACCTTGTTCGCCGCGAAGTTCGTCTTCGCCATCGCCACCGTATAGGAAATCATTATCTTGGCCGCCGTAAAGGGTGTCGTTGCCGTTTTCTCCTCTTAAATCGTCGCTGCCTTCATCACCTCGAAGGTCATCATTGTCATCGCCGCCGTAAGCTGTGTCATTATCAGTGCCACCGTAGAATGTATCGTCTCCTTTTTGTCCCCAAAAAAGGTCGTTTGCGCCTTGACCGTAGAAGATATCGCTGTAGTCACCGCCAGTCATTTCATCAGCAAAATTTGAGCCGCTGATGATTTCGATATTTCCAAGGATATCTTCAGTACCGAAACCATCCTGAACTTTGTAAACATCGGAACCATCCAGCATCATGGTTGCTTCAACCTTGATTCCACTTAAGCTACTGGAGTAATCAGCGGTATCAATTCCTTCTCCTCCATCGAAAAAGTCGTAGCCGGAGTCACCTCTTAATTTATCGTTGCTGCCTCCACCTCGCAAAACATCGTTGCGATCGCCTCCTACCATTTCATCATCCGTTTCGCTGCCTTCCATCCAGTCATCATCTGTGGTTCCGGCAACACTGGCTTGACCTGGCGCTTCGATCGCTGAATTGGGAAAGTAGAAACCCTGAGAGTGAAGGTTGTAGACTGTGTTTTTGAAGTAACTTTGAACGTCCGATCGACTTTGATAATTTTCGATAAGATGCGAATCACCTAAGCCGCCAATGCTAGGAAGCATACTAAAAATCTTGACAATTTTGTCCCAGAAAAACGGATGTGAGTCAAATTGCAGTAACGGAACTGGATCGCCAGGATTTTTAATATTGTTTTCGGCAACACTATTCCCTTTAAAAGAGTGAATGCCACCCGCATAAAGATAACTTGTCGGCGAACCCAACGCTAATACGCGAATGCGATTGCTGCCCCCAGAATTCATATCAATGAGTCCATCTTCTAGGAAAAAGTTTCCCTGAGAATGACCTAGGAGAATCAAGGAATTATTTAAATTTTCAGATAGCCAGGTTTGAGCATCTTTTGTCCAATCATTAATACTCTGAAACAGTGGTTTATTGTCCCAATATTGCTTCAGCGCTTCCTTAATATCTTCCGGGGCAGCGTAAATTAAACGATCTATGAAAGTATCGATTGCCTCCCCATATACAGGAATCAGCTTAATTGCATTTTTAATGAAATCAAATATCTGAGCAGTAAAATCAGGATCTTTTAGGGCATCTTTAGGACTATCGAGCTTGATAAACTTCTCTGCTAGCTCCCAACCTGATTTAATAACTTCAAAAACATCCAAAAATTTCGAGAAGTTATCGAATATTTTTCCAATATCTGCGCCATTTTTCAATTTATCCAAATCTTGTTTAAGCTCAGTGACATCTTCACCAGCATTTTGCAAAGTCTCTATTTGTTGTTGCAAATCCTTGTATTGATCTACCTTATTTTTAGCTAAGTCAAATGGTAAATCTTTAATTGATTCGATGATATCACCCACTAAAAACTTGATAGCAAAAACTCCTATGTCAGCCCAATCATTACCCGTACTATCCGAAGTGTTACGGTACTTAACATCGAGATTGATAGCGCCTTTTGAGATAGAATCAAAATTTTTAAGAAGAACATCTTTCTGATGTTGTCCGGCAGGAGCCAAAAGATTGCCATGAAAATTCCAAATGCCATCAAAACCTCGAATATCTTTTTTATATTTGTCTTCGACTGTCCGGATTCCATTGATATATACCACAGAAATTTTCCCTGAATCTTCAAGGCGTTGATTCCAGACTGCATCGAAATCAAATTTTTTAGAAGTAGCCATGATTTTTATCCTCGCGTGGTAGATACTATGTGTGCTGAAAATTGACAAAGCGACTCTATCGACAAGCCCGATCGCACTTCTGCACTTCTGCACTTCTGCACTTCTGCACTTTCGTACTCTCTAGCTGTCGTATATCCGTCATTTACCCAAACTGAAGTCTCGCGAAATGCGATCGGATCGCACTTCAACTCTGTTGTCGCAATTACCAGTTCAAATCAACTCAATAAATGCAACCGTGGAAATAGACTAAACCAACATCGGAAGAAGCCCTTTCCAATATCCGTTGGGATGTTGGTTCGGATTTCGATCGGGAAGTTACGGGTGATGCGACTTTTGAATAAATCTCAACAAGTGCGATGAACTTCGGAATTTCCCTTACGTTTATTTATCAGGGTGATCTCAGTGGTTTTATGCAAAACTCTCAAGTTTTTTTTGATAAAGTTTTGCAAACACTGGTGAAAGTACGGAATCACGGATGTTTTTGGGATTTAAGGGCGATCGAATCACCCGCTTTCCCCACGATCCGGCAGGGAATGAATTCCCCGCCTCATAGCCAAAGTCCTCTGAAAGAGGACTGGTAAATTCTTCAGTCGTCTTCAGACGACTTTCGCTTTGAGGCAGGGGTTTCAACCCTTGCCGGACTTGGGGATTGCGAGATAGCCGGATGGCGCGATCGATCTGGTTGTTAACACCAAAGATCGATCGCCCCTAAAGCCTGTTTGTTGTTCCTGTTTATTTATCAGGGTGAGCTCAGTAGTTTTATGCAAAAGTCTCAAGTTGTTTTGGTCAAGTTTTGCAAACACTGGTGAAAGTACGGAACAACGGGTGTTTTCGGGATTTAATGGCGATCGAATAACGCGCTTCCCCACATTCCGGCAGGGAATGAATTCCCTGCCTCATAGCCAAAGTCCTCTGAAAGAGGACTGGTAAATTCTTCAGTCGTCTTCAGACGACTTTCGCTATGAGGCAGGGGTTTCAACCCTTGCCGGACTTGCCAGACTTCGGGATTGCGAGATTGCCGAATTGCCCGATCGATCTGGTTGTTAACACCAAAGGGCGATCGCCCCAACCGCCTAACTGTCCCTCGTACTTATCTATCAGGGTGAGCTCGGTAGTTTTATGCAAAACTCTCAAGTTTTTTTGATAAAGTTTTGCAAACACTGGTGAAAGTACGGAAAAACGGGTGTTTTTGGGATTTAAGGGCGATCGCCCCTCCAGCCTTTTTGTTCTTCCTATTTACTTATCAGGGTGAACTCAGTAGTTTTATGCAAAACTCTCAAGTTGTTTTGGTCGAGTTTGGCAAAGACTGGGTGAAAGTACGGAATCACGGGTGTTTTCGGGATTTAAGGGCGATCGATGTTACGCACTGGTGGTCAGAAACCGGGTTTTTCGCAGAATACTTCGTTAAAAACCTGCATAAATCGCAAAAACCCGGTTTATGCAGGTTTTGATGGGTCTTAACAAAAATTCACATCTAATTTAACGGCCAAATCCACCGCACAGCAAGACTTTCAAGCATCCCCTCAAAAAAATTTCAGAATTTCGCATAAATTCCTCCAACTTACCCTGATAAGTAAATGTAGGAACAAAGTTGCGGCCGCACTTAACTATGACTGATAAATCCAACCCCTCCGAGGGAGAAGACCACTTATCCGACGAATCCGATGCTGTTGAGTGCTCAGTAAAATCGGAAAAGTTCGATCGATCTCCCGCCCACCAGCAAATCCTCGAACTCGTCACCAAAGCTTGCCAGCATCCCCCCGGCAGTCTCCAGCGAGGTCATTTGTTGAATCAACTAATTCGAGAGATTCTCAAATCCGGCAAACTCTGGAAACAAAAAACACCTTACTATGAAGAGGCATTGCAAGAAACATGGATCTATCTCAATCGAAATTTATGTGAAGCTACCACAGCAAAACGACCTTACGATCCCGAAGAAAGCCTGATTACGACTTGGTTAAATCGCTATCTTCAAATGCGGCTGTTAGATTGTCGTCAGGCCCCAATCAAAGAAAGTGACACACCAAACCGCCGTCGAATAGCGTCCTCAGAAGGAAAAGAAGACGAAAAAACTATCAATCCCATTGACTATCTCGCCGCCGATCCTGATGTAACTTTCTATGTAGACGAAGTTCTCGCATGGATAGAAACCGATCCAAATAACGATTTAAAAAGCAGACACGTTAGAGGCAAACCGCAGATAAATTGTCAATTTTTATTGCAGCGAAAATGTTTGTACGGTCAAAGTCTTCAAGAACTCGCAAAAGAGTTTGGCTGCGCGCAGTCTACTTTATATCAATTGTTCAACAATGACTGTCGTCATCTGCTGCAAAAATTTTGCGAAGACCAAGGATATCAAACTTTAAATATACCAGGAGTGTACCATAACAATGAACCATAACAACCTTTGGGAAATCGAATCTTTGCCGATGCCAATTACTCAGAAGGCACTGCAACTTGCTCAGCAGTTTGCCACCCAACAGCGCCACCCGCAAAGGCACGAGCAAGTTTATCTCAATACTTTGGCAGTGCTGGCAGTTCGCGATTATCTAAAAATCATTGATATTGAAACTGACTTGACTGAATGCGATAGCTGGAATCCCGTAATTCGCCTGTTTGCAGATGCAGGAGATTTGTATGTTACAGGATTGGGAAAAATCGAATGCCGTCCGATTAAAAATCGGCATCAAAATCAAGAAACTAGCAACCAGAATTCATCTGCACATCCGCCTGAGATTTGCCCGGTGCCAGTAGAAGCAAGGGCAGAACGCATCGGCTATATTGCTGTAGAAATTGATGAGGAGGAAAAGGAAGCGAGATTGCTTGGTTTTTATCCAAATGCGGATGCGGGGGAATTAGTATTGAGCGAATTGTATTCCCTGGATGATTTCTTAGGGCATCTAGAACATTTGTTGGAGTCTAAGATTAACCTCAGTCAGTGGTTTATGAATGTATTTACGGCTGATTGGCAGCCTTTTGAAGCGGTATTTAACCAGCAGGCACAAACTTCTCCTGTTGAGATTGAAAATCCGGTTAAATCTAACTTAGGCAATTGGTGGCAAAATTTTGTAGACATATGTTTGCAGCAATTGGATCGAGGTAAACAAAATTTAAAAAACCTGAGTTTCCCTGACGAAACCCCCAGTTTTGCATTACGAGGAGGTGGAAATTCGAGAGAAGAATCTGCGTTACAGGGCAGTCAAAGTAGCATCAATAGGTTTCCCGAAGCCGATGTCACGCGGGCTAAGTTGATTGACTTGGGAATGCGACTGGGAAGGACAACGGTTGCTTTGTTGGTGGCGATTGCTGAAGAGAGCGATCGCACTGTCAGAGTTCACGTTCAACTGCATCCGGCTATCGGAGAACGTTACCTTCCCCAGAATATTAAACTTTCCTTAATATCCGACATCGGTAAAAATCTAACCGAGTCACAATCAAGGATTCAGGAGAGGTACATTTTGCTGAGGGATATTGAGGTCGAGCGAGACGAGAGCTTTAGTATTCGAGTAGCTTTAGATGATTTCAGCGTCACAGAAAATTTTGTGGTATGATATCTCGATTAACTCTACTCGCGTCTAATTTATGAGCTTAAGATTTATCTTGGGTTTAGGGATTGGGGATCTACACAAGGGTTTTCCCGACATCACAGGAGAGTTTCAAGAAAACCAAACAACAGTTCATAAATTTAAAGGAAGTTTGCCACCAGCCCCGGAAGTTGACGATCTGCAAAAAAGATGGCAACTTATTTGTCGTGCGGGACAATCTAGCAACATCCTTTCTAGAATTAAAGTTAAGGCTACAGGGACAACCAATATTTCTGAAGATAATCCTCAATTGATCTATCAATATTTGAATGAATCTATGAGGCTGTGGCTGAGTAGTGAGGAATTTTATGGGGGAATAGAGGAAAATTTTAGAAGTGTAGTCGATGCAGTTGGTGGCAAAACTCAGTGCTTTGAAGTATTTCTCGAAATCAAAGATTCGGAAAATTGGCATCTGCCTTGGGATGCGTGGAAATTTCGCGAAGATTACAAAAATTGTGAGATAATCAAAAGTCCGTCACAGTATAGAAAAGCTCTAAAAAAGGCAACTGCAGGAGGAATGCCTCTGCCTTCGCGAGGTAGAATTTTATGTGTATCCGGTAATAGTGACGGACTCGATCTGCGACAAGATGAGAAAAGTCTTCAAAGGTCTTTTGGCGATCGCTGCGAGTTAGAATTTATGCAACAGCCAACACCTCAACAGTTGCGCGATCATCTTTCACAGGATGAAAAAAACTGGCAAATTTTATATTACGGCGGACATAGCGATAGCAATGCTGTCAATGGATGGCTCCAGATCAATCAAGCAAATTGTGATAATAATGTCACAATAGACTATTTAAAAGAGGGATTAGAAAAATCAATTTTTCAAGGATTGGAGTTGCTAATTTTAAACTCTTGTTCGAGCCTCCAATTGGCAGCAGATTTAGTTGCGGGAGGCTTGCCTTTACCGTCAATGATTGTGATGCGTGCGCCGATACCAGATAAAATTGCTCACGATTTTGTTAAGTCTTTATTCGGATATTTAAGCAAAGAATATCCTTTGTTTTTAGCAGTACGAAAAGCTAAGGATGATTTGCAGAAGTGGGAATCTGAGTTTCCCGGCGCGAGTGCGATACCAGTGCTCTGTCAGCAGCCAACTTTTGAGGGGTTGACTTTACTATTAAAGCGCGTGAAGCGCAGTTATCCCCTAGGGAATCGCCCGCTGGTTGCTGTGGCAGATGTTTTGGGTGATACTGGGGGCGATCGCCCAAACAACGATATCTCTATTTTTATTTCTAAATTGATGCCGCGCCTGGGAATCGGTTTAGCTACTACCGCTAGCAGTTATATGTTAATGGGTCCGATACTTGCCCCAGTTGCCAATCAAATTGGCATGGAAAACCACCGTCAAAATAAACCTTTAATTGCTAAAATATTCTACAAATTAGCAAGCTTAATTAACCTAAATTATGCTCAGCCTTACTATAATTTAGCTGTGTTGTGCGACGAATTAAATGACGATAGAGGTGCCTTAGAGGCAATGCAAAATGCTGTATTGCGAGGACTTCCTGATGCTTCTGCTCAAATATCTAAATTATTCATTCGCAATGATAAACACCAACCAGCTTTAAAGGCGATTAACCTTTGTTTAGAACACGCTAAATACGACGGAGTAAAAGCTGCTTGTATCAAAAATCGCGGCTGGATAAGATTCAAAGAACAGCAATATGACGATGCAGCAATAGATTTTAAAACAGCAATTGGATTGACAGACAAGAGCCCAGAAGCTCACTGTTTTTTAGCACAGGTCCTGGAAACTAAAGGTAAACCTCATCAAGCGTTATATCACTGGAAAAAAACGATTAAATATTCTAAATCTAGCGTACCAGAACAAGATAAATGTATCCAGATTGCCAAACAACATTTACGAATAAAAGGAAATATCAAGTGAAAATCAGGATTTCAACTTTTATAGCTTTAAGTTCGATCGCAACTACCGCACTAGCAGCCAGTAACAGAATATCCAACGGACTGATTATCCATACTAGCGGGGAAGTTGCGATCGAGCGCCAAAACGGGCTAATTGTCCGCCCTACTAGCGGTACGCCGATTTATCCGGGAGACACACTGCGAACAGCACAAAACGCCCAACTGACCATCCAATGTGCAGATTTGGGAATTAAGTCGATCGCACCGGGTGAAAATCAATTGAATAGCTGTTTGTTAGCCAAAGAAGAGTCGAAATCTGATTGTAGCGCCGACTTGATTAAATGTCCCGATCGCGGCGACGGTAAAATTGCTTGGAATAGCGCGCCAATTCCTTATATTATCAGTCCGCGGCGGACGAAATTGCTCGACAGCAAACCAATTTTGCGGTGGAATCCGGTTGCTGGTGCGACTAGCTATAAGTTGAGCCTCCGCGAAAATGGAGCGAAATTAAACTGGGAAATGACTGTTAGCGGTACTGAGGCTGTGTATCCGGGGGAACCGGCGCTGAAACCGGGTGTTAAGTACAGATTGATTGTCGAGGCGAATACGGGTGCTTCTTCAGAAAGTGCCGTGGGAGAAGGAGATACAGAGTTTAGCTTGCTGGATGAGGGTGAGGTGGAAAGGGTGAAAAGTGAGGTTGGGGCGATCGACAAACAAGTACCTAACGAAAATGCTAAAAAATTAGCAATTTCTACCATTTATCTTAACACAAACTTGATTGCCGAAGCAAGAGAAATTTTAGAAAAGTTACAAGAAACAGGCGTGGAAACACCGCCCATTTATCGCACGTTGGGCGATTTGTATCTGGAAAAGCTACAACTGGTTCCCCAGGCTGAAGTTTACTATTCCAAGGCGATTAATACGGCGAAACCTGACGATATTGAGGAGTTGACAGCGGCTCGATACGGATTGGGGCAAGTTCATTCAGCGATGAGAAACAATCTGGAAGCTATGAAATATTTGCAAATGGCAAAAGATGGATATACAACTTTGGGAGATTTGCCAATGGCCCAAAAGGTAGAGAAGCAATTGCGAGATTTGCAAAGGAGAGAACAGAGGAAATAGTAACTGGCTGTGACGTTAATTCCGGCAGGGGTTGTGACGTTAATTCCGGCAGGGAATGAATTCCCTGCCTCAAAGCAAAAGTCCACTTTAGTGGACTGATATCAAAGTTTTTTCTACAGTCTTCTTCAGTTGTGACGTTAATTCCGGCAGGGAATGAATTCCCTGCCTCAAAGCAAAAGTCCACTTTAGTGGACTGATATCAAAG
>NZ_JAUBQN010000010.1:0-30640 GCF_036701295.1 Microcoleus harperi Pol14_C6 | reverse complement strand
TTTTTTCTACAGTCTTCTTCAGCGGACTGTTATCAAACTTTTTTGTACAGTCCTCTTCAGAGGACTTTCGCTATTAGCCAGGGAATTCATTCCCTGGCGGATTGGCGGACTTTGGGACTATCAGAGGGCGCTGGTGGGCTTTCGCAATTATCAGAGTGAAATCGATATCATCTACTAACAAAACCATGAAATCAACACACAAAAAACCGCGCTTTTTCCTAACATTCCTCTCATTTACCGCCTTAACAATGTGGGAATTAGGACTTTTCGCCCCATCCCAAACAGCCACAGCCCAAATTACCCCCGCAACCGACGGCACGAATACTCAAATTACTCCCAGCGGCAACCAATTCAACATCAACGGCGGCCAACAATCCGGCGACGGCACAAATCTCTTTCACAGTTTCCAAGAATTTGGTTTAACTCAAGGGCAAACTGCCAATTTTATATCAAATCCCAATATCCGCAATATTTTAGGGCGAGTTGTCGGCGGCGATGCTTCGCTGATTAACGGATTAATTCAAATAACGGGCGGCAATTCAAACTTATTTTTAATGAATCCGGCGGGGATTGTTTTCGGTGCAAATTCTAGTTTGAACGTGCCTGCTGCTTTTACTGCGACTACTGCGACGGGCATCGGTTTTGGCAATAATTGGTTTAGTGCGGCTGGTACTAATAATTATGCTTTATTAGTCGGAAATCCTAATAGTTTTGCTTTTACAAATACGCAACCGGGAGGAATTGTCAATTTAGGCAATTTGGCGGTGGGACAAGGGCAAAATTTAACTTTATTGGGCGGCACTGTTTTGAGTACCGGACAACTTTCTGCACCGGGAGGAAATATTATTGTGGCGGCGGTTCCCGGGGAGAGTTTAGTCAGAATTAGTCAACCGGGAAATCTGTTGAGTTTAGAGATTCAGCCACAATCTATAGCGGGCAGTTTGCCTCAAAATTGGGTGTTGCCAGTTGCATCTTTGCCGCAGTTGTTGGCGGGTGGCGGGGGAAGTGCCACGGGGGTGACAGTTAATGCTGAAGGGCAAGTAGAATTAACGGGTTCGGGTTTGCAGGTAGAGAATGGAGATGTCGCTGCTAAAGAAGTAACTGCGGAGACTGCAACGCTGTCAGCTAATCGCAATTTGACATTAGTTGAAAGTCAGTTGCGTACAACTGGTGATTTGAATTTGTTGGCTGACGATACTGTGCGGGTGCGCGACAGTGTGGCAAATCCTTTTGTGGCGAATGCTGGCGGGAATCTCTACATTCAGGGAAATCAAAGTATCGACCTTTTGGCGCTGAATCATCTTTCGCAAACGCCTTTTGTCAGCGGTGGAAATTTGACTTTAGCGAGTGATGGCATGATATCTACAGATGCTCACTTTAGAAGTGGCAGTAACACATCGATTGTTGATTTATCTGGTAAACCTGCGAATTTTATTAGTCTGTACGATCCAATTTTTACACAACCTGATGACTATACTTCAGGGGGTTACACGGGTGCATCTCTCAAGGTAGATACAACTTCGGGTACAGGAAATATTATTTTTACTGGAGATATCAATATTACGAGTGCCGATGCAACTTATGCTGGTGCTTCTCCTGGTACAGATGAATTTATTTTGGGTAATTCGCGATCGGTAATTTTGCGCTCTGGTGGCAACATTCAAACACGAAATATTGATACTTATAACAATACCTTCGGTAATGGCATAGGTCCTGTAGTTATGCAAGCTAGAGGCAACATTATTTCTGGGAGTTATACGGGCGCATCTATCAAAATAGATACGACTTCAGGTACGGGAAATATTATTTTTAATGGAGATATCAATATTACGAGTGCCGATGCAACTTATGCTGGTGCTACTACGGGTGATGAATTTATATTGGGCAGTTTCCGATCAGTAATTTTGCGATCTGGCGGCAACATTCAAACAGGAAATATTTTTGCTTATTTTAGTACCCCCACGAACATAGGCCCTGTAATTATGCAAGCTACAGGCAGTATTCAAACAGAAACGATTAGGACAGAGGGGATAAATGCTGATGGTGGTGATATATCTTTGACTGCTGGAGGCAACATCCTTACAGGAAGACTTTCTACTTTTATTAGTGTGGGTGGCAATGGCAAAGGCGGTGATATTACTTTGAATGCAGGTGGCACTATTACGACTGGCGATCTCAATGTAAAGGCGAATCAAAACGGCGGGCAGATCGCACTTACCAGCGGCGCTTCAATCGATATCGGCACGATCGATACAACGGGCGATGGCGCTGCTGGAAATATTACCATTCAAGCTAACAGCGGCATCACAACACCGACAACAGGAATTATCGCGGGTACTTCTAGTAACGGCAACGGTAGCAACGTTACTCTATCTACTGTCAGCGGTGACATTAATATAGGCGATGTATTAGTATCGGGAATACAGGGTGGAAATCTTAACTTTACTAACAGCAACGGTACAATTAACATCGGAGCGATCAATACCACGGGCGCGAGCGCTGCTGGAAAAGTTACCCTTCAAGCTGACAGCGGCATCAAAGCATCGACGCTTACAGGTGTTTCTACTAATGGCAATGGCAGCAACGTTACTTTATCTACTGCCAAGGGTGAAATTAATATAGGTGATGTTTTAGCAGGAGGCAAATTACAGGGTGGAAATCTTGAATTTACTAATAAAAATGGCAATATCGCTACAGGCCAGTTAAGTACAAGTTATGACGGTTCATCTCCCGATCTTAAAACTAATATAGGTGGCAATGTTAATTTAAATGCTACGGGCAACATTACTACGAGTGACATCCGGGCGATCGGCAATCAAGACGGCGGCTCAATAACCTTCAAAAGCGGCGGTTCTATAGATACTACCGCCGGAATCATCAATGCGATCGGCGGTAACAACGGCGGCAATATTTCTCTCGAAGCCGCAACAAATATCAGTACGGCAGGAATTGGTAGCGCCCTCTTATTAAGCGGTTTCAACGCCAATAGTGGCAATCTTCGCATTCAAAGCGGCGGTAATATCGACACAACTGCCGGCCCAATTATTACCGCTGCGGCAAATGGTAAAGGCGGAGATGTCACCATCAATGCTGGCGGAACAGTTTCGACATCTGATATTAATTCCCGCACTTTCGCTCCCAGTATTACTGTGACTGGTGGCAATATTGAGGTCAAGGCAAATGACTCTATTACTGCCAGTGGGAAGATAGAAACTAACCGCAATAATATTACTTTTAACGCTCCCGTAACATTAGGTAACAACCTGTCGGTCAAAATTTTAGAGACTGGCGATATTACTTTTAAGTCTACTGTTGACGGGCCTTACAATCTTACTGTTCAACCCGATGCGGGAAGTGTTGACTTGGGTGATGCTGTGGGCAGTGTCTCTCCCCTCAACAGCGTCAGTATTCAAGATGATATCCCCGAAAAATCCGGTGCAATTAACATTATTACTACGAATAATATTACCGCCCAAAATATTACCTCACCCGCCGGAATTTCATTGTTTAGTGAGAACGGAGAAATCACAACAAAAAATCTCGATGCGACTTCCCCTAACAATGGCGGTAATATCGCTTTGAGCGCTGGAACTAATATTGCTGCCGGCGATATCAATACCTCGTCTGCTGGTAATGGCGGCAGTATTTTGCTCGACGCTACCGGAAGTATTACTGTTGGTAAAATTGATTCTTCGGCGGAGGGGAATGCCGGGAATGTCACGGCTTATAACCGCAGTGCTACGGGCGATATTACTGCGAGTCAAATTAACGCTCAAAGTAGTCTCGGCAAGGGTACGGGAGGCAATGTCGAGATTCAGATGGGAAGGTTTTTTCGATCGCTCACTTCCTTCACAGACAGCAACGGCATCAATGCTAGCATTTCTACGGCTGGAAGTCCTGGAGATAGCAGCGGCGGTACTATAATTATCCGCCACGGAGGCGCAGGATTAACGCCGTTTATTGTAGGTGAGTCTGCCATAAATGGAACGGCGGGTGGAATTACTAGGGGAAATTCTAATCCTATTCAAACACTTTTGCAGGATAACTCCTATCTTTATACTCACAGACAGGATGGCAATCGTATTCAAATTATCTCCGTACCGCCACCAATAGTTGCACCGACACCCGCAGCTACTCCAACGCCCGCAGCCACACCCGCAGCTACTCCCACCCCCGCACCGACACCCGCGCCCGCACCCGCAGCTACTCCCACCCCTGCACCGACACCCGCAGCTACTCCCACGCCCGCACCCGCACCCGCAGCTACTCCCACGCCTGCACCTGTGACAACTGTGGCTCCCGCGCCTTCCCCAACAGGGACTCCAGCCCCCATAAGCACGCCCTCACCGCAACTCCCACCGCGTTTACCCGTCGCACCTTCGGCAACACCCGAAAGCTCGATCGCACCATCCCCAACACCCGAAAGCTCGATCGCACCTTTCCCAATTTCCCAAATATTTATCGCACCTGCCCCAATTCCCGAAACTTCGATCGCACCTTCGGCAACACCCGATCCGATACCTGGTTTTCCCATCGACTTCCAACTACCTGAATTGCCCGGTTTATTCGTACTGCCACCCCGCGCGCGCCCCACACAGCCCTCAACACCCACAACCCCAAACGCTGCTGTCCGCATAGCTGCGACACCTACCCTTCCCTCTGTTTCCCAAATCACCTCCTCCCTCGGCACTCAACCTGCGATCGCCCTTCAACCTTCAAACGCGCCAAATCCCGCGCCCGCAGCCCCTCTTGCCTCCGTAACCCCGCCTGTAACTCAGATTCAGCCAGCACCTGCAAGCTCGATCTTACCCGAGCCTGCAAGTGCGATCGTACCCGCGCCTGCAAGTGCGATCGTACCCGCGCCCGCTGTCAGCCCAAGCCAAACTCCGCAACAGGAGTTAGCTTTTTTAATTGGCGATTTATTGGGAGCACAAACCTCGATCGACCAAAATGCTGAAACGGGAAACACCCAATTAGATTGGAAGCGTAACAATGAAACAATTATCTCCCTAGAACTTCCTTACACCCCGTCAGTTAACACCATTGCCGGAGCCGAAGCAAATAACCTAATTTCTTTACAGCCATCTACTGACAATTTAACTGTTTCACTCGCAGAAACTCCGCCGGAAATAATCGATCAAACTCCTAGTTTACCGATTGCTACTTCTGAACCATTTGATTTCAATCTTTCGGATGTTTGGGAGAGAATGGCTGCAATAAATACAGCGCCAGTTCAAGATTCACCGACTATTACTCCAGCGCCCGCACCAATTCCCGCACCAACTCCAATTCCCGCACCAACTCCCGCGCCTGCACCAATTCCAGCCCCCGCGCCAACTCCCGCGCCAACTCCCACTCCCCCTCCGATCGCAGAAAATCCTGCACCTGCAGATATCCCAAATATCTTTCCCTCACCAAGCAGATTGCTCGTCGAACAAACTTTAGATCAAAACAATCCTAATGATGCTGTTGCCATAATTGACCAGCTCTTTGAACAAGACTACGAAAATTATTATGGGGAAAATTTCACGGATAAAAAAATTAACGTTCAATATCTGAGAGAAACTCTCAAAACAATTAAGGAGGAAACCGGGAAGCAAGCTGTAATTGTTTACGCGATCGTCCGTCTCGAAGAATTATCCCTAGTGTTAATAGTTCCAGACGGCCCTCCGATTCTCAGAAATATTCCTGTCTCTAACGCAGTTTTGCTGGAAAAAGTGGCAGAATTTCATCGCTCTTTGGGTCAAGCAACTGATTCGGAAACTGGAGAATATTTGCCAATAGCTCAGCAACTTTACCAGTGGTTAATTGCGCCGATTAGTTCAAATTTAGAAGCATTAAATATAGATACGCTAGTGTTTTGCTTTGATGCTGGTTTGCGCCAACTTCCACTATCGGCTTTGCACGACGGCAAGCAATTTCTAGTAGAAAAGTACAGTGTAGGAGCACTTCCCAGTGTCAGCTTGACTAACACAAAGTATCAAAGTTTGAAAAACGCTCAAGTTTTAGCAATGGGTGCTTCCGAATTTCCCCACACTGATAAACCTCCTTTGCGTGCGGTGCCGATCGAATTATCTGCGATCGCCGGGAGGAGAACAGAAACGCAAAATCAAGCAGCATTTCCCTTGTGGCAAGGCCGCTCTTTTCTCAATCAAGAATTTACCCTAGACAACCTGAGAAAACAGCGAGAACAACAGGCATTTGGAATCGTTCACTTAGCTACTCACGCCAGTTTTCCTCAAGGCGAAAATGGAAGAAGAGAAGCTGAGATTGATTTGTGGGACAACTCTTTGGCGCTGGATGAATTTAGGTTGGCGAAGTGGTACGATCGCCGACAAGTCGAGTTATTAGTGCTGAGTGCGTGCGAAACTGCGATCGGTGACAGTACAGCAGCAGAAATGGGTTTTGCTGGACTGGCCGTCCGCAGCGGTGTAAAATCAGCTTTGGCGAGTTTGTGGAAAGTTAATGATATCGGCACTTTGGCGTTGATGACTGAGTTTTATGGCAATTTGCGATCGGCCCCAATTAAAGCTGAAGCGCTCAGAAAAGCTCAACTGGCAATGATCCACAAACAAATTTTAATTAAAAACGGTCAATTGCGGGGAACTCAAGGCGCGATCGACATTAATCAAGCCACACAAGCAGCAAATGCAGATTTATCTCACCCGCATTTTTGGGCCGGATTCACAATAATTGGCAGTCCTTGGTAAATTAATTGGAGATTTGATATTCACGAGGGGTCAGGTGTAAGGCTAGACGCACGCCACATTGACTGGCAACATTTTGCAAAAAGTAAATGTATCCCTGACTACTATCTTTTTATGTCATAAATTTGCTATGAATAGCAAAACTAAACACTAGCGGGGCAAAACCTGTGGCCAAGTTTGATAAAATATTCAATTCAGAAGACCAATCCGAAGCAAGCTTGACTTTAGAAGAATCCGTAGCAGCGGTAGCCTTTGTGGCAGCAGAGGCAAATTCCCCTGATACGGATGCTGATATCTTAGAAAGCATACTTTGGGAATCAGAAATATTTGCTGAATACTCGGAAGATGATATGTCAGCAATGTTTCAAGGATTCGACGGTATTGTGGCCAAAGACGGTTTAGGAGCATTATTTAATACTGCTTGGGAATCCATGCCAGATGAGTTAGTGTTGGATACTTTTGCAATAACTGCAGCAATGTTTGTCGCAGATGGTGAAATATCCCCGAAGCACGAGGCTTTTCTCCAAGAATTCCAGCAAGCATTAGGTGTGGAAGACGAGGAAGCTGCGGAAATTATTGAGGATGTAATTGCTGCTTACTCGGAAGTAGAGGGCGAAGAGTCTGATTTCGATGCGGCATGGTACGTATCTCCTGAAGGCAATTTTAGCGTTCCCATTCCAGTTGACGATGAACGAGGCGGTAAAATTGATGATCAAGAAGGCTGTGTCGCATTTTCAGACGACTTTGGCGTTTTGCTGAAAATTGATTATTTCCCTGTTGCTGGTGAAGTTGAAGAAACAATCGAGTCGGTTGGCGAGGAAGGTTATCTCAAGTCTTTTCTCGACAATTTTGTTTCTCAGGCAATTCTTGCTAATGTTGCCAATTCTAAGTTACTCCACGCAGAATATTTAGAAGATGAAGAAGCTTATTTCGTGGTTTTAGATTTGCCTGCAGGTGCAACTCTCAGCGTGCAGAAAAACGATGGCCCTCTGAGTCGGTTGGATGCTTACCGGGGACTTATGGCTTTTATTGCTGACGATTTTTGCTACACGGTAAGCTGTCAGCGAATTTATCAGGAGGGGGATGAATTGGGTTCCCTGGAGTCTGAAGTTGAGGGAATTATGAACAAAATTTTTGAGTTTATTGAGACAATCGAATTCGGGCCAATCGAATAAAGATGACTTGTTTAGACGGGCTAAAAACCTGGTTTCTTTCTAGATGTCTCGCTGCTCAACCCTATATTTTCACAGAAACCAGGTTTTTTTGCCAACCATTCTCAGGATATGATATCGTGTCCGGTCGATCGACCAAAATCCAACTGTTTCTAGGGAGGAATTAAATCCTAACTACTTGCGCGATCGTCGTTATTTTACCGCACTGCGCTAGATATTAGAAATAAGAATTAAATAACCTGCAATGCGTGATTATTATTGTGGGATGGGCGTGTCGCCCGTCTATAAAGGACGGGCGACACGCCCATCCCACAGACTTATGCAAATTATTGAATTCACGATCCTTAGAAGTTTTTACAATAAAATTGTGCGATCGACAACAGGCTTTTTTGACCGATTCTCGATCGCACTTCCAGATACATTCAGTCAACCACAGTCGAGAGACAGCAGCAATTAGCCGCCATTTGCGACTAATTAGTAGTCTGAGCTTCCACCAATCTTTGCTTGAGTTCTTCCAAAGCACTCGCCCAGCGCGGATCTGGCTGCACCGAGCCCGAATCAGCGCTCGACACCGTGGCTGCTGACTGATTGCGGCGAGACTTGTTGTTGTCACCCCGACGGCGATTGCTTTTGCTGGAACCGCCTCCACCTTGGGTAGGAGGAGCCGAGCGCTGCTGTTGCTGCGGCGCAGGTACAGGCATAGGCACAGACGCCGACGCCGACACCAATTGCGGTGACTGCGGCGACTGCTGATCGTCTTCGCCCTTCTCTGATTTACCCTTAGAGCGGGGCAATGCCTTCTCTATTTTCAGCGGGTTTTCTTTGAACATCAAGCCGTTGTATTTCTCAATAACT
This sequence comes from Microcoleus harperi Pol14_C6, assembly GCF_036701295.1. Taxonomy (NCBI): domain Bacteria; kingdom Bacillati; phylum Cyanobacteriota; class Cyanophyceae; order Oscillatoriales; family Microcoleaceae; genus Microcoleus; species Microcoleus harperi. The sequence continues at coordinate 21,906 of NZ_JAUBQN010000010.1, read as the reverse complement.
TGGTCGGCTTGTTCGTCGGTTAGCACCGTCACAAAACCGAATCCTCTGCATTTTCCAGTTTTGCGGTCTGTAATTACCTTGGTGGTAACAGATTCGCCCTCCGGCGCAAAAACTTCTTGCAATTCTTGGCGATCGAGTTCTTTCGGTAGATTGCCAACATAAAGACGAATAGACATGAAAAATTCCTCCCGACTTGGATTTTAATTAATTTGCTCGAACAGAATCACCTGAAGTCAACTGAATATTGACTTCAGACAAACAGCACATAACCCGATAATTGGCGCATTCCTCCCACCAACCTTGACAGCTCCCCCCACCTTTTAGAACAAAAAGATGATTTACTCTGATAAGGCCGGAACTTAACCGCCGATGCAGAGAGCTTTTAAATCTCAGGTTGTTGTGTAAACTTTTAGTCATCACTCAAATGTTTAGGCTATTGGCTATTCTGTATTACTTGCTTCCGGTTTTGATTCAGAATGTTTATAGCCAGCGCCGTCTAGAAATTTATGTCCAAGGATGTCAATTGCAAGCGATCAGAATGCCAGTATTCAGTTTAATACAGTGATGGATAAAATGGCTAACATTTTTTCATCCAGTAATCTTACCTCGTTCCTAATCTCGCTCCTAATGCTGAGAACTACTCACTTACCCGCTATCCCTTAAATCAGGCCCGGCAGAGTCCGAGCATTCTTTAAAGGTATCACAGCCTTGGTAACAGAGCTAGTTATTTAGGAAGATTTCAGTCTGAATTTAACGGAAACCACATCTGATTCACTTTTGAGAATTCATCCCGCACAGCAAAAATAGCGGTCGAAAAAAAACAGCCGACAAGCGGCTGGCTGTACTTGCTGTGTTGGGATGTTGACAATTTTTACGCAATGCTTTAAGGGATTTTAGCCAACTGAAGTTATCGCGCTATTTGGTTCAATCCAATTCCTGTAAACTAATGTAACAGAATACTGGCAAAAAAGCAACTTTTCTTTACAAATAAACAACGAACAAGAGTCCAGGCTGTCCACCGCGCACCGCGAAAATCGGGTAGGGTGCGTCCCCAGCACCGAGAACATCGCCACATCGCCAATCCGCTGTTTAACTCAAAACCGATCGAGGCTGCGCGTTGAGACCAATTCACCCCACAATCTGATAACTATTCCTCATACCTGTAAAAAATGCAATTGTAGGCAACCTCGAAACCCTTATGCAGTAAGTCATTTCCCATTCTTCAATCTAAAATCCAAAATCTAAAATCGTCTCACCTTGGGCCCTGGATAATGATGTATGCGCCCCAAAAAGCAGCAGCAAAAGCCAAAATCGCAGACCAAATCGGATGTCCGCTGTCACTGACTCTCCCTCCTTGACTGCGGAGACTTTCAAGGTCGATCGCCACAGTAGCACCCCGGCGCAGCCAACCAGTCGCCACAACAGATGTTCCTATCAAATCGCTGGGGCGAGTAGTCTCTTTGAACAAAAATGGCCACAAAGAGCCAACGTAGCCAAACCTGGAAACATAGTGCAACCTCACCAACCCTGTCGCCGTTTGCAAAATCAAATCTTGTCCCAGCCAATTATTCATGCCCGATCGACCCAAAAGTTGGCCTTCCAGCCACACCGGTTCAGCATCCAGCGGCAAACTCTCGGGATTTGACAAAATTTCCGGCAAACTCGGCGAAGCGGTTTCTCGCGGTGTAATGTCCGGGAAGAAATAATTGATCCGCATCAAAGTACCGATGCTAAATCCGATCGGCAAACAGCCCCAAATAATCGATCGATCGCCCCAAAGCCAATCCAACTGCCAAAAACTCGTCCTCGAAAAAATCCAGCCAATCAGCCAAAGCACCCCGACTATCGCCAAACTCATCGGAATCCCAAAAAACGGCGCACCCTGTAAAAATAGTTTTGAGTCTTTAAATTCGAGTATTGACTTAAACAGAGACAATTTTCCTTTGCTGGGTGGTTCTGGCACTCCCGCGTTTGCCAAATCTAACTCAGTCTCCAGTTGCCAAAATTGAGCATACAGGGCCAACAGCTTCAAACGCTCTCCCAGCAAAGGATGCGCGCGGTTAACCGTCAACCAATTGCGCTCCCGATTGCTGACATCCCACAGCAAAATCTGTTCCAGCGGCGCGTATAATGCAGCAGAACCAAGGCTTACAGCTTGTCCAACACCTACGGGTAACAATAGATCGAAACTTTCGAGGAAAAAGCTAGTTTGTTTTTGCTGTTCGATATTAGCAGCAATGCCGATCGCAATTTTACCCAGTGCCCGCGTCAAACCGTTAGGATTGCCCGTAATTTCAGCAGCAGTGCGATCGCTAAAATACACTCTGCGGCGCGACAGCCACAACATCGGCCACCTGAACAACTTATAAATCCCATAACTCGTAGCAGAAATTGCAGCGGCCACAAATTTAACAGCAGAACGCAAAAACTCGATCGTCATTAAATCACACAACCGCTCTTGCCAGTGCGCCACCTGCCAATAAATCAAGTAAGGAATCTGAACCACCAGCAGCGCCAGCGACATCGGCGCAAAATCCCAGTGAGAGATATGGCCCAACTCCCGCGCGAAAATAGTAGCAATTTCATCATCCGTCAATTGTTCCAACAGCCCCCGACTCACAGCAATCCGAGCAAAACGGGGCAAACAGCCGTAACTGAAAGCTACAGGAACATTCAGCGGCAAGAGTTTCAGCACCGGCACCGGCATATTTTGCTTGGTACAATAACTTCGCAGTACCCGACTAGCTTCCTTGCTGTGCTTGGATAAAACGGACCCGCGCAGAGTTTCGATGCCGCAAAACAGTTTCAGCAGCGCGTCTATCAGCCAGGGAGACGAGGCCAAAAGCAATCCAAAAACCATCTGAACAAACGGAGTTGGATCGCGGTAAAAAAGCTGAATCGGGGCGAAAATAGGCAGTCTTGTGAATATGTAAAGCTGAACCAACAGAGAATTAGTGTTTGTCAGCAGGAATTGCAGGACAAACCGGGCTAGGAAAAATAGGGCGATCGCACTTGCAACGGCTTGCACCCGAAACTCCAGCAACTTCAGCGGTTTGAGGGGGCGCGGGCTTTTTGCGCGCCCTGCTTCGCGCCAAGTGAGTTGGTAAGTATCTGGGCTGGCGAATCCGGGGATATCTGTTGGGGAAGCGGAACTATTTTCGCCGCTAATTTCTGTATCGGGTGCGGTTTCGGTCGAGTTTTCCGGTTCAGAAGTCGGGCTTGTGGGGGGTGGAGGTGGCGGAGAAATATGTGGCGATTTGGCGTTTATAGGCTCTACAGCCGGCTCTAAAGGTAAAAATCCTGTTTTTTTATCTGCGGTCGGTCGATCGCCCCCCATCGATTTTTTCGGCGATTTTGTTCCTGCATCAAAGGCGACAAAGCCTGTTTCGGGGGGAGTTTCTGCGGATTTTGGTTTATTTTCCGGTGGTTTTGGGGGGCGAGGGGGGGTTAATTCTTTTAAAACGCGATCGGCCCAAGTTTTGACTTGAGAGTTGGGACTTTTGGCGAGGGAAGAGCACAGGGCGATCGCCTTTTTCACATTACCAGTTGCTTTGTACGCAGCCACCAACCCCATCTGCGCGCGGATTCCCGACGGCCCATTAGCTGCGGTTTGGGTAACGGATTCTAAAAGGGCGATCGCGGTGGGGTAATCCTGCTGTTTCAAAGCTGCTAGCCCAGCCTCTAGAGACTGTTTTGCAGATGAATCCGCCGGATTTGGATTAGTGGGAGGTGCCATGACTGTGCTTTCGCTAGCGTCCTTTATTAAGATAGCTTGGCTGGTCGATCGATTACGGTTTTAACACAGCTCTATATTCTCTGTCACCAATTGTTGCAGTTCATTGGGCGGTTAAAACCGCTTAATAGTCAAACTTTCGTCCACTCCCAGCGGACGATCTTTGCGATCGGGCAGGAGTTTAAACCCCTGCGTCAAAGCTAAAGTCCTGGCTATGAGGACTGAAGATTTATGCTAAATCCGGGTTAAATACTTCCTCGATCTCTTAGTCTATTAGAGAGAAACTAAAGTTTGTGGAGACGAGATTTCAATCACCGAGTCCATCTAATTTTTGCTTATAATTAAATTAACACCTCACCTGCACATTTATGCCAATTGACGACGAAGATTTTGAAAGCGAATCTATTAGCGGCGATCGCAAACTGGAACTTTTTACCGACAGATACGAATTTACCCGCCGATTTGCCTTTTATTTAAACGAAGACCCCGCGCGCCAACAAATTTTGTATTTTTACGGAGATGGAGGCAACGGCAAGTCTTTGCTGCTACAACACTTGCAGTTTCACTGCTGCAAAAGGTTTTCGCCGCAGGTGTGGAAACAATTGCACGACATCCCAGAATCACAAGCCGCCCAAGTTGCTGATTTTGTCCGCTATGCTGAACCTAAGACCTACACTCCCATACCCGCAGTCAGACACGATTTCGGATTGATACCGATTAAAGAAGATAAACCGCAAGATAGATTTTACGGCTTGCTTATGCTGCGCCGAAATCTGGCAGCAGCCACTAAGAAATATAAGTTTAAATTTCCAAATTATGACTTTGCTTGCTTTTGGTATTTGCTGAACAAAGGCGAATCACAGGCAACTCTCAACCAACTTTTTCCCGATGATGTGGCGGAATTGGTGGTACCTATAATTGAAACTTTTGCAGATTTTCCGGTGGTGGCGCAAGCTGTAGCGGTGCTGAAAGGGATAGATAAATTGGGCGGCATCAAGCGGGCGATGAAATTAATTCAAAATCGCTTGGGTGTCAGCGACGAAAAGGCAGATGAAATTCGGCGGAAAGATATTGATACTGAGTTAACCGACTGTTTGCCGAAATTGTTTGCTGGGGATTTGAATGCGGCAATGGCTGGCAAAAATAAACCAGAACGCCTCGTGATGCTGTTCGATACTCACGAGAAAATGTGGGATGAAAAACGGAATTCTCAAGGCGCAACTTTTTGGTATCAAGATGAGTGGTTTCGGCGGTTGTTGAGGGCCTTGGATTACAAATTGGGGATTGTAGTTGTTGTGGCGGGGCGAGAGTGTCCGGTGACGCAATTGCGGTGGCCGAATGCGTCGAGGTTTCCGATTCCTGAAGATTATATAGATGCACAATTGGTGTGGCATTTGTCGCCGGATGATGCGAGGGATTACTTGCACAAAGTGAAGATTGACAAGGCTGATTTGGCAGATGCTGTGATTAAATATGCCAGCCTCAATCCTGACGATCCTTGGGATAATTTGCAGGTACATCCGTTTTATTTGGGTTTGTGCGCGGATGCGGTGCTGGCAGAAAGAAGGCGGGGAATTGAGTTGATGTCGTCGGATTTTGCGCGGATTCCGAAGTTGGAAAACAAGACTGCGGAATTAACAGATCGGTTGCTGAGTTATGTCGATCGCGAAGTGCGATCGGCCGTGCATTCGCTGAGTGCTGGCCGCGCTTTTGATGAGGATTTGTACGTAAAATTGGGATCTGGTTGCCACTTCCATGCAAGCAGTGCAAATTTTGAGATGTTGACGGGTTTTTCCTTTGTGTGGAAATCGCAGAAGCGGGGGGATAACTGGTATCGGATTCACGATTTATTGCGGCGTTTGGATGCCGATCGGGATCATCCGAAAACTCGCAGAGCTCATGAGGTTTTAGAGGGGCATTATCGAGAAGTGGGGAATGCGGCGGAGGCAATTTTTCATGCTAATCGCTTGGATTGGCAGCGGGGTGTGAGGGAATGGGTAGAGGTGTTTGAGGAAGCATTGGGGCTGAGTCGTTACGGGGAATGCGAGTCGTTGCTGGGTGTTAGAGATGAGTTGTGGATTAAGAGTGATTATTGGCTTGGTATAATTTCCCGATCGGAGGGAGATTACTATGCTCGATTAGCTCGATACGCAGAGGCAAAAAAGGAATATTTAGAGGCAGTTGTGGCTTACGAGCGGGAACTTATCCTAACTTCCGAAGATACAGCTACCCTCACCGCTAAAGGGACGGCGCTGCGAAGTCTGGGTAAGTTACAGGCAGAGTTAAGTGAATTTGAGGCTGCAAAAATATCTTACTCAGAGGCGATCGCTGCTTCTAATTCTGCTTTACACATTGTACCGGATGATCGGTATGCTTTCAACAACAAAGGTATTGCCCTGCGATTTCTGGGTGAGTTGCAGGCACAGCTAAGTGAATTTGAGGCTGCCAAACGTTCTTATTCTGAGGCGATCGTTACCTTTAATTCTGCTTTAGTTATTGCACCGGATTATAACTATGCTTTTAACAGCAAAGGGAATGCGCTGCGATGTCTGGGTGATTTGCAAGCACAGTTAAGTGAATTTGAGACGGCCAAACAGTCTTACTCTGAAGCGATCGCAGCATTTAATTCTTCTTTATTTATTGCACCTGATAATATCACTGTTCTCAAAAACAAAGGACTTGCGCTGCGAAGTCTGGGTGAGTTACAAGTAAAGCTAAGTGAGTTTGAGGCTGCTAAACATTCTTATTCTGAGGCGATCGCTTCTTGTAATTCTGCTTTGCAAATTGCACCGTATTATAACTATGCTCTCAACAATAAAGGGCTTGCATTGCAAAGTTTTGGTAATTTGCAGGCACATCTAAGTGATTTTGAGGCTGCCAAAGTCTCTTACTTTGAGGCAATCGCTGCTTATAATTCTGCTTTACAAATTGCAGCGGATGATAACTATGCTTTCAACAACAAAGGGATTGCGCTGCAGGATCTGGGCGAGTTACAAGTAAAACTAAGTGAGTTTGAGGGGGCAAAACAGTCTTACTCAGAGGCGATCGCTGCCTTTGATTCTGCTTTAGTTATTGCACCGGATTATATCTTGACTCTCAACAGCAAAGGGATTGCGCTGCGATGTCTGGGTGATTTGCAAGCAAAATTATCTGAGCAACAGGAAGCACTTAAAAAGTGGCAAGAAGCACTGGAAATGTTTAATCGATCTTTAGCCATTGCTCCTAACAACGATCGGGTTCGCAATAGCCGCGGTGCGCTGCAACAACTTCTCGATAATTTAGGTGACGATACTGTCAGCAGTTAGCTCGATCGAAATGAGTAAAGACGCGACATTCATTCCCTGCCTTAAACCGAAAGCCCGCCAGGGAATGAATTCCCTGGCTAATAGCAAAAGTCCTCTAAAGAGGACTAATGAATTCTTCAGTCCTCTTCAGAGGACTTTAGCTTTGAGGCAGGGGTTGAAACCCCTGCCGGACTGCCGGACTCAGGGACATAGCGTTCAAGGCCCGCCCTCGAATTTAGCTATTTAACCTTGCAGCTTACCGCCCAGATTGTCTCGGCGATGTACCCTCAGCCCGCTTCCGACGGATCAGCACGCTCATCACCTGCTTCGGATTCGCCGCACGCTGTACGGGACTCCAATCGCCCACTTCTGCAAATCCCAGCCGGTACAAAGTGAGTATGGTTTCCCTGACTCCCTTCGGCGAACCGACAACCGTTAGCAGCACCACTTCCTGTTCGCATACTGCTGCTGAGTCGTCATTTGGGCATTGGGATTTGTTGTCGTCAGGCACGAATTCCTGTGACATAATATGTTCTCCTGGTTTTGGGTTTTCTAGAAAAACCCAAAAACCCAGCCGCCCCGCATTTCAACACATAGCAGGGCGGCTACAGAGGATGTTAAGATACTCCGTTAGCCTCCAGACTGCTAGTCCCAGTTTGGCGGTTATGCTGTCCATTGCTGCTACCAACAGCTTTGGGCAGTGCAACTAGATTTTTGGGCGACGCGGGCTGCCTCCTCTACAAGCAAGCAACCTCTCACTTCAAAGCGTAGCCGCAGATGGGGGCCCTCGTCAACCGATTTTAGATTTTAGATTTTGGATATTGGATTGAAGATCGGGAGTGGGAGGTTTTGGGCGATCGGGCTGAAGATTTAGATTGCACGCACCTTACTCGATTAAGCACGCGGCATTAAGCACGCGGCACTGTCGTTTCTCTACAAATCCTACAATAAATATCATTTGTAGGGACACAAAACTGTTGTGTCCTTTGTCTGTGGCAATCACGGTTTTTTGTTAATAACAATCCCGATTTTTTGGAGGAAACGACAATGCCGTTTCCCTACAAACCAATTATCCCCCTCACTCCTCGCTAACAGCCAAACCAGAAACCACAGGGGCGATCGCATTTAACTTCAAAACAGGATGCTCCCCTTCCACCTGTCGGCAATTCCATTCATTTCTAAACAGCAAAACCGGCCTTCCCCAAGTATCTTTCACCGTCACCGTATTAAACAGCCGCCCAACTTTTTCCAGCGCATCCCAACCGCCGTCAACCCAACGAGCTACACTGTAAGGCAACATATCGATCGTCGTTTCCACATTATATTCCGACTGCATTCTGAACTGCACAACTTCAAATTGCAACTGTCCCACAGCCGCCAAAATTGGCTCGCGTTTCGCCTCATCAACCGAGTACATAATTTGCACTGCGCCTTCTTCCTGCAACTCAGAAACGCCTTTGCGGAACTGCTTAAACTTAGAAGGATTGGGATTTCTCAAAAAAGCAAAAAGTTCAGGAGAAAAACAGGGAATCCCTTCATATTCCAGTTTTTGACCGGTGTAAATAGTATCGCCGATCGCAAATACTCCCGGATTGTTCAAACCGATCACATCGCCCGGATATGCAACCTCGATCGACTCGCGATCCTGAGCAAATAACTTTTGAGGCCTTGACAAACGCACCGTTTTACCGCTGCGAGCGTGAGTCACGTTCATGTCCTTTTCAAACTTGCCCGTACAAACCCGAATAAAAGCCACCCGATCGCGGTGTCTCGGGTCCATATTCGCTTGCAATTTAAACACAAACCCGGTAAAATCTTCATAAGTTGGCGGCAAATCTCCGGCGCTACTCTTGCGGGCGATCGGCTTCATAGCGTAATCTAAAAACGCATCTAAAAACAGCTCTACCCCAAAATTGCTCATCGCGCTGCCAAAGAAAACAGGCGTCATTTTTCCCGCCCGAACCAAGTCTAAATCAAGTTCAGTTCCTAACTCATCCAGCAGTTCTAACTCTTCTTTGAGCTGATAGTAAAGGTCTTGTTCCAACAAATCTTCAATGCGCGGATCGCCCAATTCGATGACAGTATCAACAGCAGCGCGAGAACCGTGTTGAGTCCGCTCGAATAAGTGAATTTTGCGCCCTCTGCGATCGAAAACACCTTTAAAGCGATCGCCCGTACCTATGGGCCAATTTACCGGATAAGTCTGCAACCCCAATTCCTTCTCAATTTCGTCCAACAAATCCAAAGGTTCTCTGCTAGGGCGATCGAGCTTATTAAAGAAAGTAAAAATAGGCAAACTTCGCAGCTTACAAACTTCAAATAACTTCCGAGTTTGCGGTTCCAAACCCTTAGCAGCATCCTCAAGCATCACGGCATTGTCAGCCGCCGCCAGAGTTCGATAAGTATCTTCGCTAAAATCTTGGTGTCCCGGAGTATCGAGCAGATTAATGTGATATTTTTTATACTCAAACTGCAAAACAGTAGAAGTAATAGAAATTCCCCGCTGCTGTTCCATCGCCATCCAGTCAGAGGTAGCGTGTCGCTGAGCACGCCGCGCTTTTACAGAACCTGCTTCGTGAATTGCACCTCCGTACAGCAGCAGCTTTTCTGTCAAAGTAGTTTTACCCGCGTCAGGGTGCGAGATAATAGCAAAGTTGCGCCGGCGCTCAACAGCAGTTAGCAGTTCAGTTTCGAGTTCTGTTGTCATCACAAATTAGGTAGGGGAATCATCACCCGATCGCCATTATAGCCTGTGCTACAGTTGCTATTAAAGGTAAAATTATCAGTAAAGTCAAGGGAAGAAAACTAATATGTACGATTCCGACAAGCGGAAGCTGCTATCACTGGTGTGTCACGGGGCGATTTTTTTCAGCACGTTACTGTTCTCGATCGGAGCGCCGATCGCTGTATTGTTAGTATCAGATGACCCCGTTGTCAAAGAAAACGCCACAGAAGCCATCAATTTTCACCTGAATGTATGGGTGTACAGTGCCGTAATTGTGGCGTTAACTGTCGTCACTTTCGGTCTTGCTGGCTTTATCCTAGTGCCCCTAGGTTATTTGCTGCATTGGGGACTGACAATAATGGCTATCCTCCACGTTTTGCAAACTCCTAACCAACCTTACCGCTACCCTTTTATTTTCCGAATAGTTTAGACAGCAAATCGCGCTTCACCATCGATTTCAAAAACCCGATTTCTTTAAGAAGAAACCGGGTTTTTAATTGTTTTCTAACTCACATTTGTTACCCCCAACTGGCAAATACACTGCTTAAGTGACAAAGAAGGTAATCATCGCAGGGCAATAGTTAGGGTGGGCACTGTTGAGCGATCGTCTGAGCGATCGTCAGCAGGCTGATTCGGTTCGTTCTTGTAGCGATATAGTGACCCACGGCTTCAAGTATGGAATACAGTAACTCCACCTCAATTAATAGCACCTGTGAGGCGATTCAAGAAGTTCGTCGTTGGTGACTTTTAGCACCCGCCTCTGTTTAACCTGTCTACAAAAAAACCCTATCAGTCCTTAACTGGTAGAGTCTGTATCATCAAGTTTTAGGTGTTTGCTATCGGTAAAATTTCCTCTAGCTCAAAAATAATAAATAAGTGTAAGTACCTAACCTAGGTTAGTGCGAACCAATATCAATAACCAAAATAGTCGTCCCCTCCATTTTCCAAAAAACTCGTTCTCTCATACTGGTATACGAACCTTTAACACCTTTACCTCTTTCCTCATAAGCATGAGTGCAGAGACTGCGATGTGCAGGATTTTCCAATAAACCTAAAGTTTTCCTGTACTTTTTCCGTTCCACCTCGGAAAGGCGTTTGAATTTTTTGTCAAACTTAGCGGTTGTTCGGACTTTAAATTTCTGCATAATATTTCCTTTAAGTAGAGTTAAAAACTCTGAACTAGAGGAAATATCCCGATGCAAAACACCAACCGTTTTACTAAGTGGTGCACATCAGCGGAGGACTGCGTTCTCTTAAATCACCCAAAATCATAAAAGGTAGAATTTCTGTGAGCCTTCGAGTATTTACTACACTTTGTAGTATAAAATTTTTTTCAATAAGTGACCTCATCCTAAAGGAATAGGCTCTATCCTACTCTCGGCAGTTCCCACCCTCACAACCGCTTGCAGCCAGCCAGGCCGCCTAGGGCCTGTTTTCAAACTATAACCACAACAGAACGCAGGCGATCGCAATCATGGCTGTATAATTTGCGGCCAACTTCTCCTATCGAGTTGCGATACGGCGAAATTGTTTGAGTCGGTTGATAGCACGTTCAACAATGTTACGTTGACGGTAGATTTCACGACTAAAAGAACTAGGAGCAAATATTGGCTTGTTTATTCTGCCTCGCTTCACGAAAGCGCTGCCTTCGCCATTAGTGGCAATTGTAGTGATGACCGTGGCTGCGATCGTTTTATTGAAATGTTCCACCAATTCTATCTCTACCAGGTGTATTAAAACTTTATACAATATTTTTCAAATAAAAATCCCGCTCTTGTGGAACGGGAAAGCCATCAGGGTGCATCTATATATATGTCAGTATAACTCATAGGGGGTATAACCCCTCGTAGCTTTATCGAATCTTTACAATCACAAAATTTTTGTAAAGATTGAGGTTTTTATTTGACTGAGCGGCCGTTTTATGAAATTAAAATGGAAAATGCTGACATTTATAAAATCAAGTGAGTTTCCTCTGAACAATCAAAACTTTAAGCTCCTTTACCATGCTTCGGCCAATGGTGGAGCAAATACCATAAGATGGCTACATTTGTGATAAATACCGCTAACTTAAGTACCGTGACCCCGTGAACTAATTCATATATTTCAGGGAGTATACTGATGCTTACCAGCACTAAAACTAAGATTGTTGCCCAGTCTTTTTCGTACCACAAACCAACGGCTTCAACAGCAGTTAAAGTTGCATAAAGTGCTGCGGCAAGTCCCCCAAAAAATAATTTGTGAGGGTTTAGAATTAGAAGTTTTTCTAAGATAAATTCAATAATTTTTAGTTTGGTTTCCAACAAATAAGATTGCGAAATATTTTCTAAGAGTTGATGATTTTTTAATGCAAAAAGCAAAGCAATCGAAGTTACTGCCAAGAGGGAAGCAAAAAATGTTTTGTAAAGGACAATTGCGATTAAAGCAGGAGCGTGATGTTTCTTCACCTTAATTCTCGAAATATCAATAATGTGCGATCGCCTGGTTAGGCTGTTTAGGATTGAAAACTTAAATTTTAGTAGAGTGCGTCAGCAATTAGCTAATCTATTATATCAATAATAACGCGCTGCTGACGCACCTTACTAAGTTTGAGGATAACGTTGTGCTAAGAAAGAGATAGCAGCAGCCCGATCGCCCAAATCGCCATCCAACCTCGCCGCCAACAAATCATCCAACATTCGTTTAAACCCAGGCCCCGGCTTATAACCCAAAGCCTTCAAATCGTTACCATTCAAAGGCGGCTCAACATTCGCCCATTTGGTGAGATATTCCCAAATTTGGCGGCGTGCACTTCGCGGACTTTGCAGGGCGATCGCAATTAACACCGGCAACTCATAATTTCTCAACAGCAGCACCAATTGACTCGGCAACTTGCACTTAGGCAAATTCTCTGCTAACTCGTTCTTTCCGGCTTCCAAAACTTCCAACCGCTTAATGCTGTCAGCAGGTAACTGAAGATTTGCAGCCACCTTGCCGCGATATTCCGGTGCTAAATAAGCTATCAAAACTTCCAGCCGCATCTGCCAATCGGGAATATTGATAATGGGGAATGGGGAATTGGGCATCGGGAATTGGGCATTGGGAATGGGGAATAGGGAATTGTCTCTTCCTTCTTCCTCCTTCCTTCTTCCTTTTTCCTTCTTCCTGACATCCGTTACATCCGTTACATCCGCTACATAATCCGTTGCCGAACTTCCTTCTTCCTTCTTCCTTCTTCCTTCTTCCTTCTTCCTTCTTCTTCCATTCAAACACCGATCGAGCAAACGCAGTTGCCGCCACAACTCCCGATCCAACTCCAAACTAGGATGAATGCAGCGCAAAGCCTGCAAATCTCCCAGCATTTGCAAAGCAACTTTCCAGTAAGGAGCTTGCAAAATGTATTTCAATTCACTTTTGAGCCGAGTTTCCAAAGCCGGAGCTCGGCCGTTTTCCCCCTGAATTCGGTAATAAATCCCGCTGGCCAAAGCGTTGCGGATGTATCCTTCCGTCTGCGGCTCAATTTCAAATCCCAACCGCACCGCAAACCGCACAGCGCGATAAATTCGCGTCGGATCTTCGATAAAACTGTTGGCGTGCAAAACTCGAATTTGCTTCGATTCCAAGTCCAGCAAACCGCAAAAAAAATCTAACAATTCGCCACTGCGAGGAACACCCAACCGCACAGCCAGGGCATTAATTGTAAAATCCCTGCGGTACAAATCTTGGCGAATCGAACTCGCTTCAACTTCAGGATTTGCAGCCGGATAAGGGTAAAATTCAGTGCGAGCAGTCGCGATATCCACCCACAGCGATCCGAAAGCAGAGTCTTTGGGCCACAAAAGTGCGGCGGTTTGAAATTGACCGTGAACGTCCAAACGCGATTCGGGGTAAAGTTTTTGCAGCGAGGAAGCTAACTCGACACCAGCACCGGAATCATCTGAACCGCACTTTCCATCCACAACCAAATCGATATCTGTTAGCGCCAGTGTATCATCCGTGGCTAAGAGTAAATCCCGGACTGCTCCACCCACAATATAAAGTTGCCAGCCGCGATTTTGGGCAATATTGGCGGCGATCGACAATAATTGCCATAATTCGGGACTGATGCGCGATCGCAACAACTGCTCAACCGATTCGGGCACGGCACAATAAGAGAATTCTGTATTGCTTCCCCTGTCTCGCGCTTTTTGCTGGTGCAATTCCCGCAACACGTCAGTCCGGGTAACAATTCCCACCAGTTGACCGTTTTCCAAAACTGGCAAGCGCCCGATATCGTATGTCACCATTAAAGATTCTATTTCCGGCAGCAAGGTATCTGGGGCGATCGTTTTTAGCTGCGGAGTCATGTAACCCTTCACCGGGGCGTGACTGAAACCGTGGTGCAGGGCAATGTCAATGTCGCGCCGCGAGATAATGCCGGCGAGTCGATCGCCCGCATCGACCACAGAAAGCCCCGAATGTCCGTAACGTAGGAGTATACGGTGAGCTTCCCCTACCGATGTTTCCGGGCGAATGCTCCGCACTGGAGACGACATTAATTCGCGGGCTGTGGGAGGGTGGGGAATTTGAGTTTTGAGTTCATCAGCTAGCTGATTTAAAGTCAGCAGGGGGTCAACATCGCGGGTGGCGAGGGAAGCGGCGCGGGCGTGGCCTCCGCCGCCGAGGGGTTTGAACAATTCGCTGAGGTTTGTTCCTTCGATGCGCGATCGACCAATAATAGTTAATCGATTGGAAACTGGCGATTCGGGAGCTATGTTGCGGTTGTTTTCGTTTTCGCCAAATTTATAAACATTACCTAACAGCAGAGCATCGGTTTCAGTTAAATCGAGCAAGCGAGAAGCCAGTGAAGAAAGTCCCGGAACGTAAGCTTCAGTAGATAGCAGCACCCACGCTACGCTGTAACCGTGCAAAGTTTCCGATCGCAAATTATTCAGCGCTTCTCTCAGCAAATCTTGCAATTGAGGAGACAAACCGGGTTCTACATATTCAGCTATTACCCCCAAACTCGCTCCCTGTTCCATCAACCAGGCCAAAGCGATTGCATCTCGCGCAGTTGCGCCTTCAAAGGTGAGGGAACCTGTATCGACGTGGATGCCGAGGGCCATGACTGTTGCTTCCGAAGGCAGAAGGCGGAATGGTGTGTCGCTGTTTTCTGCTTGATTTTTGAGCTTTTCGACAATTAATGTCGTGCTGGCTCCAACTGCTTCGATCTGCGTAATAGTAGCGGGGATGTCTGAATGCGCCTCTAGGTGGTGGTCGAAAACAGCAATTTCGCTCACTTGTGGCAAATCCAGCCACTCGGCGGCTTTTCCTAAACGATCGCGCTGCGAGGCATCAACTATAGTAATCGATCGAATTCGTTGCGGGTTGACCGATCGGCGTTCAATCAGCGGGTACTCGTCGCGGTGTAGCGCCAAAAAATCCCGCACTGTCGGATGACACCCGCCCGTCAATACGATCCTGCTACCGGGGCGCAGCACGCAAAGTCCCACCGCCGCCCCCAAGGCGTCAAAATCTGCTGTTGTGTGGCACAAAACTAAGTCCATAGCCGAAAATCCCGCATCTCTAACTCAAACAGTAGCAATTTCTCGCCCTCTGAAACCGGATGTGTCGATCGGGCTTTAACTTAACCTTTCCAGTTTTCTGTCGTGTAGCGAACAATGATAAAATTGATCGAAATCTCAAGAGCCGCTGACGCCTGTTCGCGCAACGCCCGAATTTGCACGGGTTCTTTCGTATCAATCAACCGACAATCTCTCGATCGACTATCGAGAAACTGTCAACAACTAGAATTTGGAAGATTTTTTTCGGTTCTGGGAAACTATTTCTGATCAACGCACGGTTATATCGAAAGGAGAAAAGATGTTATCAATTCTGTTTCAAGTGGTTTTACTGGGTCTGGTACTGCTGTCTTTTGTGATGGTCGTTGGCGTGCCAGTTGCTTATGCCTCTCCCCAAAACTGGAATCAGTCTAAATCCCTAATTTATGCCGGGTCTGGTCTCTGGTTTTTGCTGGTTATTGCAGTGGGTGTATTGAACTTTTTAGTCGTTTAATTTCACCCAAGTTTATCGAATAAAGAAGGTAAAAGATAGAAGGATGAAGGCATTCACCAGCGATTGAAAGGCATTCGGCAGAAGCTAGGAATTTTCCATACCGCGCGACCCTGTATGTTTTTGCACTTGAGATTCAGATGAGATGCTGCTGCTTTCTGACTTTTGCCTTCTCACAAACAAAAATCTAACATCTAAAACCTAAAATCTAAAATAGAGCACTATGACTGTTTTCGAGGGAACTTTTACTCACACTGAATCTTTGCGATTTGCTATTGTCATCGGTCGTTTTAACGATTTGGTGGTTAACAAACTTTTGGAGGGATGTCAAGATTGTTTGAAACGCCACGGAGTTGATGTTAATCCTCATGGCTCTCAGGTGGACTTTTTTTGGGTTCCGGGAAGTTTTGAGATTCCTTTGGTGGCGCGCCAAGCTGCTCTTTCTCACCGCTACGATGCGGTAATTTGTCTGGGGGCGGTAATTCGGGGCCAAACTCCTCATTTCGATTTTGTGGCTGGTGAGGTTGCTAAGGGAATTGCTGCTGCTGCTTTTCAGACAGGGGTGCCGGTGATTTTTGGAGTGGTGACGACTGATACGATGCAGCAAGCTTTGGAAAGGGCTGGAATTAAAAGCAATTTGGGCTGGAATTATGCGATGAGTGCTTTGGAAATGGGCACTTTGATGCGCCAAGTTAAGGGTTTGGGAACACACTCTTACGGTCACTTAGCTAGTGGATCTGCTGCTCAAGTGCTTTCGGGCGAAGCAAATCTGGCGATCGCCCCGGATGTATCGTCGGATCAAATCCCCTCGTAAGTTCGGCTAAGCTGTTGCGGCATTTAAATTCTATAAAAAACAATAAAACAATGAGTGGGGTGGGCGTCCCGCCCGCCTCTAATATGCAATTTAAATGCGCGACAGCTTAGCAGTATTTTTAAGCTCAAAAAACATCAAGATTTGCATCGGGAAAAATCTTAAGACTCTTGTGGGGTGGTGATTATGCCCGCCCCCAAGGTAAAAAGTCCACGGGTCGCAGCCGATCGACAAATTAGACCAATATCTTGCCAATTGGCAATGAGTGTGATATCATAAAATGTTCTTAGAAATAGCGCAACACTAACTATTACTGCATGGCAACGAAGCCAACGATCGCATTTACTCACCTCGGCTGCGAAAAAAATCGCATCGATACCGAACACATGATTGGCTTGCTGGCTCAAGCGGGCTATCAAGTGGATTCTAATGAAGAATTAGCCGATTATGTTGTAGTCAATACTTGTAGTTTTATCCAAGCTGCGCGAGAAGAGTCAGTCCGCACCTTGGTAGAATTGGCAGAAGCTAATAAAAAAGTAGTCATCACCGGCTGCATGGCACAGCATTTTCAGCAGGAATTGCTGGACGAATTGCCCGAAGCAGTCGCAATTGTCGGCACTGGCGACTATCATAAAATCGTCAATGTTATGCAGCAGGTAGAAAAGGGCGATCGAGTTTCCCTCGTCTCTTCAGAACCTACTTACATCGCTGACGAAACTACTCCCCGCTACCGCACGACATCGGAAGGTGTCGCGTATCTGCGAATAGCAGAAGGCTGCGACTATCGCTGTGCATTTTGCATTATCCCGCACTTGCGCGGAAATCAACGATCGCGGACGATCGAATCTATCGTCGCCGAAGCTAAGCAATTGGCATCGGAAGGGGTAAAAGAAATTATCTTAATTTCTCAAATTACCACCAACTACGGCAAAGATATTTATGGCGAACCGAAACTAGCCGAACTGCTTCGGGCTTTGGGTGAAGTAGATGTACCTTGGATTAGGATGCACTACGCCTATCCTACAGGTTTGACTCCGCAAGTTGTCGCAGCCATCCGCGAAACACCCAACGTTTTGCCGTATTTGGATTTACCCCTGCAACACTCGCACCCGGAAATTCTGCGGGCGATGAATCGGCCTTTTCAAGCCGGGATCAATGATGCTATAGTCGATCGGCTCAAAGCAGCACTTCCCGGCGCCGTGATGCGGACAACTTTTATTGTTGGCTTCCCCGGCGAAACTGACGAACACGCATCACACTTGCTGGAATTTGTCAAGCGCCACGAATTCGATCACGTAGGAGTTTTTGTATTTTCGCCAGAAGAAGGAACCCCAGCCTTTAGCTTGCCCCAGCAAATACCTGCAGAAATAATGGAAATGCGGCGCAATGCAGTAATGGCGGCACAACAACCTATATCATTGAAGAAGAATCAAGAGTCTGTCGGTCAGGTAGTTGATGTCCTGATAGAACAAGAACAACCAGAGACAGGCGAGTTGATTGGTAGATCCGCTCGGTTTTCCCCAGAAGTAGATGGACTCGTCTACGTCACAGGAGAAGCGCGGCTGGGTTCAATCGTATCTGTGAAAATTACTGGTGCAGATGTCTACGACCTCTACGGTCAAGTGTAAGTATTGCTGGAACTGTTGCCTGAGACGGTGCGGCGAACAAAAACCGGACACTAGCCAAAAATGATTAGCGGATTGTGCAACAAAAGTAACGGTTAGTACACAATTGTGCAAAGATATGTAGCAAAGGGGTTCTAAACTTTTTTAGCCCCATCTGGCAATCGACCCTCCCCGTCGGGGTGCGGTAATCTCTACAGAACATCGGAAAATTTTAACGAATTTAATGTTTTGTTTCTGAATGTAAAGAGTTATGATGATAACAAGCCAGGAATAAGCGGGGATAATTTGAGATTGCTTCGCCGTCCGCCCTACACCACAACGGTATCCCGAAAGAGTGTTGAGATGGATAGGCGGTAACGGTCGCCCCATCCCCTCCTCAATCCCGCAGGCGACGGATTGCGGGATAGCGCCTGAACCAAACAACCTGTTACTACTATGTAGTGAAGTGGGGCTGGTCATGATCCTCACTATAAAATGCCTAAGAGGGAAAGCTTGCAAGTACCTCAAAGGAAGTCCAATGTCCTGTTTTAAGAATGTTGGAAGCCTATAACCCGACCCCTGGCGGTTGGTATCGGTGATGTCACAAAATCAAAGACGGCTGTCGAATTGGTAAATTTAGTCACCATCGACGGAGCTGCCCTATACTCGATTGCTATTTAAGAAGGTGCGCGCAGGCGCAGCACCATAAAGAACTCTTATGAGTTCCTGCCCTAGAGCAGAAATCCGCATCCGAGTTGGGCAACTTAGAAGGCTAAGACTCGTTATTAGGAGCATTAATGAATTTATTGTTTGAAGGCTTAGGTCTTTCGGAAGAACTCGTTCTCCATCTGGAAACACTAGGCTTTACAGAACCTACTCCCATCCAAGTACAAGCAATTCCGCACTTGCTAGCAGGTCGCGACGTTGTGGGCCAAGCCCAAACAGGGACAGGCAAAACGGCAGCATTCTCGTTGCCCATCTTGGAGCGGATTGATTTAGATGTAACTGCGGTGCAAGCACTGGTGCTGACGCCGACTCGCGAATTGGCGATGCAAGTAACTGAAGCCATCCGTGATTTGAGCGGCATCAGCAGCGACGGCCCGGTAAAAGTGGGTCGCTCTCTGCAAGTTCTGACAGTGTACGGGGGTCAATCGATCGAGCGTCAAATGCAGCGTTTGAAGCGCGGCGTGCACGTCGTTGTCGGTACACCCGGACGCATATTGGATATGCTCAGCCGTGGCAGCCTGAAACTAGACAAGGTAAAGTGGCTGGTTTTGGATGAAGCTGACGAAATGCTGAGCATGGGCTTTATCCAAGATGTGGAAAAAATCTTGGATGCTGCACCAAAAGAACGTCAAACGGCATTTTTCTCGGCGACGATGGAAGCTTCCATTCGGAAATTGGTGGCGCGGCATTTGCGTAACCCAGTCAACGTCACCGTAGAACAGCCAAAAGCAACACCAAAGCGCATCAGCCAAGGCGTTTACATGATTCCCCGTGGCTGGTCGAAGGCAAGAGCCCTACAGCCAATTTTAGAAATGGAAGACCCGGAATCTGCACTGATTTTTGTGCGGACTCGGCAGTCGGCTGCAGAACTCACCAGCCAACTTCAAGCAGCAGGTCACAGCGTTGACGAGTATCACGGTAATTTGAATCAGGCACAGCGGGAACGCTTGCTGCATCGGTTCCGCCAATGTCAGGTGCGCTGGGTAGTGGCGACTGATATTGCGGCGCGGGGTTTGGACGTGGATCACTTGACTCACGTGATTAACTACGATTTGCCCGACAGTGTGGAAAGCTACGTTCACCGGATCGGACGCACGGGCCGGGCTGGTCGCGAAGGAACGGCGATTACGCTGATTCAACCGGTCGATCGCCGCAAACTGCGCTTGATTGAACGCCACGTGCGATCGAGCTTGACGGTGCGAAACATTCCGACACGGGCGCAAATTGAAGCTCGTCAGTTGGAAAAGATGCAGGGTAAAGTTCGCGAAGCTTTGGCTGGCGAACGGATGGCATCTTTCTTGCCTCTGGTATCTCAGTTATCCGAGGAGTACGACTCCCACGCGATAGCCGCTGCTGCTTTGCAAATGGCTTTCGATCAAAGCCGTCCTGCTTGGATGGGCGCGGATTACGCTCAACAAGAAGATCCCCCGATTGGTGCAGAAAACAGCGTCAAGCCAATCTTGATCAAAAAGCGGGCTAAGACTGGTGCACCGAGTAATTCTGTAGCAGCGCCGACTTTTTCTGGAGCACCGAGTGCTCCTGTTCCCCAGAACAGCTAATTGGCAGGGTGCACAATGTGCACCTTATTGAGAATTTTTGTAGAGATGCGATCGATCGCACCTCTACTTTTTTTATGGGTAATATCAAATCCGTTGAGATCGGAATTATTCATCTCTCTCTTCTCTTCCTCTGTGCCCTCTGCGCTCTCTGCGGTTTAATTATTCCAAAACAACATAAGTCAATATGCAAGTTAGCGATCGGACAATTGCTGTAAATAATTCTACGCTGAGAACGTTAATTGATGAATTGGGTACTGAGTGTCAAAATGTGATTACTTTAATCCATCAGCTTCAGTTACCTGATTTGAGCGATCGACAAAAAGCTGAAATTATAGCAGAGTTCCTTCCTCTCTGCAATCCATCTCAACGTTCACTGCGGAGAGGACTTTCAGACGCTAGTTGCTGAGGAAATGACAAAATTGTAGGATGAGGATGAAGAGGATTAAGGAGACGCGGGCGATCGCACATTAAGAAAAAGCCCTCCTGTCAACTCACCGAAGAGCTAAAAAACCTCATAAATCAGGAATAAAGTCCTTACTACAAACTTGTGAACCGGGACTTTTGCACTGTTGTTTAATATTTCAGTTTAGCTGCGTGTTCACAATAATTTTTTGCACGCGATCGCCCTTAATTTCCACAATCAAATTAGAAGCCTTTTGGTCATTGCTGTAAGTCAACCGAGTCACTCCACCCTGCACAGATTGCGACCCGTAACCGTAAGTTTTCACAACTTTTTGGCTGTTATCTCCTAGCTTCACACCATCAATTGTCAGAAACTTGGGATTGGTAGTAGAAACTAAATAAACTTTGCCATCCCATGCTGCTACCGTCAATCCTGAGTATGTTAGCGTGCGAATCTTGTCGCCGATGCCAGACCCAGCAGGTTTAGTTTCGTCGCGTTGCGGTTTTCCCAACTTACGTTTTGCCTCTTCTACAGCCATCCCCAACCGAACGCCGCCAATACCCAGGCGCGAATAGTTCAGCACCGCCGGCTTTTGTGTCGCACTGAGCATTCTTTCTAGAGTCGCAACAGTTTGATTCATAGCAGGAACAGGACGAACTAAAGCAGCAAATCCTAAGCTCGAAATAGCGAGATTCATCAGGATGCCCGCGACGGCTGTTGTCACAAACATTTTTACCATTTTTTTATAGCTTGATTTGGCAATTTATTCGTGCGATC
The DNA here is from genome assembly GCF_036701295.1 of Microcoleus harperi Pol14_C6. NCBI lineage: Bacteria > Bacillati > Cyanobacteriota > Cyanophyceae > Oscillatoriales > Microcoleaceae > Microcoleus > Microcoleus harperi. Next base: position 257 of record NZ_JAUBQN010000010.1, on the reverse strand, counting down.
GCCCGCTAGATCCGGATTGATACTAATAGGACTTACACCAACACTCCTAGACGCACTGCGCTTCTCTGAAACCGATTTTTTTTACCAAAACTACACACAGAAACCCGGTTTTTACCATAAATCTTAGGTTTAACAGTGAGGTATTCAGCAAGAAACCGGGTTTCTAGCGCAACCTAGGTAATACCAATTCACTATGAAGGTACACTAAAATATAGGGTAAAAGTAGAGGCAATTCAATATGGCGAACAAACTTCAGG
>NZ_JAUBQN010000118.1:0-1033 GCF_036701295.1 Microcoleus harperi Pol14_C6 | reverse complement strand
GATAGCACTCAGTTTTTTCGCTTCTGTGCTTTATTGCGTAAGCATCCCTATTTAAAAACTGTCCGGAGTATTGTTATGGGAGCGGGCTTCAATTCTACTTGTTCAAAGCGTCAAACTAAGTTGAATTTGAACCAGCGAGAGTGCTACAGCATTAACAGAAAAGATGCAAAGCTATTTTAGCGAGATAGAAGACCCGCGAGTACAACGTACCCGGAGCCATCAGTTAACAGATATTTTAATCATCGGAATTTTATCAGTCATTGCCGGAGGTAAGGGATGGGAAGATATGGAAAACTATGGGTTGAGCAAATTTGATTGGTTACGAGAATTTTTAGCTCTACCGAGTGGCATTCCTTGTGCAGATACTTTTCGACGAGTCTTTGAACGGATTAATCCTCAAGTATTTGAGCGTTGCTTTCAGAGGTGGGTTCAATCGATAATTAAAGCAATTGGAGCGCAAGTAATTCCTATCGATGGCAAGACTCTTAGAGGTTCCTACGACAGAGAGCAGCAGAAATCAGCGTTGCATTTGGTTAGCGCCTGGGCCAGTCAACATCGTCTGGCTTTGGGGCAAGTCAAAGTAGCTGATAAATCGAATGAAATCACAGCAATTCCTGCCCTATTAGAACTGCTTGACCTCGCTGGAAGCATTATCACAATTGATGCAATGGGTACACAAACAGCAATTGCCACTCAAATATATAGTGCAAAAGCTGATTATATTTTAGCGCTTAAAGCCAACCATCCTACACTTCATGGGCAAGTCAAGACTTGGTTTGACCCAGCGCTAGCTCTCAAATTTGAAGGCATATCCTTCAGCTACAACGAACAGATAGAAAATGGACATCACCGTCTTGAAAAAAGACAAGTTTGGAGCGTCCCCGTTTCTCAACTATCACCGTTGCATCAACAGTCGGATTGGGTGGGTCTAAAGACCCTCGTAATGGTAGTACGAATGGCTCTCCTGAGTTTATGGTGTAAAATAGATCAACCAATACAGTTATAGTGATGAGCTTTCATTTAGACTATCTAT
>NZ_JAUBQN010000085.1:0-7476 GCF_036701295.1 Microcoleus harperi Pol14_C6 | reverse complement strand
AGATAGCACTCAGTTTTTTCGCTTCTGTGCTTTATTGCGTAAGCATCCCTATTTAAAAACTGTCCGGAGTATTGTTAGCAATAAAAAATGGTGTTTCAAGAGCGAGCTCCCTTTTTTAACCGCAGATGTTAGCAGATAAACACAGATGAACGCTGATGGATTTTTATTTGTTGCAATTGATGTCTGAGATAAATAATTTTCACTGATCTTGACATGGGAGCAATTTCGTGAATGACCGAAAATGTGCTGTGTCCGGCGACTGATTGTCACCCAAATTAATTCCCCCAGCAAATTAATTTTTGTTACATAACGTTACAATATAAGAGTAAACTACTTTCAGGCGAGCTAAACAATCAATGCGCTTAATATTAATGACCGGAAAAGGCGGCGTCGGCAAAACCTCCGTAGCCGCTGCGACTGGGCTGCGATGTGCCGAATTGGGATACAAAACCTTAGTGCTGAGCACTGATCCCGCTCACTCCTTAGCCGACAGCTTTGACATGGAACTCGGGCACGATTCGCGGCTGGTGAAACCGAATTTGTGGGGAGCTGAATTAGACGCTCTCAGGGAATTAGAAGGCAATTGGGGAGCCGTTAAGCGGTACATTACTCAAGTTTTGCGTGCCCAGGGACTCGAAGGAGTGCAAGCTGAAGAATTAGCCATCTTGCCAGGAATGGATGAAATCTTCGGTTTAGTGCGAATGAAGCGGCATTACGACGAAGGCGAATTTGATGTTTTAATTATCGATTCTGCTCCGACTGGCACAGCATTGAGACTGCTAAGTTTGCCCGAAGTTGGCGGCTGGTACATGAGAAAATTTTACAAGCCACTGCAAGGTATATCAGCCGCCCTTAGACCTTTAGTTGAACCTATTTTTAGACCAATTGCGGGTTTTTCTTTACCAGACAAAGAGGTGATGGATGCACCTTACGAATTTTACGAACAAATCGAAGCTTTAGAAAAGGTTCTAACTAACAATACAGTCACTTCAGTAAGGTTAGTTACCAATCCTGAAAAAATGGTAATTAAAGAGTCTCTGCGCGCTCATGCCTATTTGAGTTTGTACAATGTAGCCACTGATTTAGTAGTAGCTAACCGGATTATTCCTGCAGAAGTAACTGACCCATTTTTTAAACGGTGGAAAGAAAGCCAGGAAGAGTACCGTCAGGAAATTCACTCAGATTTCATGCCGCTGCCAGTTAAGGAAGTGCCACTTTATTCTGAAGAAATGTGCGGTTTGGCATCTTTAGAACGGTTGAAAGAAACGCTTTACAAAGACGAAGACCCAAGTCAAGTTTATTACAAAGAGAATACGATTAAGATCGTGCAGGAAAACAATCAATATAGTCTGGAACTGTATTTGCCCGGAATTGCTAAGGATCAGATCCAGTTGAGCAAAACGGGAGATGAGTTGAATGTTCGGATTGGGAATCACCGCCGTAATTTGGTGTTGCCCCAAGCTTTAGCCGCCCTGCAACCTTCCGGGGCGAAGATGGAGGATGATTATTTGAAGATTAAGTTTGCTTAACCTGAGATGTTTCACCATTTTCAATAAGCCTTTTATGGCCGCGCTCTCCTGCCCACCCCAGGAGAAATATACTCTTTGTAGAACAGGCCGGAAAGCCTGTTCTTGAAAAGAGTGCAATGCGGGTTGTTATGTGGCGTTTTCGCGAATGACAATGTTGCATTCAAGTGCCTATTACATTGTGCGCTGACTGAACCTTACAGCACTTTACTTAACGATTAGGTACAAGAGTCAGGAGATATGTACCTCGAAGTGTACAGATAGTAGAAAAATTATTGGAATTGGGAGTGCAATTATGTTCAAGTAAGCAAATATAAAATTATTTTGCTCACTGCTGTTACTGTACCTCTTAGTCATGCAAAGTGCTGTAACTACCGATACTATAAAAAAGCATCTTTAAGTTCTATCGGTTATGGAACAGTGGAATCAAAGATTAAACGAATAGGAGTCAGGGTGAAACTATCAGGATCGCAGTGGAAGATCGAGAGTGTTTCCTAATTCCTTTCTCTTCGCTGTGCTTATCTTAATGGTCAACTTTCCGCTTGATATATTTGCTTTCACTGAGATGCACCAGATGTTAGTGATTCATAAGCATGAGTTTATGTCCACTGAATTGAGATGCGTTTACGCTATAACATCTACAATTAAAATATGGCAGAGTAAGGCCGGCAAGGGCGGAAATATACGAAATGTACGAAATGTCATAAAAATCGAAATCATCTAAAAACATCCAGCGTTTCTGGTTTTCAGAAATTTCCTTTTAATCTATACTATTCGGAGTATAAAAAATCTTACTCTTCAGCAATCACGTATGAATAGGGGTTATTCGCGGTTTGATTCCCTCACCAGCATCCTAGCAGGAACGGTAACGGTAGCAGGAATAGTCATTTTTGCGCCTGCACCGATTTTGGCGATTTCCTCTCCAGAAATTGCAAAAATAGCTGAATCGGTAACCGTTCAAATCAATGGTAAATCTCCCAAAATGGTGAGTAGCGGAACTGGATTTATTATTTCTAAAAAAGGCACGACTTACACTGTACTGACAGCTAATCACGTTGTTGTCAATCCTAAATTTACTTATACGATTCGCACTTCTACAGGAAAAGATTATCAAGTAACCCGTAGTGTACTATTGCAGAAAGGCCAGAATGCTCCAGATTTAGCAGTCGTAACATTTAACAGTGCAGAATCTTATCCTGTTGTGACTTTAGGTTATGCCGAACAAGCTGCAGTTGGTACAGGAATTTTTGTGTTTGGCTATCCAGCTAATGAGTTGCAAGAAAAGTCCGGAACCAATCGCAATTTTGAATTTTCACCGGGCTTTGTTACCAGCCGTCTCCCGAATCATGCACAAGGTTATACTTTGCGCTACAACGCTGTCACCAAAGGGGGAATGAGTGGGGGGCCGGTATTTGATGTAGAAGGGCGCGTAGTTGGGATTCACGGACAGGGCGATATCGATTATGATTATGTCACAGATACCGATAAAAAACTTATCACAGGTTCAGCCATTACTAAAACAGGGTTTAATTCTGCAATTCCTATCAACACTTTTCTAGCTAAACTGTCGGAAGCGGGGTTAAATCGATCGGCACTTTTGATAAATACCTCTCCAACAGCTAATGCGCCTCTGAAGCTGAACAATCCCAATGATGCTAAAACTTATTATGTTCGCGGTTTAACTCGGTTTGACCAGGGAGATTTGTCAGGGGCTGTTGCCGATTTCAACCAAACAATTCAAACTCAATCTGATTACGCGGAAGCTTATTTCTATCGGGGACTTGCTTATTCCGATTTGAGACAAATGCCCAAAAGTATCGCTGATTATAGCAAGGCGATCGCCCTAAATGCCGGTTATGTTGACGCTTACTACAATCGGGGGCTGGTTTTGTCGGCATTGGGAGACAAACCGGGGGCGATCGCAGATTATACTCAAGTCATCCGCTTGGATAGAAACTTTGCAGCGGCTTACAACAACCGAGGATTGGCGCTTTCCGACTTGGGCGATCAAAAAGGGGCGATCGACGATTTCAATCAAGCGCTGCAAATCAATCCCGGTCGCGCCAACACTTATTTTAACCGAGGATTGGCGCTGTTTCGCATCAATAACGATCGCTCTGCCTTAGCTGATTACACTCAAGCAATTCAGCTCAATCCCAGTTATGCTAAGGCTTATGCTAATCGAGGCATTACTTTAGCGAGAATGAGAGATACAAAAGGGGCGATCGCAGATTTGCAGCAAGCCGCCCGTTTATTTAGGGCTCAAGGAATGAACGATGATGCTCAAACAAAAAGCATTAGATTTGATTGGTCAATTGCAAAAATAGCCCCACCGAATGTAATTCGGGGCTACACAAACAAAGTCCGCCTGGGCGGACTAAAAATCTCTTTAATTCTTCAGTCCGCGTGGGCGGACTTCGTGTGTGTAGTAGCGGTTTCAACCGCCGAATCTGAGCCGATTATTACATCCTTCCCCTAAAACCTCACCGTCACCAAAATCACCCGCCGAGGCTGATCTTCCGCTTCAATAGTAAACTCAACACGCCCAAAACCTTTCGGCCCCGGTTCAACTACATCGTAGCGAGATGTCACCGTACCGGCGGCTGTATTGTATTGAGCAAAAACAGCACCAGGATTCCTCCCAGCAGACGCATCCGCATCCCCTCCCCAAGAGCTCGTATCATCTATTCGCGATCGCGTTGGCAATACAGAAGCCGCGATTTCTGGAGGTGTTAATCTTTGATCGGCTAAGACTTGTTGAGAATTATGAATAGCGCACATTGTCGGCCCGGAAATTTTGGCATCGCTATACTGATCTTCCCACTTTTGTACGAAGCCAAAGCCAACATTCGGGCCGACTTGCTCCTGTCTTTTTCGGCCCCACAGCCGACTGGTATCTGATGCAAAATTAGAACCGCTGCCTGTCTCGGCTAATTCGGTTCTTTTGCTAGTAAAATTGCGGTTGACAAATTCTTTATCTGCCGTGCGAATGGCGTTAGCGACCGCTGGTTCTATTTTACTGCTAACATTAGTATTGCCTTGTAAGATTGGTGAGAGAACGCCGGGGATGGGCTGTGTTCCACAATATTTTTGAATACCGTTGAAAACGCGATCGGCTGATAAAGCGCTAATCGGAAATTCTAGGGAATAAGCTTCGGCAGGTTTGGGGAAAAAAATACCGGATGTGGCGGAAGCAGCAAAAGAAGCGCCACCCCAGATGACGATTCGATTAAATTGACGGCGGCTAATACTCATAATTTATCTTCTCCCTGGAGAGCTTGCGCCCGGTATAATGTGGAACCAGAAGAAGTAGTACAATCCCTTGTCACAATTTGTTGCTCTGGAACAAGAGACATCAATAGCTAGACTTTTTCCATTACTAACATCGACCAGCACTGAATTGACCTGCCCAGCTTTCCCTACCTGGGAAGTTACTTGATTTCCATCTACATAAACATCTATTTTCGCAGGGGGTTTGCTATCTTGATCGCTAACTCCATACTCGATTCGGAGACAGGCGGGACCCCCAGGTAGTCTACAGGTGATACCCAAAGGCTGTGCTTCCAGAATGCTGGTGTATATTTCTCTGGCTATGGAAACATCTTTCTTGTTGGTATCATAATAGCTATTCCATCTCCTAACACAGTTCAGCTCGAATATATAGATTTCGCGCTGGGCCTGGGCCACTTGTGCGCCAACTGTCCCTAAAGTAAAAGACAACACCCCAGCCGAGAACAAACCGCTGAGCCACCGCACTCGCTTCATAAAAATATCCTGCTAATACCTTAATCAATTAATATAAAGGATGAGCTGTGTAGGAAAAGTCCTGACTTTAGATAGATGACAAAATCAAAAATGTCACAATTGTACGAAAAGTCAGGTATAATGAATCGCGTAAACTCCAGCTTCTCCCTAATCTATGGATATTGCCGAAGTTTTGACACTGGCAGATGAGCTAATTTTTGCTAAGACGGGAAAGCATTTAGATTACGTGCAAGAAGCTATTCTGCGGGGAACTTTACAAGACACAACTTACACGCAAATAGCTCAAGAAGTTTACTCAAGTCCAAGTCATGTCAGAAATGTCGGATCGCAACTTTGGAAAATACTTTCTAAAGAATTGAAAAAAGATATTACTAAAAACAATTTTAGGACTGTATTAGAAAACAACAGTCCGGACAGATTTTCGGTCGCTCAAGCTTTGAGAGAGCCATATTCTAGAAGCTTTTGGTAGTTGGGATTTAATTTAATCCAAGTCGGGTCCAAATCAAACATGGCGATAAATAGTTCTAGTAAATGCTCATTTAAAGCTTTTCGTTTGAACGACGCTATAGAAAATGAAATAACCTCTGGTGTCGGTTGAGCTGTGACGGTAGCCTCTTGTCTCAAAGTGACTTTGGCTAAATTTAGGGCTGTCAAACTACCATTGACCTGGGCATCCAGGGCATCCAGATTGCGAGATTGGCTATCGACCATTCCGGTATATTGTCTGGCATCACGAAAGATAAACTCAATCTGAAATCGAGCGCGATAATAAGCCAAGATATCGCTGGCGCTCAGATTAACATCGGTGGAAAACAACAGAATATACCGCTCTTTCCCCTCGACGAGTCTTCTTAAGCAAACTACACGAATCCGGCGGTCAAGAGAAACCGACCAGACCACGGCCGTCCACAGCTCTGTCCCATCGTCTAAGGTCTCAGTTAACGTGAAATATTTTAATTGTCGCTCCAATGGGGCAACCTTGCCGTCATAGGTTTTCTGACGACCAGGACCAGACCGACGTGGCCCTTGATACAGATATTTTAAATTCGCGTCTTGTCGCAGTTTTCCAATGGCATTCCACCCCAGGTTCACGACCCCATCCACCCATTTCCGTTTGCTGTAGAAGCTATCAGCAACCACATATTCAACTCGTTTGGGTACATAGGTCTGACAATAGGCTAGATGGCCTAAATAGAAATCGACTCGATTCCTACAGACTTGATGCTCTATTTCGTCGGCTGCAACATCTCGTCGGTCGGACAGGCCCGCTTCCGTAAGCTTTGCCGATAACGCATAGGCTGTATTCTGCTCTACATCGACCACTGCCACCACCGACCACTCCAATCCCGTCTCGACTTGACCACTCTTGCCGTTGTAGAACCCATCCTGATTGGGTGTATGACGACCACTTTTTTCATGAAACGTCGCATCCACCACTAGGATTTGAACTCCTTCCCGAGAACCGTGGGTTTGAATCAAATGACTATTCACCGATTCAAACCCAATTCCTCTGTTTAGATTTCGACGAAACGTTCGCTCTGACAGGGGACTATAGCGGCTTAAATTGGTGTAGTTGGCTCGACCACAGACGACGAATAGGCTCGTCAAGAATGCCAGGAGAAAGGTTCGTTGCGGTTTGTGAAATGACCCACTGTGGTCAGTGCGTCCGTTAGAATATTCGTAATTGCTAAACCCCCTTGACAAGAGAACGAGATAAACATTAGATAAAGGAATGAAAAAACTCCCTGACCTAAAACAACTATCGGATGAGGCCAAAAACGCCTTGATAGTAGAGCTATGGCAGGAAATCCAAAAACTGCGGGCAGCATTAGACACTGACGAATCAAAACCCAACTCATCTCCCGCCAAAACCAGCTCGAATTCAAGCACTCCACCATCAAAAGGATTCAAGTCCAACATCAAGCCGAAGCCATCGAAAATAGAAGGAGTCAAAAGACAAAAAAGCATCGGCAGAGCAGGAGGGGGAAGACATCTACATCCCGAACCCGACCAAATCATTGTCGCTCAAATCAAAAGTTGCCCGCAGTGTTCAGAAACAGTCACTGCCACGTCCCAAAAATTGCAAGCAGTCTATGACAAAATAGAACTACCACCAATTCGCCCGATCGTAACGCGCATCGAACGTTATGGCGGTCGCTGCGCCTGTTGTCAAACCGAGTATCTT
>NZ_JAUBQN010000084.1:0-7819 GCF_036701295.1 Microcoleus harperi Pol14_C6 | reverse complement strand
TAGCCATAGGACGTCTTGGGGTGCGAACCGTTGCTGCGGCACTACTGACAAATTGACGTGAACTCAATTGGCTTGGTATTGCCGTCAACGAGGCACTCTCTGTCAAAAAGCTCATGACCCGGGCAAAGGTAGCCTGGATTGGGTTTCGTAAGCGCGCGACGGTCAGTCGCAGAAGTTTGACGATAGCTAATTTCGGTTTATTCTGGATCTGATCTTTGCCTAATAAACTGATCAGGAAGTGCTGCCTGCCTAAGCATCTAATACTCCGAAGAGGCGAAAGTTGGGCGCCAAAGGCAGATACTTACTGTAAAAAGTTGATCAATTTAATCATCAAGCTTAAGAAACCAATTTACATAATTCTCTAGCTCATTTTCTAACGTATATGCTGGTTTCCATCCGAGGTCGAGTGCTCCCGATACATCGGCTACATAATGCATGGGGTCGCCAGCCCTAGAAATTCCATTGAACACTGCCCGCTCGGTGCGGCCCATGACACTAGATATAATGTCGACGACTGCCCTTGTTGTGACGCCGGTGCCACTAGCTCCATTAAAGACAGGGCAATCTTTTGAAGCAACGTTGGTTGCAGCCAAAAGTAAATTCGCGGCGTCATTGACGTGGATCCAGTCTCGGGTTTCAAATCCAGTGCCAGCAAATTCTGCCGGACCAACTTTAAGCTTATTACACGCGTCCCATAGAAGTTGTTTCCGTAATCCAACTCCGTACACAGAGAAAAGGCGTACAATCGATATGGCCATATTAAAATGTCTTGCATAATATGAAGCTAACTGCTCTGTTATTAGCTTATGAACACCATAAGGAGACGTCGGAGCAGGAATAGTGTTAATGCTTATAGGAAATGTCAATGCAGCACCATAAACGCTTGCGCTCGATGGAAGAACAATGCGTGCATTCGGGGTATGCAGTCGTGAATACTCAAGAACATCCAAAAATGTCTGAACTGTTCGTTGGAAGTCTTCTAATGGATCGGTCAATGAAAACGCGACAGATCCAGAGCCTGCGCAGTGGATAACATAATCTGGTTCCACGGCTGATCTAATCAGCGAATCCAGTGTGACATCTGCGGATGTCCAATGGCATATTCCCCAGCCTAAAGCTTCTTTGGTTGACCACGACCCGTGGCCCATCCCATACACGTCGTAGCCCAGTCGCGCCGCTGCCAACGCTACATGTCGCCCTACGAAACCGGATGCGCCGGTCACCAAAACCTTCTTAATCATGGTGCGGTCGATGACAAATAAAACTGTACAGGCGGCCTGGCGAAGAGATTCTTTCACCACGCCAGGTCAATAGGAAATTGGGAATAATGCGCCAAAGCATAGGAAGTCCTATCTTTCTTGCTATCGATTCTTTCATTAACTTCCGCGTTAGCGGAAATAAATTAATGTCGCTCTCCATTGGATTTAAAATCTTATCAATCTTCAAGCCTGCTGCCGTAATCGCGCCTATGTATTCGTCGATCAAATAGGCAAATTCGCCGCCATACAACCGATGCAGTGGGTGCTGATCCTGAAATACCAATATATCAGAATGGCTATCAACAACATGCTCGCGTGTTCCCAAAAATACGCCGCCTGGTTTTAGAACTCGCCCAATCTCTTTCACTAGCGCACTAAGGTCCTGAGCGTGATGCAAAACGGCTCGGCAATAGACTACATCGAAAACAGCATCGTTAAATGGGAGGCGCTCTCCCCACTCTTCGACAACTGATATCTTAGTATTGCTCTGTTCGGCCAAGCAGCGGATTGCTCCAGCACCAACAATGTCGCTAGGATCTGGCTCTAGTGCAGTTACAGTCCATCCAGAGCGAGCAAAAGCGTAAGATGCGACACCCCTTCCTGCTCCAAGCTCGAGGACCTGTCCAAGCTTGCTTGGTAAAATTGATACCAAAGATGCCCATTCGGTGCTAGTGACAAAGCGTTCAGCTGCGTTCAAGAGTGGGTCATCATAATAACAAGCCTCAGCTATCTCACGATTGGCCGGCTCGTTACGAAATTGTACGACAGCTTGCTCCCAATTTAATTTCCCATCCATTATTATAAATCACCCCTGGCTTCTTTTACAGAAATAGTTCTGCCACTGGTAACATCGACTAGTGGAAGTTCGCCTATGAGTTGTACCCGATCTTCCTCGGACAGATATGTCAGTTCACCTGACTCGTTGCGAGCGTCGCGAAAGGCAACCGGCCGAAATGCGTCTTCAACTGTCAATTCAGCGCTCTTCGCCCAAAGTTGGTCACGCCGCACAAAGAAAGCATTGCTTCCGGTTGAATTCACTCCAACCAAGGCATAGCCACGGAGCTTTGCAATGTGATCAAATGCTGCTAAGCTTGCACCCCAATACAATCCAGAATAATGCTTAGCATGCCGAACGAATGTTGGATCGTATGGCACAGTTACAGCTGATTTAGAGCCAAAAATGGCATTAAATTCAGTTATCAAGAGTGACGGTTGCCAGTCACTCAAGGCTTCGAGTACGTGATAATCGACGCCATCAATATCAACCGACAAGATACCACAATCTTTTGCAAAGCCACTGCTTTCAAGCAAGTCACAAATGTTATCTTTAGTGATAAATGCGCAAGTCGCATTCAAATTAAAATGCCAATAATAATCTCGGGAGCGAATGTGGTCGATATGGTTTTGTGATCCATCGATTACCATTCCGCTCCAGCCATCCTTCATCATTAGAAATCGGCAATTTGACTCCGAGAAATTTTCAACGCCGAACTCAATGAATGTCTTTTTTATGTCAGGTATTTTACCGACAATATGCTGTATAATACCATCCTCGCCCCACTGCGAAAACACCTTGAATTCAGCCTCAGAGATATTTTTGATTTCAGTTTGCTCGTTTAACTTAGTAAGAATACGGCCTTGGTTGATCATAAGAGTCTCGAATGCCGGGCGCTCTTCCGGAGGCCTTACTAGCTTTCGGACGAAGCGTCGTGCTGAGTTCATCATACATTCTCCATAACTTGATTACTTAAATAGAGTGTCCTTGGGAGCGACCTGAAGCTTTCCGGGGCATATTCAGATTTAATGCATTTCTCGACAGTTGCGCCATATATTCCGTTTCCGATGGTATCTCGGGTTCGGCACCACCCAATTTTTCAATCTCTATCCACTGTCTTCGGGCCATATCATATCTTTTTATGACCCGCCCGGGGTTGCCGACGACTAAGCTAAATGGAGGGACATCTTTTCTTATTAGCGAAGTGCTAGCAAATACGCTTCCAAAGCCGAGGGTTATGCCGCCGAGAATGGTTACGCTGTGGCCAAACCAGCAGTTGGCGCCAATTCGCATTTCACTTGATGTGGTCGCACCGGTTGCAACATACGGTATAAATGGATCCGAATAGATATGGTCTGCTCCTAAAAAGCTACAGCCGTAACCCAGTAAAGAGTAATCAGAAAATTCAATCAATGAGCCCGGGCTTATAACTGTACGGCGTCCTATGAAGCAGTTGTTCCCAATCACGATCTGCGCCTTGGTTCCTTCATATTTGTTGACGTTAAGCCAACATCCTTCTCCGATTACCGAATTACTTCCTATCGTAATCCATCTCCAGCCTAGAATCTGTGCCGAACTATCGATAAGTGTATCTTTGCCAACGTTTCTATGCTTATATAACGGGGATAGCACGAAATTGCGGAAATCAGTTGTAATATTTCGCGCAATGAATTTGCAACGATTTGCAATATGCATTACTTTATCCTGGCTTTTAAGAATAATAACATAGGCAGACCTGCAAACATTGCATAAGATATAAAGGTTGCCCAAGGAACAATGTAGACCCCAAATTTTTCTACCATTAGCAGTTTTGCGCTTAATGCCACCGCTGCGGTCATCGTGGCGATCGCGACCTGAAACCAAACGATTCTAAGCCCATTGAGATACATTGAGCTGGCGCTCGCTGTAGCTTCCAGGATCCTCCATGCTCCTAGCCCGATCAACAGCGCCACTGACGGCTGCACCGTGCTGCCAACCCACGCCTCAATTATAGCTCTCCCGCCAACTACCATAACAATTGCCAAAGCCGTTGAAACCCCCAACGCAAGCCATGTTCCCTTGACCAGAGTGCGTTTCGCCCAGACATGATCGCCTCGAGCGAACGCCTCTCCAAAAGCCGGCCATAGCGGCATCACCACGAAGCCCACAACGAGCGATATTAACGCAAAAAGACGGTCCGGTACGGCAAATTCAGCAACAGCAGCGGCGCCAAGCTTGTTCGCAATCAGAACACTATCCGACGTGTAAGCTACGGCCGTAGTTACCTGGAGAATGAAAAAAACAAACCCAATCTTGCCAATCTCGGCCGCATGCCGCTTGGTTGCGGCGTGGATCTGAGGTGCTGATTCGGGCATTGTGCGGGTGAAAAAAACCAGGCTGTTAATGATTAGAACCATTATCGGTAGGCCGTTAAACATCAGCACGAGCCATGGCAATCCGGCTTCAAGGGATATTACGACCAGCGTGCCAATCAGTGCAGCAACGCTACCAGCGCACTGCCATAGGCTAGACATAAACCCCAGTTGCAGACCAAGCTGGAGGCGCTGGATGATCGTTGCAGGAAGCGACAGACCGAAACAAAGAAAAAACACCAGCATCGCCGGGCGAACCTCATTTACAGCAAGCGTATCTTGAACGTTAAAAATATAGGCCCAATTAATATGGGCATAAGTAGCCAACGCTAGTGTGATGATAACGCATCCGACTAACCCTAGGACGACGAAAGCGCTTGATACATATGATCTAATTTGATCAAAATCGTCTTTTCCACGGGCGACCGCGACAGCAGTTAGTAAGCCGTTTCCGATGCCTAAATCAGCAAAGGTTAACATTAATGTGAAAGAACTTATGATAACCCACAAACCATACCGCTCTGTGCCCAGATAGTGAAGCGTTAGAGGAACGGTTATCAATGATGTCGCGATAGAAACAAGTTTCGCAAGGGCAGAGGCTGCTGCCGTTAGCGCAATCTTGCGCATTCGATCATCCGCCCGACCCTCGTCGGTTGTGAGGTCTGCGCGGCCTCCTCGGAGAAACGACAAGGTTTGCGTAATGAATCTGGCTGGCTTCCGGAGCATGGTGCCTATTGTGCTAAGCCGAACCGTTTGTCTACGTTTCCGATCTCATCTTCCGCTGGTTTGGCTCCTTGACGGCATCATGTCTGACCAGCGCGATGTTGCGCTGTACAAGAAGGAGCGCATGACCGATGTTCATATTCTCGCAATGGATCTCGCGAAGGGCAGCTCTCAGGTCTGCGGCACAGGCCTGGGAGAGGCGGCTCTGTTAAATCGGATGGTTTCGCGCGGAACGCTTGAGACCATCTTTCGCGAGCAAGCCCCCTTTGAAGCGTGCGCAATCAGCTATTTCTGGGGCGGTTTGCGGAAAGTCTCGGTCACGAGGTTCGCCAGACACCCGCCGTTGACGTTAAGCCTTTCGTCAGGAGGTGAAGAACGATGCGGCAGACGAAGCAGCGATTGGTGGAGCCTTGCTGCGATATCGCTATCATTATGTGGCAGTGAAGAGCGCCGAGCATCAGGCCCGTGGGGTGGCGTTCAGAACTCGCCAAATCCTTCGTTAGACAACGAACGCAACTCATCAACCGATCTCGCGGCTATCTGGCAGAATCTGGATTTGTCGTCGGGCAAGCGCCGACCGGAATCAAAGCCCTTGGAGGGTTGATCGACAACAAGGCAACACAGCTCTCGGGTGCGGTGTGCGATATCGCTGCCCTTTAACTGGACCAGATCCGCGGTTATGGCGCACAAGATCGACGAATCAATGCGGCTGCATTGCTAATTGCCAAGCGTCGGTCCTGTAACAGCGGATGCGATCATGACGTTTGCTCTCGATCTACGGGCCTTTGCCAGTGGACGGAACTTCGCCGCATGGCTTGGGCTGGTCCCACGAGAGCGATACACCGGCGGAAAGGCGATGCTAGGCTTGTGAGTAAGATGAGCCAAGGCGGCAGTCGCAAGATGCTAATCTTCGGTGTAATGAGCAGGATCCGCTGGATCATCCGGCGTGGTGTGCTCCCCGACAACTGGCTCGGCCGCGTGTTGGGACGTAAGCCGCGAATTGTGGCAGCTGTCGCTTTGGCCAACAAGATGGCGCGCACGGTCTAGGCCATGGTGAAGCGCGGGCGAAATCACCGGATTGCATGATCCGGCTGTTATCCAATAAAGGCTCAACCGGACGCACATAGGGGCAAGGAAATTGACTGACGATTATGCGGCAGGGACTTCAATGTCTACGCCGAGCAAGCCAGTCCCGGGGCGCGAACATCAAAGCTCTCTAAATTGACGCGGAACTCGTTCTTCCAACTGCATACCTGCCAGTAGCAAAATCAGGGCATAGCAAGAGGCCTGACACACGAACGTTAAAGGCGCCAAGCCGTTACAGCGGTTAAAAAATCACCTTACAAAATTTCGAGCCTTCGCAGACGAATAAATACATAAAGGAGTAGTAATGTTGTCTATGATCAGAACTTCTACAATTGCGACAGCTCTATTTTTGATGATTTGCGTTTATCGACTGGATGTAAGCGCGCACGAAGTGCTGAAAAATCGTACTTCGTCAGAAAAAAATAGAACTTTGGTTTATGTATCAGGCCCCTTTAAGGCAAGTTTTGATGGTCAAAAAATAGAAAATATGATAGTAAAATCAGACGATATGCGCCCTGCTATCACAGTAGATGGTTTCCACAATGTCAAAATAAAAAACGTTATTGTATATCATTCTAATGGTCCCGGAATTGTGATAAATAGGTCGCAAAATGCAAATATATCAGATACCGTTGTTGTAAATATTGGGGCACCGGAGCGAGGTCAAAACATAGGTTCAATGCCTGAAAGAAGAGTTAATATTCAAGCTGTATTTTCAAATAACTTAACAATTTCAAATGTGTACGTTGAAAAGGGTGCGGCCGGAGTTTATCTTTTTCGTAGTGATCACGCAATTATAAAGAAAATAGAAGGGTTCGATATTAGAGGTCCCCTTCCTAGGGGGCAACTAGTCCAGTTTGATAAGTGTAAATACCCCACTCTTGACACTTTCAGCGTGATAAATCCTGGGCGTACGTCATGGACTGAGGATGCGATCAATTCATATGGGTCTATCAAGCCAACTATTCGCAATGGGTATATTGAAGGATTAAACTCACCCAAAGGCGTTGGTGTATTAATCGAAAATGGCGAAGGCGGATGGGGGGGGCTAGTCGAAAATGTTGATGTAAGGTATTGGGTAAACGGAGCATTTTCTGCAGCGACGGATAGCGAAGGCGTTACATTCAAGAATGTGCGAGCATATGACGGTTTAGCTATTGGTATAATATCTGACAGCGCCGGTAATGTTTCCTTTGACGGCAGCACTGTGCCTACGCTCGAGCAATGGGCCCAGGACAACTTCCGAGGGGAGCCAACTAGTGGTCAAGAAGCATTTCATTCCTTTAACTCAAAGAAAATGTCAAACATAAACTTTATAAATGCCGGATATTTTAATTTAGCAAGGAAAGGAAGGGTCGCGTGGGATATAAATAAGATGTCAAGGCAGGAATTTTCTGCAATAAACATACCTCCGCGGCCTCGATTTTCATTTAAGATGAAATAGGTGTAGTTTATGACGCTACTCTAAAAGCTATTGCTAGTTGGGATTGTAAAATTTAGTCCCGCAGTTTCTTGGCGGATAAGGCCGAGGTCCGGTGCTCGCGGCCACAGGAGGTTGTTACCGTCGGATTGGATTTGGCGAGTACCGTTTTCAAGTTCACGCGATCGGGAGTGATGGCATCGTT
>NZ_JAUBQN010000117.1:0-1126 GCF_036701295.1 Microcoleus harperi Pol14_C6 | reverse complement strand
ATACCAATTTAATATGAAGCTGCATAGAATAAAGCCTCAAGAATGAAATTGTAAGAAGATAGCGAAATGATTTGTTCAGGGGTGATTTGTTCCAGAACTTGGTTAAGTCGCTCACGCAATTGAAGAAGTGTTTCAAAAACTTCTCCCTTGAATTGTTGTTTAATAAGTTGCCACACTCGTTCAATCGGATTGAGTTCCGGGCTATGGGCTGGTTGACACACGGGAATCAAGTTGTCGGGCCATCGTAGAGCGCTGGTCACATGAGCTCCGGCTCGATCAAGTTGAATTAGTGCGATGTCATCTCCGAGCTGATGTGAGATGGCATCAATAAATTGCTGAAATTGTTCAGTATTGAGTCGATCGTATTCTTGACAAAAATGCCAGCCACTCAAGGGTTCGACCACACCGTAGAGCCAAAAATTGTCGCGTTTCCACAACACAGGGGCGATCGGTTTCACCCCAAACGCCATAATTACTTTCCCTGTTTCGGTTTTGAGTCCCAAGCGGGTCTCGTCTTGACATAAATAACGCAACCGTTGTCCCTTGCCAAACAACCGTTGATAGGTCAACAATGCTGGGGCAATGTTTTTTTAAAACGCCTCACGGCATTGGGTTCTTGCTTGGCACTCTGGGGACGAGGTACTTTTAATTTAGCTTTGAGTCGGTAATGCACCCAATTATAGACGGTGGGATATGTCAGGTTCAGTTGATAAGTCTGATTTAGCCACTCCACGATCTCCCCATAACTTTTGAATCCTGGTGGCTGTTGCAATCTTACTTGCAATCCGGCGAGAGCCTCTGGACTCAAGTGGGGTGATTTTCCGGGTGCACTCTTAAGGGCCAACAATTCGGATAACCCTCCTTGACGATACTTTTGCAGCCACCGAGTTACCGTTGAACCATCGCGTCCGAGACGTAAGGCGAGAGTTTTGTGCTGAGTAATTTGTCCCGTTTTCAGCCACCATAACATTTGCAACCGTTCTTTCTGGCTGGCGGTGCGACTGTTTTTGAGTTGTTGCTCCAAACTCTCTGCACTTTCGGCGAGCGCCACAATCAGTTGACGTGCCATAACTAATGACCTCTAAACAGTATCTTTATTCTATGCAACTTCATATAAAATTGGTAT
>NZ_JAUBQN010000116.1:0-1138 GCF_036701295.1 Microcoleus harperi Pol14_C6 | reverse complement strand
TTGTAGCCGTGCCAGCCTCGGTAGACGTGCAATCACCCCAAAACCTTTTAGACCGCGCTAGATGGCTGCATTTTGAAGCCTTGCCAGTGCCAGCCGTGCCAGTCAGTCAGTCAGGCGATCGCCTCAGTCAATCTGTCAGTCAGTCGATCGCCCCCTGTCTAAAAAACATCTAATAAATAAACCGCTAGAACTCCACCGCTGTAATCGTTTCAGCCGTTTTGATGTTGCAACTTTGAAAATTGCAGCAATTCTTGAATTTACACACATTTTAAAACCCCACAACCCTTGCCTAGTCTAGATTGTAGAGCCTTAAAAGTCATCAAATCGCCTCTAAAGACTGAAAAAAGCGCCCCTGGTGGCGGTGGCTGAAACCCTTGATTTTCCGTGTTATTGGTTGAAATACCCCTGTTATTGACACGAAAAAACCTGTAAAAACCTGTAAGTTTGTGGCGTGACGGAAAAAAGTTACAGGCAGACTCAGCCATTCAAATGTTTGCTATGTATGGATTGTAGTTTTTTATTGGCGCAAAATTGCCCTACTTAGGGGTTAGCGCGAAGCGCTAATCTTGCGCCAATAAAAACTGAGAAGCGCCAGAACTTATTGAGAACAGGCGCTTGCTATTGATAAAAGGGCTTTAAACGCGCTTTAACACCCCTGTGGGGTGTCTAACGCTGTATCTGGCACGGGAGAGGGAAGAGACGGGTAGAAGACGCAAATAGACCCCGATGGTGAGACGTTAGACGGTGGCGGGTGTTGGTGGTGGCGGTGCTGTGGCGGTTGCCGCTGGTGCGGTGGCGGTGGTGGTGTGGTGGCGGTGGCGGTTCATCCGATCGCCCTTGGGGATGGTTGCTATCAGAAACCCCTCACAATTCCTGATAGTAACCCCTAATTTATAGGGTGTAAAAATGTCAAATTATACCCCACAAATCCGAGGTTGCTGTTAGGAAATAAATGATAATTATGGTTGATAATTATCCATTATAAACGCTCCCGACGCTGACAATATCCCCCATAAATTACCTATAATAAATAGTTATAACTCATAATTATAACCCATAAATTATCCATCATAAATATTAGTATTATCCATAATATATTACCCATAATATAAGTGATAATTATGACCCATTTTTGGTA